>DASYUK010000374.1:0-22606 GCA_036001325.1 Thermoanaerobaculia bacterium
GGACCTTCCAGCTCGCATACCGCCGGAACCGCGCGCCTGGGTCGCGTCGCACACGAGATCCTCGACGAAGATCCGGTCGACGTGAAGTTCTTCCTTCATCCGCCGCTCGCGGCGACGTATCGCGGTCACGGTTCCGACTTCGCTCTCGTCGGCGGTGCCATCGGTCTCAACGTCGACGATCCGCGCATCCCCGAGGCGCTGCGGATCGCCGAGCAGATGGGAGTCGAGGTGACATTCTCGGAAGAGGATCAGGGCGACGTGCATCCGAACACGGTGCGCATCGAGATCAAGGGAAAAACGCGCGAAGCCGAGATCGTCGGATCGTCGATCGGCGGCGGCGTCATCGAGGTCTTCAAGATCAACGGATTTCAAACGCGATTCAAAGGCGACTCGCCGACGCTGCTGCTCTTCTATCGCGACCGGCCGGGCATGATCGCCGAGGTGGCGCAGATCATCGCGGATGAGGGGATCAACATCGCGTCGCTCTACTGCTCGCGCAAACAACGCGGCAAGGATGCCTTCATGGAGATCGACGTCGACTCGCCGGTGTCGGAGGCGGCAATCTCGCGGATCTCTTCGTTGAAGGATATGGGTGAGGCACGGTACTTGGATCGAATACCGTGAGGTAGTTGGTGGTTGGTAGCAACATGATCGAATCATTCGCACAACTCGAAGAGCTAGCCCACGACCGCGACCTCGCCGACGTCTTTCTCGAGACCGACGAGCAGGAGCATGCGGTTCCGGCGGAGCAGATCCTCGAGGCGCTGCGGAAGCGCCGCGCGGTGATGCGCGATTGCGTGGAGCGAGGCAAAGGCGGCGGGCTGTCGATGGGAAAGCTCGTCGGCAACGAAGCGCGACTGCTCAACGAGGCGTTTCAGTCGGGAAAAACGTTCCTCGATCCGCTCACGGTCAAAGCGGAGCTCTATGCGCTTGCGGTGATGGGTGAGAACTCGCGGATGGGTGTGATCGTCGCGGCGCCGACGGCCGGCGCGGGCGGCGTGGTGCCAGGAATGTTTCTCGCGCTCGAGGAAGAGCGGCACATCGATCCTGAAAAAACCGTTCGCGCGCTCGTCGTCGCCGGCGGCATCGGCTCGATCATCGCGCTCTCGGCGAGCATCTCCGGCGCGGCGGGCGGCTGCCAGAATGAAGTCGGCGTCGCGTCGTCGATGGGCGCGGCCGGCGTCGCCTACATGATGGGCGGCAACACGCGGCAGAGCATTCACGCCGCGGCCATGGCGCTCAAGAACACGCTGGGACTGGTCTGCGATCCGGTCGGCGGTCTGGTCGAAGTCCCTTGCGTCAAACGCAACGCGCTCTTCGCCGTGCACGGACTCACCGCCGCGCAGCTCGCGCTTGCGGGGGTCGAGTCGGTGATTCCAATGGACGAGATCGTCGAAGCGATGGTGCGCATCGGCCGCGCTCTTCCTCGAGGACTGCGCGAGACGGCGGAAGGCGGACTGGCCACGACCACGACCGGCTCAGCGATCGGTCAGCGGCTCAAAGACGAGGCGAATCAGCGCCGCGCCGAGCGCGCCGCGGAGCGCGAGCGGGCGGCACAGGCGCGGAAGATGGGTGGTGGGTCGTAGGTCGCGGAAGCAGGGTGGTGGGTCGTAGGTCGTAGGTATCGGGGGCCTCAGGGCGAAAGGCCCCCGGTACCTACGACCTACGACCTACGACCCACCACCCACGACCGACGACCCCTGATATCTTTTCCTGCCGCAAAACAAGGAGGCTTGATGCAACCAGTGCGCTGCATTGCAGTCATCGTTTGTCTGCTCATCGCCACGATCGCGTTCGCCGCGAAGGCGCCGCAAATCGATATCCCGTATCAGAAGTTCACACTGGGCAACGGCCTGACGCTGATCGTGCACGAGGATCACAAGGCGCCGATCGTCGCGGTCAACGTCTGGTACCACGTCGGCTCGAAGAACGAGAAGGCCGGGAAGACCGGATTCGCTCACCTCTTCGAACATCTGATGTTCAACGGGAGTGAGCACTTCAACACCGACTATTTCAAAGCGGTTGAGAAGGTCGGCGCGACAAACCTCAACGGCACGACAAACGAGGACCGCACCAATTACTTTCAGAACGTTCCGATCCCCGCGCTCGATCTGATCCTGTGGCTCGAGTCGGATCGCATGGGCCATCTCGTCGGAGTCATCGACAAGGCCAGGCTCGACGAACAGCGCGGTGTCGTGCAGAACGAGAAGCGTCAGGGGGAGAACGAGCCGTACGCGATCAGCGAGGAGCTGATCACGAAAGCCGTGTTCCCGGCCGAACATCCGTACGCGCACACGGTCATCGGCTCGATGGAGGATCTCAACGCCGCGTCGCTCGATGATGTGAAGGAGTGGTTCAAGACGTACTACGGCCCGTCGAACGCGGTCGTGGTCGTCGCCGGCGACATCACGCCGGAAGTGGCGAAGCAGAAAGTGGAGAAGTATTTCGGCGACATCCCGCCCGGCCCACCCGTCGCGCATTTCGAGTCGTGGACCGCGAAGCGAACCGGTTCCCAGCGCCAGACGGCGCAGGATCACGTGCCGCAGCCGCGCGTGTACAAAGTGTGGAACATTCCGCGCACCGGAACCGCTGACAACGCTTATCTGGACCTGCTGTCCGACGTCCTCGTCGGCGACAAGGCTTCGCGGCTGTACAAACGGCTCGTGTACGACGATCAGACGGCGACGACCGTCGGCGCGTTCATCGACTCGCGCGAGATCGGCAGTCTCTTCATCATTCAGGCAACCGGCAAGTCGGGCGAAGACATCATCAAAGTGGAGAACGCCATCGACGAAGAGGTGGCGAAGGTTCTCAAAGATGGGCCGACCGATGATGAGGTGAACCGCGTGCGCACGCAGCATCTGGCGCGATTCATCCGCGGCGCCGAGCGCATCGGCGGATTCGAGGGCAAATCCGACATCCTGGCGCGCTCGCAGGTTTACGGCGGGAGCCCCGATGCCTACAAGAAGACCCTGAATTGGGTCGTGAGCGCGACCGCGGCGGACCTGCAGCGCTCCGGCAAGGAGTGGTTGACCGACGGCGTCTACACGCTGACGATCCTGCCGTTCCCGAACTACGTGCCGGCCGCGCAGGGAGCCGATCGCTCCAAGTTGCCGACGCCCGGCGAGCCCGCGGCGCCGAAATTCGCGGAGCTCAAGCGCGCGAGGCTGTCGAACGGAATGGATCTCATCGTCACCGAGCGTCACGCGGTTCCGACCGTGAACTTCAGCCTCATCGTCGACGCCGGCTACGCCGGCGATCAGTTTGCGACGCCAGGAACCGCGGCACTTGCCCTCGATATGCTCGACGAGGGGACGCCGGGAAGAGACGCCCTTCAAATCAGCACAGAGCTCGCGCGCCTCGGCGCCAATCTCACGACAGGCTCGACGGTCGACAGCTCGTTCGTCGATCTCTCCGCGCTCACGACAGAGCTCGATCCGTCGCTCAAGCTCTACTCCGAAGTGATCCTCAGTCCCTCGTTCCGCCAGACCGACTTCGCACGTTTGCAGAAGTTGCAGATCGCCACGATCCAGCGCGAGAAGACATCGCCGTTCAGCATGGCGTTGCGCGTCATGCCGCGTTTCATCTACGGCGCCGGACATGCGTATGGCAATCCCTTTACCGGCACCGGTACGGAACAATCGGTCGCGAAGATCGTGCGCGACGATCTCGTGAAGTTCCATCAGACGTGGTTCAAGCCGAACAACGCGACGATGGTGGTCGTCGGCGACACCACGCTCGCCGAGATCCAGCCGAAGCTCGAGACGCTCTTCGCGTCATGGAAGTCGGGCAACGTGCCGAAGAAGAACATCAACACCGTGGCGATCAACGCAAAGCCGGTCGTCTACATGATCGACAAGCCGGGCGCATTGCAGTCGGTCATCATCGCCGGCGTTGTGGCGCCGCCGAAGTCGGTCCCGGAGGACATCGCCATTACCACGATGAACACCGTTCTCGGCGGCGCGTTCGTGTCGCGTCTCAACATGAACCTTCGCGAGGACAAGCATTGGTCATATGGATCGGGCAGTGGCCTACCGAACGCGCGCGGGCAGAGGATGTTCATCGCTTACGCGCCGGTGCAGACCGACAAGACGAAGGAATCGATTGTCGAAGTCGCGAAGGAGCTGCGCGACATCACGAAGGATCGTCTGGTCACCACTGAGGAGATGGCGAACGCGAAAGCGCGCCTGGCGTTACGACTTCCGGGACAGTGGGAGACGGCGAATCAGGTCAGCGGCGCGATTCGCGACCTCGTGCAGTATCACCTCGCCGCCGACTACTACGACACATTTGCCGGCAAGGTGAAGGCGATGACACTCAACGACATGAACGCGGCCGCGACAGAAGTCGTCAAGCCGCAGAACCTCGTCTGGGTGATTGTCGGCGACCGCTCGAAGATCGAGAGCGGCATCCGCGACCTGAACCTCGGCGAGATCCGCTTCGTCGACGCGGACGGAAATCCGGTGAAGTAACGCAGTTCCCTCTCCCGACGGGAGAGGGTGGCGCGAAGCGCCGGGTGAGGGGGCGAGCGGCACACCCCTCATCCGGCCTTCGGCCACCTTCTCCCGGAGGGAGAAGGGTTGTGAATTACGGGTAGTAGCCCCGAATCGTCTTGGCCCTTCCCTCGCTGACCTGCACGGTTACTTCGCGCCACTTGCTGCCGGGCTTCACGCCGTCGGGCGGATAGAAGCCGAGGACGTACTGCGAGCGGAGCTCGTTCTGGATGTCGGTGTAGATGCGTCCGAGCTCTTCGGCGCGATCGATGTAATAGACGTTGCCGCCGGTCTCGGTGCAGAACTTCCCGAACTTGTAGCGCACATCGATCTCGCTGCTCTTGATGCCGATACCGATGCCGTAGATCGGCACCGCCGCGCGCCGCGAGTACTCGAGCGCCTGATCGTACGAGAACTTCGAGACTGTGTCTTTGCCGTCGGTGATGAGGACGAGCGCCTTCTGCCCTTTCACGCCGAGGAAGTTGTAGAGCGAGAAGACCACTGCATCGTAAAGCGCGGTGTACTCCTCGGCGCGCAACTTGGCCAGACCGGCATTCAGGTCCGAGAGTCGCGGCGACCATTTCTGAATGAGCTGTGGCTGCGTGTCGAAACTGACGACGAACGCCTTGTCGCCGGCCTTCAACACGTTCTGGAAGAATTGCGCGCCGGCCTTCTGCGCCTCCTGCATGCGAGGCTGCATCGAGCCCGACGTATCGATGGCGAGACCGAGCGAGAGCGGCAGATTCTTCACATACTCGAACTTCGAGATCTTCACCGGCTTCCCTTCATCGAAGACCTTGAACGACGCCTCGCCGAGATCCGTCTTCGGATGACCGCTGACGAGAACGGTCGTAGGCAGCTCGATGAGATGAACGTCGACCGTTTCCATGTAGGCGGGCGTGTTGATCATCACGACGTCCTCGACCGGCGGCGTCGGATCGTCTTTCAGCGTGGCGACGGCGCGGAGATACCCGACGCTCTGCGTCGCGGGGATGTTCACCGTCGATACATACGGCGCGTCGTAGAGCGTGGCCATCGGCGTCTCATTGAGATAGAGCTGCACCGCTCCGACGCTCTTTCCCTCCGGCACTTTCACTGCGACTTCGACCCGCGTGCGTCCCTTCACGTTGCCGATGCGCGGCGACACGATGCGCACGCGGAAGGGATCGTTGCCAGTATTGACCGCGACGTCGTCGCCCGCTACGGCCGTCCCCTTCTCATCGACAGCGACGACGCGGACCTTGTGTACCTGCGGGACGCTGCCGAAATCGAGATCGAGTGTGAACGGCGGCTGTCGCTTGATCGCCACTTTTTTGCCGTCGAGGTAGAACACGACCGCTTTGATGTTGTCGCCGACGGCGAGCGTTTCGATCTTTTGAATGCCGCTCAGCAACTCATCGGCGAACGGCACGATGCGCAACTTCGTCTCGTTCGACTGCACGTCTTCCTTGAGCTGAGCGATCGTCTTCTCGCCGGCTTCTTTGGCCTTCTGCTGCTCGGGTGTGTCGAACAGCTCCGGCACGGTGACGGCGTTCTCGAGGATCGCTTCGGCGCCGGAATTGACGTCGGTGACTTTGATCCGCGACTGGTATTCAGCGGGACGGAGGAAGCGATCGATCACGACCGGAAGCTTTTCGTCCTTCACATCGGCGGGATAGTCGTAACGGTACCGATAGTTCTCATAAAGCTGACCCTCACGAAGGACCTCGCCGGTGACATCCAGACTGTAGAGCTTCACGCCGCCAACGTCCTTCAACACGACCTGCGAGCGCGGCACCGAAACGGTGATCTCCGCGTCGGTCTTCGCACCCTGCTTGGCCGGAAACTTCACGGCGAAGTCGGCGGCGAGCTTCGGCGCGTTCGGGGTCGCGATCACGACCGAGCGCAGGATTCTCTTGACGTCCTCGTCGTTGACCTTCGGCGGATCGAAGACGTTGAGCAGCAGCGTGCGATTCTGCTGGCTGGCGCTGATCGCGCGCAGAATCTCATCGCCGTTCTTGCACTGCGTCTCGATCTTGCTGAGAAACGAGCCTTGAAATTCTGATTGGAAGAACACCTTCTGGACCGCCGCATCAGCGTTGATCGCACCGCCCATCGCTTCCTGCGAAACCAGCTCGGCCAGATCGGTCATGTTGTCGCCCATCGGGCGAAACAGCTTGTAGTCGTTGCCCATACGCGGGATGTAGAACAGAAGCCGCACGTGATGGCTGATGCTCGGGATGTAGAAGTAGTGCCAGATCTCGATCGGCTGCAGCAGCCGGTCGCAGTCGATCTTCAGCACTTCCATCGGCTCGCCGTAGAGCAGATACGTGCGCGCGCGGTCGCATGAGGCCTGCTTGTACTGCGACTTAGCGGTCTCGAGGCGCTCGTAATAGAGGTCTCTGAAGGCGTGGTTGGTGGTGCCTTGCGCGGCGTCGCGGCGCTTCCAGAAGTCGTTGATGTAGATGTCGCGCTGCGCGTCGGTCTCGAGAATCAGGAAGGTGTCGACCTCGTTCGGGAGGATGATCGGCTCGACATCCTCGAGAAACTGCCGATACTTCTCCGGCAGCTTGCTCATCCGATCCTTGCGTTCGCGGCGGGAGAGCTTGCGCGTGCCGGGGTCCTGCTGGGCCGGCTTCGCCTTGTCGTCCCGGACGGAGTCGGGGGTAGAGGGTGGATTGCTGCTCTGAGCGACAATGTTGCTGACACTGAACAGAACGGCGAAGACAGCGGCGAACGCGCTTCTCTTCATGGAGATCCTTCCGGGGCAAATTTGATGCAACGTATCTACCTCGACAACAACGCCACGACGGCGATCCATCCAGACGTCCTCGACGTCCTTTCGGAGTCGTTGCGCGATGTCTACGGTAACGCGTCCAGCATTCATAAAGAAGGGCAGCGAGCGCGGCAGGTGATCGAGGACGCGCGCGAGTCGGTGGCGCGGCTCATCGGCGCCACCGCGCGAGACGTGGTCTTCACCAGCGGCGGGACCGAGTCTAACAATGCGGCGATTTTCGGGGCGGTGACGCATGAACGTCGTCATCACATTGTCACAACGTCGATCGAACATCCATCGGTCGCCGAGGCGGTGAAGGAGCTCGAGCGGCGCGGGAATCGGGTGACGCGAGTGGCGCCGTCGCGCAGTGGCGCGGTTGCGCCGTCGGACGTCATCGATGCAATCGAGAGCGACACGCGTCTCGTCACCGTCATGCTCGCGAATAACGAGACGGGCGTGATTCAGCCGGTGCCTGAGATCGCGCGGGCCTGCCGGGAGCGCGGCATTCACTTTCATTGCGATGCTGTACAGGCCATGGGCAAGATCGATGTCGATGTGAACGCACTCGACTGCGACACGCTCTCGATCTCCGCCCACAAGATGCATGCGCCGAAAGGCATCGGCGCGCTCTACGTCCGGCGCGGTCTGACGCTGAATGCGCACATCGTCGGCGGCGCGCAGGAGCGGCGGCGTCGCGCCGGAACCGAGAATGTTCCTTTGGCCGCTGCCTTTGGCGCGGCGGCCGCGATCGCTGCGGACGGTTCCTGGCGACCGCGGATCGCAGCCTTGCGCGATCGCTTCGAGTCGGACTTACGCACAGCCTTCGACGTCACCATCAACGGCGCCACGGCAACGCGCGTCCCGACCACGACGAGCGCCACATTCGCCGGCGTCGATGCCGAAGGGCTCGTCATCGCCCTCGATTTGAGTGGCGCGGCGGTGTCGACCGGATCGGCATGCTCCTCCGGCCGCGTCGAGCCGAGCGCCGTCCTTCTGGCGATGGGACTCCCCCCGGAAGAGGCCAAGAGCACCATCAGGTTCTCGATGAGCCGGTTTACGAAGGAGGAGGAGGTGGAGCGCGTGATGGCGTTATTGCGCGAGCTCGTACCTCGCTGCGCCCGTGGAGCGGCGCACTTCAGTGCGCCGTCGGCGGGCTGAAGCCCGCCGCTACACTTGATCGCACAACCATTCCCTGTCATCTTTCTCTCGTCCAATGCCTCCGAAGCCCGCCCTCGAAGGCGATCTATCGCGCATTCAGTTGCCGGACGTGCTGAGCTTCATCTCCATGATCCGCGGCAGCGGGAAGCTCGCCCTGCGACACGAGCAGCTCGAGCGCACGATGATCTGGAAGGACGGCGAAATCGTCTTCGCCCAATCCAACTCTCCCGAACACTCCCTCGGTCTTTTCCTTCTAAATAACGGCAAGATCACACGGGAGCAGTACGAGGAGTCGCGGAAGAAGATCACACCGACCATGCGCCACGGAAAGATCCTCGTGCAGATGGGCGTGATCTCGCCGAAGGACCTCTGGTGGGGCGTGAAGAATCAGGCGCTGGAGATCATCTACTCGCTCTTCCACTGGAACGAAGGAACGTTCGCCTTTTACGAGAGCACCGAAGAGCTGTCATCGGAGCGCATCGTGCTGCAGCTCAACGCGTCGACGGTGATCATGGAGGGCGTGCGGCGCATCGATGAGACATTGCGCATCCGCGAGAAGATCACATCGCCGGACGTGGTCTTCATGAAGGTGCCCGGTGGACAGCCCGACTTCGCCGAGCTCGACATGAACGAAGCGGAGATCGAGATCTACAACATGATCGACGGGCAGCTCACCGTGCGCGATCTCATCCGCAAGTCGGAGCTCACCGAGTTCGAAGTCACCCGAATCGTCTTCCAACTGCTCTCTGCCCGCCTCATCGAAGAGGCGCCCGAGGAGAAAGCGGTCAAGCCGGTGTTCCTCGACGTTGAGGACTCGCCGGAGCTGCTGAAGATCATCTCCGCCTACAACGGCATGTTTGGACGCCTCTTCAAAGCGTTGAGCAAAGCCGTCGGCGAGGAACCGGCCCGTGACATCTTCATGACCACGTTGCAGAACTCCGAAACCGACGAGCTGTGGACCGGCGTCTTCTTCGATCAGGATGGCCGCTTCGACGAGAACATGCTCATCGCCAACATCTCCGAGCTACCGGTCGAGCGGCGTAAGACCGTGCTCGACGAAGGGCTGAACACGCTGCTGTCGGTGCAACTGTTCGAGGTCTCGCAGCATCTCGACGCCAAAGGGAAGGTCGACGTCTTCCGCTTCATCTCAGATCAGAAAGCGGCTCTCGAGAAAACTGCCTAGCGCGGGCGATCAGCGTCGTGCCGACGATGACGGCAATCACGCTGATGAGTTGCGCGATCGTGAACGGTCCGAGAAAGCGATCGTCCTTCGCGCGCACGATCTCGACGAGGAATCGCTCGGTGCCGAGGAGAATGAGAAACAGTCCAGCGGCGCGGCCGCGCGCATGGGGACGGCTGTTGTAGCGAAGCAGGATCAGGAACATCACGAGCGCGGCGGTCGATTCGTAGAGCTGCGTCGGATGAACGCGCAGGACCTGATCGGGCGGAATCGACGAGTCGACGTGTGCGCCGAATTTGCGCAGCTCTTCCGCGGTAGTCGGCGGCGCGCCCTTCGGAAAGGCGATGCCGATCCACGAATTCGTCGGCGCGCCATAGTCGTCGCCGACGAGAAAGCATCCGATGCGGCCCAGGCAGTAACCGATCGCGGCGGCCGGAGCGGTCGCATCGGCCGCGGTCAGGAAATCGACGCGCCGGCGCGCGATGACCCACGACACCGCCGCCGCCCCGCCGATCATGCCGCCGTACCAGACCAGCCCCGCGCGCTCGAAGAGCAGGTGCCAGTCGCGGAAGAGAATGGCGTAATAGATCTTCGCGCCGGCAATTCCGCCGATGGCCGCGGCCATGACCATCGACGACGCGACGTCGTCGTCGATTCCGTACCGACGCAACTGGCGCGCGAGCACCCAGCCGGAGGCGACGAAGGCGATGAACATCATCAGCCCGAACGTGGTGATCTCGAACGAGCCGATTTTGATCAAGGTTGGGTACATTGTGACGAGTCTAGCCTTTCTCAATTCTGAATTCTTCGGGCTGCGTTCTAATTCATTTCAAAAGCGAATTCAGAATTAAGAAAGCTATACACTCGACGCGATGTCTCACTTCACGTTTACATCCGCCGGCGAGTCTCACGGTCCGCAACTCGCGATCATCGTCACGGGCATGCCGGCGGGTGTGCGGCTCGATCGCGAGCGCATCAATCGCGATCTCGCGCGACGTCAGCATGGATACGGGCGGGGTGGGCGGATGAAGATCGAGCACGACGAGGCGGAGATCGTGGGTGGGCTGCGCGGAGGTGAGACGCTCGGATCGCCGATCTCAATCGTCATCCGCAACGCCGATTTCGAGAACTGGAACGGAGCGATGGAGCCGTGGAATGTGAACGCGGAGGAGGCGGAGAAGCGCCGCGTGCACGCGCCGCGGCCGGGTCATGCCGATCTCGCCGGCGGGATGAAGTACAACCGCCATGATCTGCGCGACATCCTCGAGCGAGCCTCGGCCCGCGAGACCGCGTCACGCGTCGCCGCCGGCGCGATCGCCAAGGCGCTTCTGCGCGCCTTCCAGATCGAGATTCGCTCCGGCGTTCTCGCCGTCGGCTCAGCGGGCGATCCCGAAGCGGAAGTGACGTGGAAGCAGCTCGAGTCGGTCGACGAAGAATCACCGCTGCGCGCGATCGATCGCGATCATGAGGCGGCAATGGTCGACGCCGTCAATGCCGCACGCGACGCCGGCGAGACCCTCGGCGGCGCGATCGTCGCCGCGGCACACGGCGTCCCGGTTGGACTCGGCAGTTACGTTCAATGGAACGAAAAACTCGACGGCCGCATCGCGCAGGCGATCCTCTCGATTCATGCAGTGAAGGCGATGGCGATCGGCGACGGCATCGCCGCGTCGCGCCGCATCGGATCCGAGGTGCACGACGCGATCTATTTCGATGAGCGCCAGCGATATCACCGCCGGACGAATCGTGCCGGAGGGCTCGAGGGAGGCGTCACCAACGGTCAGGACGTCATCGTCCGCGCCTTCATGAAGCCGATCTCCACTCTCCGCCGCGGTCTTCCATCGGTCGACATCGAGACCCGGCAGGAGCATCGCTCGCAGTGGGAGCGCAGCGACGTCACGGCGATCGCCGCATGCGGCGTTGTCTGCGAGGCGATGCTCGCCATCGCACTGGCCGATGCCATGCGCGAGAAATTCGGCGGCGACTCGCTCGATGAGATGCGGCGGAACTACGACGCGTACATCGCGCAACTCGGAGGGTATTAGTCGTTGGTCCTTAGTCCTTAGTCGTTCGTCCTTCTAAGGACCAACGGCTAACGACTAACGACTATTATAACAACGCTAGAGCTCATCTTCGATCCACCGGATCTGCGACGCAAAGGAGCTTCCGCTCACGACCGAATGAAATCTCCGGTCAGCCGTGACCAACTCACAATCCTGTGCGACCGCCAAGGCCAGGTAAAGGCTGTCGTACACACTGCGATCGAGCTCCATTGCGAGCTCCACCGCCGCTGGTAGCAGCGCAGCCGACGAATAGACTTCGACAGGAATGATGGCGAACGCCATGATGATCTCGGAGGCTTCACCTCTCGTGATCTCGTTTCGACGAATCTTTTTCCACAGCGTGTTTCCGATCTCCGGAGCGATCAGATCGGGAGCAGACAGGTGCACCGCTTCGTCGAGCAATCGGATCGCCGCAACCGAGTGCACCTCAGGTACGAACCACTTGATCGCCACGCTGGCGTCAAGGACGAACCTCTTCATCGACGCCGATCGTCAGCGATGAGCGTAGAGCTATCGGAATGTTTGCGATCACTGAGCTTGCGCCGAACGCGAGCAGCGAGCGCGCGACCTTCAACGACGTCGGCTAACGCGGCCCGTTTGATGATGGTCTGTAACTCAGCCTGGAGAGACCGCTCATTCCGGCGCGCGCGCTTCTTGAGACGGTTGACGATGCGCTCATCGAGATTTCTAATCAGGACTTTCGCCATGATAGCAATATGCTAGCAGCACTTCGGGAATCCTAGTACACGCCCGGGATCAGCCGCTTCGTTCTCGCCGCATACGCGCGATATTCGTCGCCGAGGGCGGTGACGAGCGCTCGCTCCTCGACCGCGATGCGATAAGAGAAGACGATCAGCGTGCCGATCACGATCGCGGCCAGGCTGAGCCAGTTCATGAACGTCACCCCGAGCCCGATGAATGAGATTAGAGAGCCGAGGTAAGCGGGATGACGAATGATGCGGTAAATGCCGTGGTGAATGACGCGGTGATCGCGGCGAATCGAGACGTCGACCGTGAAATAGCGCCACAGAGTCACGACAGCCGTCCAGCGTATGGCCAGGCCGAGGACGATGAGTGCGACTCCGATCAAGAATGTCGTCGCACCACCGCGCATGTGTGCCGCTCGAACACCGCGCAGCACAGCCGCGAGAAACACAGAGGCGGTGATGAAGATCCAGAGCAGGATGATGGAGAGCCGGTCGTGACGTTCCGATTCACCGCGGCGCGAATGACGCAGGGCGGCGAGGACGATCTCGGATCCCACCCAGATGGCGCCGATCACGGCGACGAGCAGTTCGTAGTTCATCCTTCGATAATGTACGTGTGAACAAAGCGCAGGTTCGCGAGCTCTTTCCGGTGACCCGCAATGTGGTG
The DNA here is from genome assembly GCA_036001325.1 of Thermoanaerobaculia bacterium. GTDB lineage: Bacteria > Acidobacteriota > Thermoanaerobaculia > Gp7-AA8 > Gp7-AA8 > DASVHS01. Next base: position 13,024 of record DASYUK010000374.1, read on the forward strand.
TACATGAACCACGCCGCGGTCGGTCCACTGTCGACACGCGCGTATGAGGCGATGGAGCGGCACGCGCGCGATCAGCGCGAGTTCGGCGCGCTGCACTGGCGCGAGTGGTATCACGAATACGAGCTGCTGCGGCAGGCCGCGGCGCATCTGATCAACGCCGGCCCCGATGAGATCGCGATTCTCAAGAACACGTCGGAAGGTCTCTCGTTCGTCGCGGAAGGATTTCGCTGGCAACCTGGCGACAACGTCATCACGACCGATCTCGAGTTCCCGTCGAACTTCGCGCCGTGGAAGAACCTCGCGCGCCGCGGTGTGGAGCTGCGTGTCGTGGAGAGCCGCGACGGCGCGTACACGATCGACGACATGGCAAAACTCATCGACGCGAATACGCGCATCGTCACGGTCTCATCGACCGCATTTCACAATGGATTCACTCCCGATCTCGATGCGATCGGCGAGCTGTGCGCCCGCAGCGATGTGCTCTTCTGCGTCGACGCCATCCAGAGCCTCGGCGCGATTCCGATCGATGTCCGCCGATCGAAGATCGCGTTTCTCGCAGCCGACGCACACAAGTGGCTCTGCGGACCGGAAGGGGCAGCGACCTTTTACGTCGCCGCGGAGCATCGCGACAAGCTCGACGTGCTCGAAAACGGCTGGTCAAACATCGAGAGGCGCGGAAAGTTCATCAACTGCTCGACCGATCTGTTGCCCGACTCGCGCCGCTTCGAAGCCGGCTCACTGAACACGAACGGTATTTACGGTGTGCGCGCCGCGATCGAGTTGCTCCAGGAGCTCGGCATCGTCGCGATCTCGGCAGAGGTGAAGCGGATCGCCACGCTCCTCGCCGACGAGCTCGAACGCATCGGCTACCGTCTCGGCACGCCGCGTCCGATCCGCTCCGGCATCGTCGCCGCGATTCCACCGGTTGTAGAGACGAATACGCTGCTGCGATTGCATCGCCTGCTCGAAGAAAACGGCGTCGTCTGCGCCCCGCGGGAGGGGATGTTGCGGTTTGCGCCGCACTTCTATAACGATGAGTCGGATGTGGGAAGAGTGATTGAGGTATTAGGTCGTAGGTCGTAGGTGTCGGGGGCGTTCAGGCGAAAAGGCCCCCGGTACCTACGACCTACGACCCACGACCCCTAATCCACCAACGTCTCCACCGGCGGCTGCTCCGGTTCGACGAGAAGGCTGGTCTGCTGCGGCAACAGGTCGGTCGGTTCGAACTTCCGGCTAACGATTTCGATGCGCGGCAGCTCCGGCACCTCCGCGTCGGTGACCGACAGCTCGCGCAGTTTTCGCGCGGAGACGACGAGGCGCGCCTCGATCGACGCGACCGCGCGGTTGTACGCCTGCACGCTCTTGTCGAGCGACTGGCCGACCGTCATGATGTGCTCGAGCACGTTGCCGATCCGCTCGTAGAGATCTTTTCCCAGCCTGCTGATCTTCTGCGCGTTCTCGGCGATCTGCTCCTGCCGCCAGCCATACGCGACGGCGCGCAGCAGCGCGATGAGCGTCGTCGGGCTCGCCGGAATCACTTTCTGCTCGACGCCGAACTCGATGAGAGCCGGATCGGCTTCGAGCGCCGCGCTGAAAAATGATTCGCCCGGGAGGAACATGACCACGAACTCCGGCGTCGCGTTGAACTGCTCCCAATAGCTCTTGCTGCTGAGCTTCGTCATGTGGTCGCGCACCTGGCGCGCATGGTCGTCGAGGAATGCGGCGCGCACGACGTCGTCCTTCGCGTCGAGCGCGGCAAGGTAAGCCTGGAGCGGCACTTTGGCGTCGACGACGACGAGCTTTCCACCCGGCAGATTCACTCGCAGATCGGGCCGGAGCCGGCCATTCTCCTCGGTCTGCGGCTGCTCTTCGAAGTCGCAGTACTGAACCATTCCGGCGATCTCAACGACGCGCCGGAGCTGGATCTCACCCCATCGGCCGCGCACGTGCGGCGTCCTCAATGCGTTCACGAGATTCGTCGTCTCTGAGCGAAGCTGCGCATTGACGTCGCGGAGCTGTGCGAACTGCTCCTGGATCGTCGCTTCGGTCTTCACGCGATCGGTCTGGACCTGCTGGAGCACGCTCTCCATCTTCGTGAGCGTCTCGGCAACCGGCCTGACCATCTCGTCGATCGCCTTCTGTCGCGTGGCGAAATCCTTTGTCGCCCCTTCCGAATGCTTGCCGAGGATCTCGTTGGCGAGTCGGAGAAATGCTTCGCTGTTGTTCTGCAGTGCTGCGGACGAGAGCGCGGCGAATGTGTTCTTCATCTGCTCTTCGGCGCTGCGGAGCACGGCCAGCTTTTCTTCTGTCGCGGTGCGCTCGCTCTCCAGCGTCGCGCGTGCGGCAGCTTCGGACTGGCGCGACTGGGTGATTTCGCCGCGCGCGCTATCGAGCAGTGTGTTGAGGCGCGCGATCTCCCCGCTCAACTCGCGCATGCGCGCTTCGGAAGCCACGAGGCCGGCGCGATCGGTGATCGCGCGACTCTGTTCATTGTCGTACTGCGACTCCGCCGCCCGACGTCCGAGGAGCCAGCCGGAGAGGGCGGCCAGGACGATGGCGATCGCGATCAAAACGAAGATACCGATGGACACATTGATCTCCTCAGCTCGTCGGTCGTAGGTCGTAGGTACCGGGGGCATTCAGGCGGAAAGCCCCCGATACCCACGACCCACGACCTACGACCCGATTTTCTTACAGCCTACCATCCCCAATTGTGCTCTCTACGGGGCGTGGTATCCTCAATGACCCCCTGCGTTTCGCCCTTGTCGCACTTGGAGGCTCGCTCGGAGCTGTTCTCCGTTATCTGCTGAGCGGATACGCCCAACAGCTCAGCAGGAACTCGTCGTTTCCGATCGGAACCCTCATCGTCAACATCCTCGGCTGCTTCACGATCGGTTTCCTGTCCGAGCTGGCGGAGAATCACGGCCTCTTTCGCGCCGACGCACGTCTCTTCACATTCGTCGGCATCCTCGGCGGCTTCACGACGTTCTCGGCGTTCGGGAACGAAACGATCATGCTTTTGCGTCAGTCAGAAAACCTTGCGGCGATCGCCAACATCGGCGCGCACATCGTGCTGTGTCTCGGCGCGGTGTGGCTCGGTCGCGCGATCGCGTTCGCGATCTGGAGATAACGAAGATGGTCCTCGAACGAGACGGTTACCTGTTGCGCATCTTCATCGGCGAGAGCGACAAGCATCGCGGCCAGCCGCTGTACGAATGGATCGTCAGTCAGGCGCGCGCCGAAGGCCTCGCCGGCGCGACGGTCCTGCGCGGCATGATGGGGTTCGGCGCGAACAGCCGCGTGATCCATACGTTCAAGATCGAGCGACTCTCCGAGGATTTGCCGATCGTGATCGAGATCGTGGACACGCGCGAGCATCTCGAATCATTTCTCACGCGGATCGAGCCGGAGATCGAGGCCGGGATGGTGACTCTCGAGAAAGCCGAGGTGCGCGTTTATCGCAGCAGCGAAGCGCGCCGTTGAGCGGCGAGGTCGTCGCCGTCATCGGTCTCGCTCCGGACGACGTGCTGCACCTTGGTCCGATTCGTGACCTGCATGATCTCTTCGATCTTTCGTGGATTCATCGGCACGCCGCAAAGCGCGCCGATTTCCAAGACGACATACACCAGTAGATGCCCGATCCACTCTTTGAGCTGCACGGTTCCTCCACGCGAAATAGCCGATGGCTCTTAGGCGGGGAGGGCGGGAGGGCCGCGGAGGAGGGTGGCCGATATGTCCTCGGTCCTCGGTCCTCGGTCCTCGGTTGTGGGAGTGGCAACCGAGGCGCGAAGATCCAGAACCGAGGACTGACTCTCAAGTGTTATGCACAGGAGAGCTGGCCCGAAAGGAAGCAGCGTCGCGAACAACACGACGCCGATGCAGAGAATCGCGATCGAGTGGCGCATCGGCAGATTCAAGTCTACACGTTATGCTATCCTTCGCCTCGCCATGACTACCCTCCTGGAGAACGAGTCGTCCGTCGCCAGCGACTCGCGTCTTTGGCTCGGCCGATAGGCCGCTCATCGTCGTCGACAACTACGACTCCTTCACTTACAACCTGGTGCAGCAGATCGAACGGCTCGACGGCCGCGCCGTCATCGTCGTGCGCAACGACGCGTTCGATCCCGATGAGCTGCTGGCGCGACGGCCTCGCGCGATCGTCATCTCGCCCGGTCCGGGCACGCCGTCGCGCGCCGGCCGCATCGTCGAGCTCATTCGCGCTGACACCTCCATTCCGCTCCTCGGCGTCTGTCTCGGGCATCAGGCGATCGGCGAGGCGTTCGGCGCGCGCATCGTCCGCGGCGGACTGCCGGTGCATGGCAAGGTGACGGCGGTGCGGCATCGCGGCGAGCGGCTCTTCGCGAAGTGTCCCAATCCGATGGAGAGCGCGCGATACCACTCGCTCGTCGTCGAGCCGGACTCGCTGCCCGATTCGCTTCTCATCGACGCGAAAACCGACGACGGTGTGATCATGGCCATCTCGCATCGCGAGCGGCCGCTGTACGGAATCCAGTTTCATCCCGAGTCGTTCGGGACCGGCTGCGGCGACCAGCTCGTCCGCAACATCCTGGAGGTGACGCGATGATCGCCGCAGCGATCCGCCGCGTGGTAGCCGGCGAGAATCTCGACCGCGACTCGATGTACGAGGTCTTCTGCAGCGTGATGGATGGGAAGACCTCCGACGTGCAGAAGAGCGCGCTGCTGATCGCACTGCGGATGAAAGGGGAGACCGCCGACGAGATCGCCGGCGCGGCGATGGCGATGCGCGAGCGCGTGACACCTCTCGATGTCGATCGCGAAAATCTCGTCGACACGTGCGGCACCGGCGGCGACGGCCGCGGCACGTTCAACATTTCGACTGTGGCGGCGATTGTCGCGGCCGCGGCGGGCGCGCACGTGGCGAAGCACGGCAACCGCGCCGTGTCGTCATCGTGCGGCAGCGCCGATCTTCTCTCCGAGCTCGGCGTGAACATCGATCTCGATGCGCCGCGCATGTCGGAAGTGCTGCGCCGGACGGGTATCGCGTTTCTCTTCGCGCCGAAGCTCCATCCGGCGATGAGCGCCGTCGCCGGCGTGCGCCGCGAGCTCGGCGTCCGCACGATCTTCAACATCCTTGGACCGCTGACCAACCCCGCGTTTGCTCGCCGGCAGGTTCTGGGCGTGTACGGCGACCACCTCGTCGAGACAGTGGCGAATGTGTTGCTCGCGCTCGGCGCCGAGCATGCGCTCGTGGTGCACAGCCGCGATGGCCTCGACGAGATCTCGGTCTCGGCGCCGACACATGTCTGCGAGGTGCGCGGCGGCACGCTGCGCTCGTACGAGTTCAGTCCCGAGGAGATTCATCCGATCGAAGGGATCGCCGGCGGCGATCCGAAAAGGAACGCCGCGATCGCGCGATCGATTCTCAATGGAGAGAAGGGCGCCGCGCAGGACATCGTCGCGCTCAATGCCGGCGCGGCGCTGTACGTCGCGGGCGCAGCCGAATCGATTCGCGACGGAGTATCAGCGGCGCGGCAAGCGATCGTGAGCGGCAAAGCGATGGCGAAGCTCGAGGAGCTGATTGCCGCATCGAGGAGTGTCGCGTGACAGGAGTCCTCGCTGACATCGTGCGGCGCACACGCGAGCGGTTGCGTGAGGCGCCGATGGACGTCGAAGACGTTCGGCGCGCCGCCGTCGACGCTGCGCGCCGCCGAACACCGCACGCGTTCTCCACAGCGTTGCGACGCGACGGCGTCAACATCATCGCGGAGATCAAGGCGGCCTCACCGTCGGCCGGCGCGATCGTCGAGAATCCCGACGTGGAGCAGATCGCCGCCGATTACAAGCGCGGCGGCGCAGCGGCGATCTCGATCGTTGTCGAACCGGAGTTCTTCCGCGGCTCATCCGAGTGGATCGCGCGCGCGGCGCAAGCGTCGGAGCTGCCGACGGTCATGAAGGACTTCATCGTCGAGCCGTCGCAGATCATCGGCGGCGTCGCGGCAGGTGCGGATGCGGTGCTGCTGCTCGCCTCTCTGCTCGACGCCGCGCAGATTCGCAGATTCATCGAGTTGCTCGACGAGTACGGCTGCGACGCGCTCGTCGAGGTCCACGATGACGAGGAGCTGCGGCGCGCGATCGACGGCGGCGCGCGTCTGATCGGCGTCAACAATCGCGACCTGCGCACGTTCCACGTCGATCTGGCGACATCGGAGAATCTCGCCAAGAGGATCCCCGAGGACGCAATCAAGGTCGCGGAGAGCGGCATCGGATCGCCTGCGGATATCCAGCGCCTCCGCGCCGCCGGCTTCGACGCCTTTCTGGTCGGTGAGTCGCTGTTGCGGCAAAATGACCGCGCTGCCGCCGTCCGGAGACTGCGCGGAGAGCCATGACAAAGATCAAGATCTGCGGCCTGACCCGCGCGGAAGATGCGCTGCTGTGCGCCGAAAAGGGGGCCGATTTTCTCGGCTTCATCTTCGTGCCGTCGACGCCGCGCTTCGTCGAGCCGGAGAAAGCGGCGACGATCGCCGCGCCGATCCGAGAGCGCGAGACCCGTCCGCGCCTCGTCGGCGTCTTTCGCGACGCCTCGGCCGAGTACATGCGGGAGATCGCCTCGCTCGTCGGCCTCGACATGGTGCAGCTTCACGGCAGCGAGTCGGACGACGACATCCGCGCCATCGGCCTTCCCGCCATCAAGACGTTCCGCGTCAGCGACGCGCTTCCCGACACGAGCGGGCACACCGCCGCAGAATGGTTTCTCTTCGACACCTTCGACGAACGCCGCACGGGCGGCACGGGGCGGCGGTTCGACTGGTCGCTGATGGCGACCTATCCGCGCAACAAACCGTTCTTCCTCGCCGGCGGTCTCGCGCCCGACAACATCGCCGCGGCGATCAGCCTCGTGCGGCCCGACGCGATCGACATCGCCAGCGGCGTCGAAGCGGAACCGGGCGTGAAAGATCACGCAAAGGTCGAGAGTCTCTTTCAGCGCGTGAGGCGGTCGTAGTGCTTCCCGATCGCGCCGGCTACTTCGGTCAGTTCGGCGGCCGGTACGTGCCGGAGACGCTCATGGCCGCGCTCGACGAATTCGAGAGCGCGTATCGGAAACTGCGCCGCGATCGCGCCTTTCGCAAGGAGCTTCAGCGCATCCTCGCCGAATACGTCGGACGTCCGACGCCGCTCACCGAAGCGCCGCGCTTCGCATCGCTGTGTGGAGGACAGGCGCCCTCGCCTGTCCAATTCCGTCTGTTCCTGAAACGCGAAGATCTCAACCACACGGGCGCTCACAAGATCAACAATGCCCTCGGCCAGGCGCTGATCGCGAAGCGGATGGGGAAGGAGCGCATCATCGCCGAGACCGGCGCCGGTCAGCACGGCGTCGCGACAGCCACGGCATGCGCGCTGCTCGGAATGCGCTGCGTCGTCTACATGGGCGAAGTCGACATGGCGCGGCAGGAGCTGAACGTTTTCCGCATGCGACTTCTGGGCGCCGAGGTCGTGCCGGTTTCGAGCGGAAGCAGGACGCTGAAGGATGCGATCAACGAGGCGATCCGCGACTGGGTGACGAACGTTCGCACGACGCACTACATCATCGGCTCCGTGCTCGGGCCGCACCCGTATCCGATGGTCGTGCGCGATTTTCAATCGGTCATCGGACGCGAGGCGGTGTCGCAACTCCGCAAACGAACCGGAGGACTGCCCGACGTCGCGATCGCGTGCGTCGGCGGGGGATCAAATGCGATCGGTTTGTTCTACGAGATGTTGAAGCACGACTCGATTCGCTTCATCGGCGTCGAGGCGGGCGGCCGCGGGTCGAAGCTCGGCGAGCATGCAGCACGCTTCAGCGGCGGCGCGCTCGGTGTGCTGCACGGGACGCGCTCGATGGTGCTGCAGGACGAGTTCGGCCAGATCGCGGCGACGCATTCGATCTCGGCGGGCCTCGACTATCCGTCGATCGGGCCGGAGCATGCCTACCTCAAGGAGATCGGCCGCGTGGAGTATTACGACTGCAGCGACGATCTCGCGCTCGAAGCGTTTCACAAGCTGAGCGAGACAGAGGGCATCATCCCCGCGCTCGAATCGGCGCACGCGCTGGGGTGGTTGCTGCGCAACGGCGGCTCGATCCGCGGAAATGTCGTCTTGAATCTCTCCGGCCGCGGCGACAAGGACGTGCCGCAGATCGCCGCGATGGAGACGCCGCCGCAGTGAGGCGCGTCGCTGCGCTCTTCAAACGCCTGCGCGCACAGAAGCGTTGCGGTTTGATCGCGTACATCACCTGCGGCGATCCCGATCGCGACACAACCGTCCGCGTCGTCGAGAAGCTGGAACGAGCCGGAGCTGACGCAATCGAGCTCGGCATCCCGTTCTCCGATCCGATCGCCGACGGTCCCACGATTCAAGCGGCCGCGCAACGCGCGCTGAATGGCGGGACCACGATCCGCGACGTGTTTTCGATCGCGCGAACGGTTCGCGAGCAGAGCGAGATCTCGCTCATCGCGTTCTCGTATTTGAATCCCGTGATGCGCTATGGAGCCGAACAGTTCGCGCGCGATGCCTCTGATGCGGGGATCGACTCCGTTCTTCTGACCGACTTGCCGCCCGAAGCCTCGAACGATTTCCGCGACGCGATGCATCGCCACGGCCTCGGCACCATCTTTCTGCTCGCGCCGACTTCCAGCGACAAACGCATCGCCGCGATCGATCGCGCGAGCGATGACTTCGTCTATTACGTGTCCACGACGGGAGTGACAGGTGCGCGACGTGAGCTCGATCCATCGCTACTGTCGCGTCTCGACGAGATCCGCAGGCGGATGAAAAAACCGATCGCGGTCGGCTTCGGCATCTCGCAGCACGAACATTACGTCGCATTGCGCGACCGGTGCGACGCCGTCGTCGTCGGCAGCGCCATCGTGCGGGCGGTGGGGGAGGGTGGGGCGGAGGGGGCGGGGCAAGTGGTAAGAAGGATTCTCAATGGGTAAGAGGGTTCTGATTTTTCTGACCATTCTCGCCGCGTGCGCACAACCGGCGCCGCCGCCACAACCTTCGCCTCAGGTGACGGTGCCGACAGGAGAGAAATCGATCGGCATGGTGCGCGTGACCGCGACGACTCTGAACGTGCGTCAGGAAGCTTCGTCGATGGCCGCAGTCGTGACGCAGGTCAAACGCGGCGATCAGCTCACGCTCCTGCGAGAGGAGAACGGCTGGTCGAAAGTGAGACTCGCGACCGGCGAGGTCGGATGGGTCTCATCGCTACACGTCTCGAGCGGACGACAGCGAACGCGAAAAGGATGCCCGCCCGATTCCGAATACGCCTTCGTGAAAACACCGCTCGCATCGTTCTCGGAAAAAGGGCCGCACGGCCTGGTCGTCGTCGATGCCACGGTGAATACGAGAGGCGACGTCACCGCGACCAGAGTGATCTCGAACTCGACCGGCGATGAATCGCTGGCGGCGATGGCCGAGCGGGAGATCCGCTCGGCCAAATTCACGCCGCCCTACCGCGACTGCGTGCCGCGCACGTTCATCTTCACGTACAAGCGGAGCTTCTGAAGTGTGGCGCCGGCGATCCCGCCGGCGCTCGCCGCCGAGATCGGCGGCGCCACACTCG
>DASYUK010000375.1:0-65655 GCA_036001325.1 Thermoanaerobaculia bacterium
CACGACGGGCCAGTGGAACAACTGGGGACGGTCGATCCGCGCCAGCGACATCGGCCTCGATCCGGCGACGATTCATTCCACGACCGCGACGCCGGTGACGTTCGAGATGCGCCGGGAGCCGGGGACGATCAGCTTCGAAGGGACCTTCAAACGCGGAGATGGTGCGGGACAGCTCTCCTTCGCACCCAACCCCAACTTTGCCGCCTCGATTCGCTCCCTCGGCATCGAAGACGATCTGTTCGTCGATCGGACGGATGACGAGAAGCTGCTCAGCCTCGCTCTCGCCGATGTGACGATCGCCTACGCGCGATCGATGAAGTCGATCTTCCCTGACATCACTTTCCGCGAACTGCGGCGAGCGCGCGGCGTCGATTTGACGCCCGACTATGTGACAGAGATGCGCGCCGTCGGGGTCAACTTCGCGAGCGCTCATGACGCCGTCCGTCTGAAATCGCTCAATGTCACTCCGAAATACGTCAGCGAGCTCGCTGCCGCCGGACACAAGAATCTGTCGTTCGATCAACTGCGCAAGCTCGCCGCACACGGCGTCACGCCGGAGTTCATCCGGCGCATGACCCGAAAGGACTGAACCATGACCCGCCGCATCATCCTCGCTGCTCTTGTGTACCTTCTCGCCTTCACGGCCCGCGCCGACATCCGCGGCTCGTGGACCGCTTCTTTCGAAGAATCGGACAAGATGCACTTCAATTTCGTGCGTCGTCACAGCAACAACGGTCAGACGATGTCGCTCACGCAGTTCAGCGGACTGACCGAATCGCAGGTCCGCGCCGAGACACAAACGCCGGTGCAGTTCACGATGCAGCGTGAGGCCGGGAGCATGGCGCTGGAAGGGACCTTCAAAGGTGGGTATGGCGGCGGTCAGTTCACATTCACACCGAATCGCCGCTATCTCGACGATGTCCGAGCCCTCGGCGTCGATACGCGCGAGATCACGGATGACAAAGACGACGTCGATGAGCACCTGATGGGTCTCGCGGTGCAGGACGTTTCGACCGCCTACATCAAATCGATGCAGGCCGCGGGATATCGCGTCGGCCTCGAGAAGTATCTGGAGATGCGGATCTTCAACGTCACCCCGCAGCTCGTCGCCGAATTTCGCGACCTCGGCTTCGACAAGATCGACGCCGACGATCTCGTCGCCACGCAGATTCATGGCGTCACGCCGCAATACATCCGCGAGATGCGCGCCGCCGGCTACACGAATCTCGATCTCGATGACCTGCTAGCCACGCGCATTCATCACGCCACTCCCGAGTTTGCGAAAGAGATGAAGGCTCTCGGATACGACGTGAAGATGGAGGATCTCGTCGCGTTCCGTATTCACGGCGTGACCCCGGCGTTCATCCGCGAGCTTCGCGAGCTCGGCTACACGAAGATCGCCGCCGACGATCTCGTGGCGATGCGCATTCACGGTGTGACGCCGAGCTTCATCCGTCAATTCAAAGAGGAGGGCTATGAGCACATCCCGGTGCAGAAGCTCATCGAGATGCGGATTCACGGGATCGACGCGCAATTTGTGAAGCGGATGAACGGATCGAAGTGACATAACGCACGTCACCGCCTCCCCGCACCAGTCGGAAAGGATGCACCTCCACTGAAGGGTCGACACCCTCTCCGCGGTCGCGCATCACCACGACGATTCCGCGACTCACTCCCATCGGACCGGCCGCGAAGTAGCGGACTCCGACGTGATACGTCCCCCGATCGAGGTGTCCGGTGCGGATGACCTCCGGCCCGAGGCCCTGCGTGATGTCCTGATACAGCGTCAGGCCGGAGCGATTCTCCTTGTGGCCGTAGAAGCACTCCTCACCGGCCGGATCGACCACGTGTAGGTCAACGTCATTTGCGTCCGTCTCCCACGCCAGCGACACACGCAGGGCATCGTGACGATCGAGATCGACACGAAACTCGCGGGCGCGCTCGACGATCTCATTGCGCCGTTGCGGTGACTTGCCGAGGATCGTTCGATAAACGTATGCAAGCTCTTCGCGATCGACTCGCTGTGCATCGCCGTACCAGTTCGGGAACGTCTGGCGTGTCGCCGACTCCAGAACGCGCGCCGCTTCTTCCGCACGCCCATCGAGCCACAGCATCAGCGCGAGATGTCGATAGCTGTTGACGCGATCAGGACGCAGCGCGAGTGCGCGGCGGAGCGGCGTCTCGGCGAGTGACGCCCGGCCCACACGCACCAGCAGCAGGCCGGCGCGCTGCAGCAGCTCCGGTTTCGCTCCGGCCACTTCGATGATCGATCCGTACGCTCTCGCGGCCTCGATGCGATTGCCGAGATGTTCGTCGGCGCCGCCGAGGACTTCGTAGACTTGCGGATTCTCGGGGTCGTAAGGCTGCCATGCGAGAGCAAGGCTTCGCAGCTCCTGCCACTGCTCGAGCGCGGCAAGCGCCTCGCTCAACTGGTTGTACAACTCGCGATCGCGCGGATCGCTCTTCAGTGTCCGTTGCAGCGCTTCCACCTGATCACGCGTCGGCAGTTGGCGATGGATCCATCCTAGATCGGCGCGCTTCTCCTCTTCGCGACGCGGAGGTGGTGGCGCCGTCATCGGCGCAGGTGCCTGCCGCGACACCGTGATGCTTTCCGCGACTGCATCACGGGCAGCAACGGGCGCCGCCGGGACGGCGACGTTGGACTGCGGAATGGCGCTCAAGACCCCTGTTGTCGCTTTCGCGCTCTTCTGCACCGCGATCGGCAGCGGTCGCGGTTGCTCGGCTCGCCGATCGATGCGCGCGATGCCGCCGGCGTCGATCGTCAGGATCGCCGCCAGCGCGCGACGATCGAGTCCGAAGCGCTGGTAATCCCATTCGCTCTCCAGCACGAGCATCGTCGTGCGGGGAATGACGACTCGCTGCTCGACACTGATCCTCACCTGCTCCGTCTGCAACGCCTGGCGCACCGCTTCTGATGACTCGTTCGCTTCGCGCTCGGCGAGCGATTCGAGATAGGCGCGATACGCTTCGCGCTCGAGCAGCGGCGCGAAATTGCTACTCAAGTGGAGGACAGGCGCCCCTGCCTGTCCGCCGAGCCGAGCTCCCACTTCCCCGCCCGCCCGCGTTTTGCCGAGGACGATGACTTCATCGCCCGGCTGAACGTCGTCGATGTGCGTCGGGTAGAACCATTCGGCTTGAGCGTCGGTGATGTCGAATGAGGCGCCGAGCGGTTTGCGCAAAACCTCGGCCGCGGCGCGAGCGTCCTGTTCGAGCGAATCTGTGAATGGCACGTGAGCGATGCGGCCGCGACCGGCGGTGAGCGCTTTCGCGACACTCGCCTCCTCGCGCGAACCGAGGATCAGCGCGTTGATGCGAACACCGGCCGGAATCGCGTGAATCGCGCGGTTCATTTCGTTTGATTCCGTTGCGCCGAGGGTCGCGACAAAGTCGCTCACGAACACGATTGCGCGTCCGGAAATCGCCTGTGCCGCGTGTCTCATTGCCGTGGCGAGATCCGTTCCGCCGAGGAAGCGGCGCGCTTCGAGGAGCGGGCGGATCGAGCGAGACATCTCCGCCGCACTTCCCGATCCGAGAACCGCCACGTCGTGATCGAATGCATTCACCTGGACGCGATCAGACGACGGCAGCGCACCGAGGATCGTCGTCAGTGCCTCGATGCGGTGGTCGGCGCCCTCGGCACTCGACGCTGATGTATCGATGTAAAAGAGCCAGTCGTGCGACTGCTGTCCGCTTGATGCAAGACGAACAGTCGGACGAAACGAAGCGAGATAAAAATCGCCGGCGGTGAGCACGCGCGCCGCCGCATCAGCCTCAGAACGCCACGAGAGCGCGATATCGCGTGCCGGCGTGTAATCGTGCTCATCGAGAGAGTAGACGTCGGTTGTGTTGTGAGTCAGTTCTGATTGCGTCGACGCTTCGCCGGACAGAGGTGAGACAAACGCGCGAAATGTGAAGTGCTCCACATGCGAGATCCCGCGCAGCGGGAGCGTGTACGTCCGTACGCCATCGCGCAGCGGCAGGAGGGCCGAGTACGACAGGAGGATGCGCACGGACGCATTGGCCTCGATCGGGAAAATGCGCGCTGAGAAGCGGTTGCCCTGATCCTGCTCGAGCAGCGCGGGATCTCGCATCTGATGCAGAAACTGCTCGTACACCTGATTCGCGCGAAGCCGCTCGACGACTTCGCCTTCCATCAATTGACCGTTCACTTCCTTCGCGAAGCGGCTGATCGCCGCATTGGGCGGAAGCGTGCAGGCGAAGCGGCCTTCGATGCGCCGCGGCTTGGGATTACGAAACCGGAACTCGAGCTCCGTGAGCGAGAGCATTCCGTGAATGGCCGCGCGCGCGGAAAGTTGCTCGAGGATCAGCTCCTGCCCGTCGGCATCCGAAAGAGAAATCGGCGCGCTACTCTGTGGAGCGCCGCCGCCCCCGGCGGCGATTTTCTTCTGCGGCTGTGCTGCGCTGAGCAGACAAACCGCCGCCCCGAGAACCAACGCAGCCGTGAGCGCGAGTGAGCGTGAATACGATTGCATCGACTTCCTCCACGACATTGGACACGGCCACGTCGCTAGAGGAAACCGCTTCAGTGCTTGACTGCGCGCCGCCTCGACGGAAGGCGCGACGGCTGCCAGCCGAGCTGCACGACCTCGAAGTCGCCGGCTTTCAGGGCCGCGAAGGCCGGATTGAGCAGATCGTTGTCCCAGCGCGCGTCATACGTCCCGCTCACGTACATGTCGCTGCCGTTGTCGGCGACGATCAGGCCGTAAGTTTTCATCGCCTGAAAGATTTTGCGCAACGGCTCGGCGAACGACGAGAGGTCTTGGATGCTTTCAGGCGCAAGCGGGCACCCATCGGCAACGCCCCCGCGGTATCTCCCGCTCGATGCGAGGCCGGATACACGTAGCCGTTTGAGGAACGCACCGTGACGCGAAACGCGTGACGGATCGGATCGGGACCGTAGACCTCGTCGTAGCGAACAAGGCCCGGCAGGATCGCCAAGCCTGCTGCATCAGCACTGGTCCAGCCTTCAGGCCGGCGGCTGTTCGAGTCGAGAAGAAACACGGCGCCCGATCCCGCTTCCCACCGCGAGCCGCTCCAGTGCAGGGCGTACAGTTCATAGAGCAATCGATTGTCGCGATCGATGATCAGCATGTGCCGATCACCTTCGGCGCGCGGATCGTTTCCGGCGAGACCGCCCTCGATCCATTTCTGCTGCGTCTTGGCCTCTTCGGGAATCGGATAACCGGGCGGGCGGCCGGGAGCGCCGATGTCGCTCTCATCGTCGTAATCGAAGGTGACGGGAACGAGCGGCTGCGTCGCCGAGACGGCGATGTACGGCATTCCGTAGATCGGAGCGTCGGCGTCGCCGCTGTCGCCACCGAAGTCAGGATGCAACCCCCGCGACACGCCGATGAACGAAACGAGCGCAGCGCTCGCTGGATCGACTGGCGCGCCACTGATGTCGGTATTCCACCAGTTGTCAGGGGGAAAGAGCGGCAACGGAGATGGGAGCTCGCCGCCGCGCGCAGGTGTCTGCGCAAGGGCTGCGACCGCGAGCGAAAAAGCAAGCAGCGCGACGGCGATTCTCACGGGCATCCCGATCACAGGTTCTACGCGCCTCTCGCCGCTTTGATCAGCGCCTCCATATGATTGAGGTATCGCTCGAACGCGCGCCGTCCCGCGGCCGTGAGCGAATACTCAGTCTTCGGCATGCGGCCCTCGAATGATTTCTTGCAGGTGAGGTAATTCGCCTCTTCGAGCTTTCGCGTATGAACGCTGACATTGCCATCCGTCGTCTTCAGAATGCTTTTCAGCTCATTGAATGTGAGGCTTTGATTGGCGGCCAGCGCGCTGACGATCGCCAGCCGTGTCTTTTCGTGAATGAGTCGATCGAAATCGGGGATTTTCGTCTCGACGGGTTGACGACGTGCCGCCGCTGCTTTAGCCGCCATAGCTCCTCGCGATGATGGTGCCGAAGGTCATGTGCAGGACGCCGAAGCCGGCGCCCAGGAGAATGTTTCCGACGGACAGGGGAACGAAACAGGCGGCGATGCCGAGGATCATGAAGCAGATTCCCATCACTGGAACGACGCGGATGGAGAACGCGCCGCTGCTGATGAACGACGCGCCGTAGAGAAGCAACCAGACCGCCGGAAGCGGGGCGAACATGTTGGCGCGGATCAGTGCGAGCGTGATCAGCGCTCCGGCGATCAGCGGTGCGCTGTACGAGATGAAAAAGCGTCGCGCTGGCGCTGCCGTGAACGACACACTCGCGCGCCGCGCCTTTCGAAACATCGTGAACACGGCGATGATCACCGCGACGACCGCTTCGATCAGCCAGCTAACGACCCACAGCCGCGGTTGAACTGCATAGCGCGACGCGTACACCGACGTCGCGAGCGCCGTCACGCCAATCGCAAACCCGCCCCAACCCGGAATCGAGGTGAAGGCGGTGGCGCGCTCCATCGCATCGCGGATGTAGCGGATGTTGTGGAGCGCGTGTTCATGAAGCGCGTCGCTCACGGCGAGCATGGTACGCCAGCTAGCGACGCCCTACCGAACGCCGGCGCGCCCGGCCGGTGAACCTCTCGAGGACGTTGCGCGTGATCTGTTGCGCGGCCGGACTGATCCACCCGCCCGGCGGGGTCGGCGATTCGCGCGTGCCGGTGTCATCGAGCCCGTACGCCCACTCCATCGAGCCCGTGCTGAAGACATACGCGCCGCTCACCGCCTGGTAGATCGTCATGTCCGAGTAGTCAGTGATCCCGTTGTTGTTGAAGGGAGAATGCGCGAGGCGGATCGTGCCGGAAGGAAAGGCGCTGAACATTCGGTCGACCTCGTAGCCAAGGAGTCCGGAAAGGTGGTCACCAGGCTTGAGTCCGGTGTTCATGAAGACCCAGTGCGAGGTGTTCTCGACGACGATGTCGCCGGTGACCGCCCCGTTGTGAAACGTCCACATGCTACCGATCAGCATCTCTTCGGGAAGATTGATCGGAGGATTGCGCCACAGGGTCGTGACGAGGTAGTCGTTGGTCGGATCGCCGTCCTTGGCAATCGGATCGCTCGAGAGCGCGCTTTCTTTGTATCCGACGATCGTGCGGTTCGGCTGCCCTTTCGAATCGGTCTCGAGACGAATCTGCCAATAGCTGGTATTCGATGACAGGAAGGCGAGATTCACCCCGCGATCGCGCGCGCGCTCGACGTTGCGACGCATCTCATATGACCAGTACTCGTCGTGGCCCACCGATAAGAACGCGCGATGACGCAGAAGCGTGTCGGGTTGCGCGTGCGTGTCGATATTCGTGCAGTACGTCACGTCATAGCCTTCGCGCTCGAGAAAACGAATGGTTGGGTATTCCCAACGCTGAAACTCGGTGAAGCCCGCGCCTGCGCCGTAGGGCCGATCGAACGAGACCTTCGCCGCCTGCGGTCCGGTGCTGTTGAACGGATAGAGCGACTTCCCGCCCCAGCCGTTGTACGCATTCATCGTCGTGACGCTCGACTGGAACAGAAGACCCGACGCTCGCGCATCATCGCGAACGACGAACATGATCCAGTTCTGCTGCCCGCCGGGCTGCGCCGTCAGCTTCGCGATATACACACCGCTCACCCAGTCGTTGGGAATCGTGATCGTGTACGGATCGGTCCACTGACATTCAATCAGACCGGTGACTGGATCGGGTGTCGGGACCGGCTGCATATGTCCCGCGATATCGTCGGCATCGAACACGCGTCTGCCGCCCAAACCGCCGTACCATCCCATGCGAAAGACATCGATGTCGAAGGTCTGTGCCGTTGTCGAGACGTAGAAGCTGATCGATCCGCCGACGTTGACGCTCGTCAACGACGCGTAGCCTTCGATGTCGGTCGAGCGACCGGCGGCCAGCTTCCACGCCGATGTGCCGGGCCGAGCGTTCTCGTCCTGGATCGGATTACCGAGGACGGTAGAGGCGATGAAGATCGCGAGGATGAAGGCGTGGCGCACGAAGCACACCGCAGCAAACGAGATGCCCTAGTGATGCGCGCTGCGGCGCTTGTTCACCGAAGATTCAACCTGCACCGTGAGCGTCGTCTCGTTCGCGATCGTGCCGCTCGTCATGCGGATCTTCAGCCGATACTGTCCCGGCGCGGCGTTCGCGTTCGGCGTCAGGGTTAGCACCGCCGGCGCTCCGACGCGCGCGGTCGTAGTGACCGAAAGGCTGCCGGGAAACGCGTCGATCTGCTGCACGGCGACATCCGCGATGCCGCTCCAGCCATTGATCGATGTGACCGCGTAGATCACCTGCGACTGCTGTCCCGCTTTCGCCACGAGTACGGTCGGACCGGCGATGACGAAGTTGCCCGCCACCGGCGTGCCGCCGCTCGATGATGAATTGTGCAGCCGTGCCACGTCGGTCCAGATCGCGGGATCCTCGCCGCCGGCGCGCCAATGTGCGAAGCCGCCGATCTGCGGATGTTTCTTCAGAATCGCATCGACCTTCTTCGCGTAGCTCGACGAGTCCTGGAAGTACACTGTGCGACCGCTGTAGGCGAATGTCGCCTCGCCGTTCGCGTCGTACGCGATCTGCGCGCCGACGCGTTGCGCCAGCGCGACCGCTTCGCTGTACACGAGATCCGTCGCGTTCGTCCCCTGCCAATCGTAGCCATACCACGGCAGACCCATAATGATCTTCTGCGCCGGCATGGTCGCCTCGGCATACGTCGCGATGTTGTCGAGCCAATTGAGCGGCGCGATCGCCCCCGCGGCGCTTCCGTCCCAATGATTGTCGTACGCCATGATCTTGACGGTATCGGCGGCCGCGCCGATCGCACGCCAATCCTCACCAGCGGGGCCGCTCCAGTTGTCGGCGTCGCTCGTCTTCGCACTCACAGTCACCGAGAGCTTCTTTCCCGCTCCATGAAGTTTCTGCGCGAGAAGCTGCACGAACAGAGTGAAGTTCGGCCTGGCCGCCGCGTTCATGCTCTCGTAGTCGATGTCGATCCCCTCGTACGCGTTCTGCACCACGAGCTGCGTCAGCGCCTCGGCGTGCTTCTCGCGGAGTGTCGGTGAGCCGACGACGTTCGCCACCAGGTTGCCGTCGAACTTTCCGCCGACGTAGTTCTTGATCGTGGGAACGAGATCGATGCCGGCGAGCGCGGCGCGCATGTCGGCCGCTTCGGCGTTGGAGTTCTTCGTGACACCGCCGTCGGCTGCGATCGTGTACCAGCCCGGATTCGCTTCATCGAGCTTTCCGGCGTTCGACTGCATCGAAGCGAGCGCCTTGCTGTCCCAGGCGGGGACCCAGGCGGACATTCGATACGCGTGCGACGGAATCGCGACGGCGAGCAGTACAACTGAGAGCCAACCGGCTCGTGACCGCATGAAGAGTTCTCCCTGCGATCACGAGGCTGTTCACGTTCGGCAGCCCGGCCATCTGAGTAAGTCCAGATCCGTCGGCTTTGCGCCCCTGCGTCGCCGCAGGTTTGCCCTTATCGTGTGATCGCTTGTTGTAGGACCTTCAACGTGGCGCCGGGCTGTTTTATTCGTAGTTTCAGCCGCCTGCAAGCTCAGCTATTGCAGCACGATCCACGAACCACCAGCTTTCGAGCTCTGCCGTGGCGCGTACGACCGGATGGTCGACGCCGCGACGTACATCCTCGATGATCGGCCTCTTCGATGCCCCTGCGGCGAGGATCATGCGCAGTGCGGCATCGCGAATGACCGGCAGCGTGATCGTGACGCGCCACTGATTCAATCGCGGCACGAAGACTTCTGCGGCGATGCGATCACTCACCTCCAGCACAGGAGTTCCCGGAAAGAGCGACGCAGTATGTCCGTCGTCTCCGACGCCGAGGAGCACGATGTCGAGCTTGTCGATGCCGAGGCGCCGCCACTCCGATTCGAATTCGCGCGCGGTCGCGGCGGGATCGTTCCGCTCCGTCTTGAAACGGAGGAACTGATGACCGCGCGCCAGGCCGTCGCGAAACAGCGTGCGCTCGATCATGCCCGCGTTCGACTGCGGATCGCCGATCGGGACGTAGCGTTCATCGACAACGACCCACGTGATCTGTCTCTTCGCGAGCTCGTCTCGATAGGTGGAACCGAGGAGGTCGTAGAGCGGTTTGGGCGTCGAGCCGCCGGAGAGCGCGATGGCTGTTCGCTCTTTCGCTCCCGCACGCTGCACGATGGTTTCAGCGGACGCGCGGACGAGATCGTCGAGCGTGTCGAAGATGCGGAGGTTCACGCGACGCGGCTCGCCAGCTCCGTCGCAATCGGCAGAAGCTTGACAAAGACCTTATCCGCCTCCGGCCGTTTCAATTGCCGCACGATCAGCTCATGCGTTCCGCGTCCGAGGACGCGCGTGACGCAGTCGACCTTTTGCGCGATTCCGTCGACGGTGGCGATGACGACGCCGTGCTTGGGGTCGCGCGTGATCGACGCTTCGGAACCGTCGTCGAAGGCCATGTGTACCTGGTCGAGAGCGCCGTTCTCCTCATCCTTCCGGAGCGAGAATTCGTAATCGCTCACTGCAGCGCCCTGCGCCTTCAACCACGCCGCGTAATAAAGCGATTCGATCGAATCGCCGAAGAGCTTCTTCGCGCCGCCGATGGCGACGATTCGCAGCTTGCGAATTTTCTGCAGGCGCTCCCGCATCGACGGCGGATCGAAGAGCGACGCCGTGGCGAGACGCCAATCCTCGAGTCGAACCCAATTCAGGTCGGCGGGGGCGGTGAAGGTGCGCTCAGCGATCTCGCGCAACCACACGAGATCGGCAACGGAATCGAAATGCGATGAGTCGACGATGAGCCGGTCCGCCGGATCGAGCAACGTCTCCACATACGCGTGCTCCTCGTTCGGCAGATCGCCCACCCACCACACCGCCACCGGCATGTCGGGGATCAGCAGCGCATTGACGAGCGGCGGAATGTGCCGCACGCGATTTCCGCCGGCGACGATCGCCACCTCTTCCGAGCAGACCTGCTTCTCGGCGCCGACGCGATGGCAGTTCGCGCTGATCCACGATGCGATCTCCGACGGGCCGTGCAAGTCGGCGCGGATGACGATGGCGCGCTGCGGCACCGACTCACTCGCTCGCGCGAGCGTCTCGCTGGCAAACGAGTGATCGCGCGGATTGAACGTGTGCGTGACTACGTTCCACAGCGCCGCGCGCGTAACCGCGCCTTCGGTGTCCTTCTCACTGCGCCACAACTCGGCAAGCTTCTTCTCGATCGCCGAATAGTCGATCGAGACTTCTTCGGTTGCAGTCACGGTCTCCTCCAGCGACGGCCGTCGCGCTCGATCAAGGCATCCGCCGCTTCCGGTCCCCACGTCCCCGCCGGATAGAAGTGCGGCGGCTTCGGATCTTCGGCCCAGCATTTCAGCAGCGGATCGAGCCACGCCCACGCCGTCTCCACTTCGTCGCGACGCGCGAACAGCGTCGAATCGCCGAGCATCGTCTCGAGCAGCAGCCGTTCGTAAGCTTCCGGCGGCTCAGCACCGAACGAGGTCGCGTAGCGAAACTCCATCGTCACCGGCGCGGTCCGCACCGTCGGTCCCGGGAGCTTCGAATCGAACTTCAGCGAGATTCCTTCGTCGGGCTGAATGCGAATCGCCAGCACATTCGAGGGCATCTTCACTTTGCTGAACAGCGGATACGGTGCGGGGCGGAAGTGGATGGAGATATCGGTGACACGCTTGGATAGCCGCTTGCCGGCGCGGATGTAGAACGGCACGTCGGCCCATCGCCAGTTGTCGATGAAGACTTTCATCGCCGCGAACGTCTCCACTCGCGAGTTTGGATCGACGTGCGGCTCCTTCCGATAAGCGATCGCCGGCGAGCCGAGCACGGAGCCATCCGTGTATTGGCCGCGCACCGCGAGCTGCTCCTCGCGGCCGGGTGGAAACTCGCGCATCGCGCGCAACACCTTCACCTTCTCGTCGCGGACCGCGTTGGCCTCGTACTCCACCGGCGGCTCCATCGCGACCAGAGAGACGAGTTGCAGCATGTGGTTCTGGATGATGTCGCGACTGATGCCGGCGGTCTCGAAATACCCGCCGCGCTTCTCGATGCCGATCGACTCCGCGACCGTGAACTGCACATGGTCGATATATTGACGATTCCAGAACGGCTCGAAGATTCCGTTCCCGAATCGCAGCACCAGCAGGTTCTGAACCGTTTCTTTGCCGAGGTAGTGGTCGATGCGGAAGACCTGGCGTTCCCGAAAGGTGCTGACGGCGACGCGATTCAACTCGCGCGCTGATGGCAGATCGTGGCCAAACGGTTTCTCGATGATGACGCGCGTGTACGGCCCGCCGCGCTCCGGATCGGTGACCATCCTCTGCCCGCCCAGGATCTCGCAGATCGTCGGGAAGAACTGCGGCGGAACCGCGAAGTAGTAAATGCGCCGTCCGCCCGTGCCACGCGTGCGATCGCACTCTTCGAGCTTCTTGCGCAATCGCGTGTAGGCGTCGAGTTCACCGAACTCGCCCTGCACGTAAAAGAGACCCTTCGCGAAGTTCTGCCAGATCGCCTCATCGACCGGCTTCGTGCGCGCGAACTTGTCGCACGCTTCGCGCATGGCCATGCGAAAGGCGTCGTCCGAGTACTCCGGCCGCGCGAAGCCGATGATCGTCTGCCCGGCCGGAAGAAGCCCGTCGTGTGCGAGCGAATACAGGCCGGGGATCAGCTTCCGCTGTGTCAAATCGCCGGACGCGCCGAAGATGACCAGACAGGAGGCGTCGGGAACCCGTTCCTGATCCAGACCCTCTCGCAGAGGATTGGCCTCGAGGACGGGCGCCAGCGTCGCCATGAGTCCTTGATTATCCATGGGGTCAGGTCTTCAATTTTCAGTTTTTTCCACTTGCGGTAGGAAAAAACTGAAAATTGAAGACCTGACCCCAGCAACTGCTAAAGTTCGCGGTCATGTTCGAGTACATGCAACGCGTCGCGGTGATCCGCGGCGTCCGCACCCCATTCGCAAAATCAGGAACGCACTACGCCCGCCTGTCGGCTCTCGATCTCGGCAAGATGGCCGTGACGGAGCTCGTCGAGCGCACAGGGATCCATCCGAATGAAGTGCAGGAAGTCGTCTTCGGCAACGTGATCCCCTCCGTCAAAGCCCCCAACATCGCCCGCGAAATCGTCCTCGGTACCGGCCTTCCGAAGAAGATCCCCGGCTACACGGTCGGCAAAGCGTGCACGTCGGCGAACCAGGCCATCACCGCTGCGGCGGACATGATCTCGCGCGGTTACGCCGACACGGTCATCGCCGGCGGATCGGAATCGCTCTCCGACATCCCGATTCTCTTCTCCCGAAACATGTCGGAGGCGCTGACCGGCGCACAGAAAGCGAAGAGCGTGGCCGCGAGGGTCGGCGCGTTCAAGAAAGTGCGGCCGAAGGATCTGGTCCCCGATGCGCCCGCGATCGCGGAGTCGACGACCGGTCTGTCGATGGGCGAATCGGCCGAGAAGATGGCGAAGGAGAATCGGATCTCGCGTGAGGCGCAGGACAAGTTCGCGCTGCAGAGTCACCTTCGTGCGGCGCAAGCGACCGAAAGTGGACGCTTCAAGGATGAAGTGATGACGGTGGTCGTGCCTCCCGGCTACGACGAGGTCGTCGAGATTGACAATCTGATTCGCGCCGACACGACGCTCGAGGCGCTTTCGAAGCTTCGGCCGGTATTCGATCGAAAGTACGGAACGCTGACCGCCGGCAACTCATCGCCGCTGACCGATGGTGCCGCCGCCGTGCTGCTGATGTCGGAAGACAAAGCGAAGTCGATGGGCTTCAAGCCGATCGGTTTCATCAGGAGCTATGCCTACGCCGCGACCGATCCGTTCGATCAGCTTCTACAGGGACCCGTGTTCGCGTTACCGACGGCGCTCGATCGAGCGAAGGTCACGTTGAAAGACATCGGCGTGATCGAGATGCACGAGGCCTTCGCCGCACAAGTTTTGTCGAACATTCAATGGATCGGCTCGAAAAAGATCGCCCAGGAGAAACTCGGACGCAGCGAGCCGGTCGGCGATATCGATCCAGAGTCGATCAATCTGACGGGCGGTTCGATCGCCCTCGGACATCCGTTTGGCGCGACAGGCGCGCGCATCGTCACGACGGTCTGCAACGAGCTGCAGCGCACCGGCAAACAATACGGACTCGTGACTGTGTGCGCGGCGGGCGGGATGGGCGTGGCGATGGTGCTCGAGCGGGAGTAGCTCGTTCCGGCCGAACTTCTCAGACGATGCACGTTTTGCGGGCGAGGGTTCGAGCGAAGCAAGGGTATCGTCAAAGAGCATTTTGTAGATCACCACGTCGAAGCGATCTTCCACGCTGGGAGGTCACCGATCTCCACGTTGTAAGCGAAAGGTTCGAACGGATTGCGCACGACGCGCACATTGGTTTGAGAGCGCAGTGTGGACATCAACTGCCCATAGGGCAACGTCTGCATCGGAGACCTCGAAAGATCAGGCATGGGCCATAGGCGTACGCCAGTTGCGTCTGAGGACGCAATCCAGCGCCCGTCGGACGACACCGCCACGAGCGGTAGGAGGGATTCCTGATCTGCATTGGCGATCAGGAGATGTGGCGTCTCGCCGGACGCTGGCCCAATTCGCCCGACGGTGTTCGTGCTCCAGGTGGCGATGAATCTCCCCGACGGATCGAATGACGCGGACATGACGTGCTCACCGTGCGAAGTAACAAGTTGCGCCGCACCCGTTTCAACGTTCGCGATCGCCAGTCGATGACGGTGTCGGTCTTCACTCGACTCACCGATGACAAGATGTCGTCCATCGGCTGCAATGTCGATAAGAGGCAGTCCGAGCTGCCGCCGATATACAACGCGTTGTTTTCCGTCGTGGAGATTCCAGACGCGCACATCGCCTCGGCCCGCTGTGATGAGACGGCCATCGGGCAGGAAGCCAACATCCCAGATCGTGCCAAACATGACGTTTTGTGCGGTTTTTCGTGTCGATGCTCCCGATGGTTCGAGAGTTGTCCGCTGTCCTGTGTCGACGTCCCATAGCCAGATCTCGCCCGCACCGCGGCCATTCTGTGTGCCGGCAACCGCGAATTTTCCATCGCGGGTGAGTGCCGACGACATCAAATAGTGCGAACCATTGGAAGGAACTGATAACTGCTTCTCAAAACCCGATGCCACGACTGATGCCCGATTGTAGTCGCCGACGAAAACGCGGTGATCACTGCCATCAACGGAGGTGGTCCATCCGGCGGATCGCGTAAGCCACTCGCTCTTGCTCGCGACCGCAAAGCTGACGGGCAACCGCAGAACTCCGCTCTCTCGCGTTGCCAGGAGCCATCGGCTATCGGAGGAAAAATCCAGATCCTTCGCCGGTGCCCGCGAAAGGATGAACGGGTATCGTCTCGATAGCGGCCAGAGCGCCGCGGTGGCGCCCATCACATCCGTGGACGCGAGCCAGCGACCGCGCGGATCGAACGTGATGGCGTACGCGTCGGGCGTTCTGATCATGAGCGGCTCGGCGTCGGGCGGCCCCTGGAGGTTCCACAGCTCGATGAGGGTTCGTCTGGCGACACCGAGCATCGTGCCCGTCGCATCGAAGCGGATGTCATGGAGTTTGATCGGTTCGCTCGAGAGTGCGAACGGATCACGATTGATGGAGCGGACGAGAGCAGGCACGGCGGCCGACAAAGTCCACAATCTGATTTCGCCACGGGCGTTTCCGCATGCGATCTGGTTGCCGTCGGACGAGAAGGTAACGAGATTGGCGTGCGGCAAGTCCGGCCAAAGCGCCCATGCTCTCGCAGATGGAATCAATGGGACCAGACTGCAGTCAGACAATGCCATCCAGCGTTCGGTGGGATCGACAATGCCGATGTCTTTCGCGCGAAGAATGTCGTGGACCGGAACGCCTGTAATCGGCGAGACCGAAAGAATCTTCAGACCATTACTCGCGCTGCGACAAGTGTAGACGCGATTGGCAACCACTTGAAAACCACAATCGCCATCGATGATGCGAATCACTGCGCGCTTGCTGAGCGACCACACGCGGGTCTTGCGGTCCATGGAATATCTGACGAGAAGCAGATCGCTTTCCGGCCCGAACGCGACCGGACCGACATTGCCTGAAGCTCCAGGAACGCTCAGAGCTTGGGCTGCCCGTCCTCCTTCCCCGTAGAGGAAAACTCGCCCATCATTTCCGCCAATAGCGAGCCAGCGACCGTCCGGACTGAAGGCGAAGCCGCCGGATCCCTCCGCACTCGGAAGAGCGACACGCGTCGCCACGGGTCCACGCCAAAGTGCTTCCACCGCGAATTGACGTGCCTCGGTGGAATCGGCAAGTTCGAGACTCGCGATGGTGTACGCGAGCGCGACAGCATTGCTCTTATCGACGTTCATCCGCCCGAACGCCAGAAGCTTCGCCGCTTCGGCTTGTTTCATCGCTGCGATGGCACGGTGCCGCAGCACGGCCATCACAACGACCGTTGCAACCAGAACGATGAATGCCGCGGTGGTCGCCATGACTGCGCGGCGGCGGCGGCGCTTCGCGAGGTGCGCCATCGCTCTTCCGAAGTCGTCTTCGACGTGCGTCAATGTTCCGGGATATCGCTCGCGCCACAGTTCGTACTCTTTCAGCGCTGTACCGCTCCAAAGCAGATCGTCGGAGCGTTCGCGGCCATCCCACATCTGTGCTGACTGACGCAGCTGATCGCGCAGCAGCGCACCATCGGCATCCTGCGCCTGCCATCGGACCAGCCGAGGCCAGGAAGTGAGCAGCGACTCGTGAATGAATTCGATGCGCGTCTCGTCACTCTTGTACGACGTCAGCAGTCGTGCGCCGATGAGTACGTCGAGAACTTCATTCGCCGCGCGTCGATCTGCAAAGAGCGAAAGGAGTTCTTTTCGATCGCGCCCGACACGCGTTCCCTGCGCCGTTACCAGATTCCGGAACAGCTCTCGAACGATGGCAATGTGCTCGGATTCCATCGGCGCTAATGCGGCTTCGGCGTGTTGGGCCAACGCCCCGGCGACTCCTCCGATCTCCAGATATGTCGCGCGCGTGAGGACGCCTTGTTCCCGATCGCGACGCTCCCATAGACGGGCCATCGCGAACGCGGCCAGAGGAAGTACGCCTCGCTCACCACCAACCTGCTCGACGATTTCATCGACGAGCGCCTCTTCTTCGAAGGCATATCCCGCTTTCAATGCCGGCTGCACGATCGCTCGGCGTAAAGCGTCGCCGGTTGGCGGAAGCAGCGGAGTCAGCTCCGAGAAAAGTGGTGCGAAACACGCGAACTGGTGACAGAAGATCAGGAAATCGTCGCGTATCGAAAGAAGCACGTGCACGTCCGCTTCAATGGCGAGGCGCGAGAGAATATCTGCGCACCCCGCCTGAATCGCCGGTGAGTTGAGCGTGAAGAGCTCCTCGGCTTGATCCACGATGAGCAAACATCCTTCGTGCTCATGCCGCCAGCTCTTCATGACACTCAGTACCTTCGCCACGTCGTCGAATGCGTCGAGGTCGCTGAACTCTCTTGTGAGCGCGGCGAAAGGGCGATCTCCCGGAGTGAGCATCAGCACGCCCCAACCTGGCGGCAGCGCCGGCACCAGTCCTGCGCGAAGGAAAGATGTCTTCCCGACGCCGGAGGGACCGATCAGACCGAGAAGGCGCGCCGGCCCGGCCAGCCTTCGCAACATCGTCTCGATCTCCGTCTCCCGACCGAAGAAGTTCGGAGCCTCTGCTTCGGTGAACGATGAGAGACCGGGATAAGGACTGCGTTCTCCCGCTCGCGTGAACCGGCGAGTCATGTCCTCCAGTGCGCGCGCCAGCTCGGCCGACGACGCATAGCGCGTCTCGGGATTCGCAGCGAGGGCACGGCGAAGAATGGACGACCACGGTGTATCGGGAAGATGGGGCGGATCGTGTCGTACGGCTGACCAGACGCGCTCGAGATCCGTCCCGCCGCGGACTCCGGTCGGGTCGATCATCTCTCCCAGCACGACGCCTGCGGCAAAGATGTCGGCACGTTGTCCGGGCGTTTGTTCCGGCGCGATGTACGGACGAGTGCCTGTGATCGACGATGCGGACGCGTCCATCGCCGATCGCGTCAGCCCGAAATCCATGACCACCACGCGACCGCTGCGCGTGATCATCACGTTTTCCGGCTTGAAGTCGCCGTGAATGAATCCGGCGGCGTGAATTGCGTTCAATCCGGCCAGAAACTGCGCAGCGATCTCCTGTGCCTCGGTGAGCTCGAGCGGGCTTCGCTCGGTGAGCAAAGTTCTCAGCGTCGTTCCGTCGATGTACTCCATCGACAGGAGCTCGAGACCTTCGGCTTCCACGAGATCGAACGTCCGGCATACGTTGGGAGAGATGACTTCGCGCGCTGCTCTGATCTCGCCCCGCAGAGACTCCATCGATTCCCGTTGCAGGAACTTGAGCGCAACGTCGACGCGCAGTCGCAGATCAAATGCTTGCCAGACCTCGCCCATCCCACCGTGACCAAGCGGCCGCACGATCTCATAACGGCTCGCGAGAATTTGGCCACGGCCGAGGAACGACTCCTCGTCTGAGCGAGGACGTTGATCGGCAGTCACGGGAAGAGCGCGCGAATTGTCCATCGGTCACGGCGGTCGACGATTGTGGTGTACCTCCACGGTAGACCCGGCTGAGGCGAAAGACAATGTGACCGGCGGCGCGTATCTACCTGCCGCGACCGGCAGCCGGATGCCGGAGTGCTGTTGACGCTTCCGCGAATCTCCTCAGCCGTAGGCCAAAGCCGGCGATCTCGCGCGCCGCAGCATCTTCGCAAATCGTTTTGGTCGAGTATCTGGGCCGCCGCACGTCGCGAAGATACTTGGAAGCCGACTGTCGCATGTCACTGATATGCACATACTCGTGTGCCATCGCGTCGGGCACGAGAATCACGATAAGCGGCAGGATACGGGCAGACGCCATAATCATCCACTGCTCATCGGAGGCGATGCAATCTGCTGTCAGCGCGAAATCGACGAATCGCGTGCACGCCTCGATCGGTCGGTCGATATTGCAAAGCCGCCGGACGCCCGCCTCGTTTTGCGCAGCAACGAAGCGAGGCCGCTGCATATCGAGAGAGGCTTCAGAACCGAGTATGAATGTCGCGTGGAGTACGATAGTGAGAAACCAAAGACAGCGGCGCACAGCGTGCCTCCCTTCGAGGGTGAATCGCTGTGCTGCGCAGCACGCTGACCTCTAAATTGCGTTGAGCAGCGTGGCGGCGCGTGAAGACGCGGTAGTGATTTGGTAGGGACTCGACGTGCGACTGCAATTCGGTGACTTCACCTTCGACGGCGGCGGATGCCAGGTACTCAAGAACGGCGATGCCGTCGCACTGTCGCCGAAGGCATTCCAACTTCTGGCGTTGCTCCTCGAGGAACGCGGACATGTGATTTCGAAGAAGGAATTGCTGGAACGACTATGGCCCGACACCGTTGTCGCCGAGGAAAATCTCAAGGCGCGCATTCGCGAGATTCGGACGGCTCTCGGCGATAGTGGACGAGAAGGGAAATGGATCCGAACCGCGCGTGGCTTTGGCTACGCGTTTCAAGGTGAAGTGTGGGATGAAGATATTTCTCGTCGTACAGCGGCACCCCAGCAGATGTACTGGCTTCACTACGGTGAGCGCGGCTTTGCGGTCGGGCGAGGTGAAACGTATGTCGGTCGCGATCCGCGATGCGGAATATGGATCGATGATGCGAGCGTGTCGCGACGGCATGCACGTATCGTCGTCTCTTCCGAACGCGTGACACTCGAGGACCTCGGCAGCAAGAACGGGACAGCGGTCGGCACAATCTCAATATTGGGGACGACCGAGCTGTTTGACGGAGATCGAATTCGCATCGGCTCAGTGAAGCTCACGTTTCGTTCGGCCGGCGTCGATCAATCGACGGAGAGTTCGCCAAACAACTCGTAGAGAGGCAATCGCTCTCCGACCTGCCGGTTCTCTCTTCCCGCAACGTGGCACAGTGCGCTGACGGGGTCCACCGAAAGCGAAGAGCGTGGCGGCGAAGCTCGGCGCGTTGAAGGGAGTGCCGGCCAAGGATCTCGTCCGCGATGCTCCTGCGATGGCGGAGTCGCAACGAACTGCAGCGCATCGACAAACAGTATGGGCTGGTGACCGTGCGCGGCGGGCGGGATGGGGGTGGCGATGGTGCTCGAGCGGGAGTAGCTCGGTCGTGGGTCGTAGGTCGTGGGGGCCGCATCGCAAGAACGCCGAAGCCCCCACGACAACGACCGGCGACCAGCGACCTCTATAATCGCGAGCGAATGACGCTCATCCTCCTCGCCCTTTTCCTGTTCGCCGCCGTCCCACCCCTCGACAACCCCACTCGGCAGCTCGTCCGCGACATCTACCGGCAGCTCATCGAGATCAATACGACCGAGTCGGTCGGCAACATGACCACTGCGGCCGAGGCGATGGCGGTGCGATTGCGCGCCGCCGGCTTTCCTGAATCGGATGTGAAGATGCTGGCACCCGAGCCCCGGCACGGCAATCTCGTGGCGCGACTGCGAGGCACCGGCGCGAAGAAGCCGATCCTGCTTCTCGCGCACCTCGATGTCGTCGAAGCGCGGCGCGAAGACTGGTCGACCGATCCCTTCAAGCTCGTCGAGCAGGACGGCTGGTTCTACGGCCGCGGCACCGGCGATGACAAGGCGATGGCCGCGATCTGGATCGCCACATTGATTCGTTTGAAGCAGGAACACTTCGTTCCGAATCGCGACATCATCGTGGCGCTCACCGCTGATGAAGAGACCGGCGATTACAACGGCGTGAGCTGGCTCGTCGACAACCATCGCAACCTCATCGACGCCGCGCTGGCGATCAATGAGGGCGGTGGCGGCGCGATCAAGGAAGGGAAGTATCTCTACAACGGCGTCGGCGCGAGCGAGAAGGTCTATGTGACCTTGGCGCTCACCGTCCGCAACAAGGGCGGACACAGCTCCGTGCCGCAAAAGCCAAACGCGATCTATCAGCTCGCGGCCGGTCTTACGCGTCTCGTTGATTATGAATTCCCCGTGAAGCTGAATGAAGTCACGCGTGCGTACTTCCGCCGCCTCGCCGACATCGAAGGCGGAGCGTTGGCGGCCGACATGCGCGCGCTCGCCGATCACGAAGACCCATCGGCCGCTGCACGCGTGGCGCAGACGCCGGCGTACAACGCGCGCATGCGCACGACGTGCGTGGCGACGCGTCTCGATGCCGGTCACGCCGACAATGCGCTGCCGCAGATGGCGAAAGCGACCGTCAACTGCCGGGTGTTGCCTGGCGAAGATCCGGAAGAAGTTCGCAAGACGGTCGTGCGCGTGCTCAATGATCCGGCGATCGAAGTCGTGTGGATCGACAAGGCGAAGCCGAGTGTGCCGTCACCGCTCTCGCCGGAGATCATGAAGCCGGTCGAGCAGTTGACGAGCGAATTCTGGCCGGGCGTGCCGGTGCTGCCGCTGATGGCCTCCGGCGCGAGCGACAGCCTCTATGTGCGAAATGCCGGCATTCCGACGTACGGCATCTCGGCGATGTTCGGCGACATCAATGAGAATCGCGCGCACGGCAAGGACGAGCGCGTCGGCGTGAAGCAGTTCTACGATTCCGCGCAGTTCCTTTACGCACTGGTCAAAAGACTCTCGTCGTGAGCGTTGTTCACGCGGTCTGTCCGCACGATTGCCCCGACACCTGCTCGATGCTCGTCACGGTCGAGAACGGCCGGGCCACGCGCGTCGACGGCAATCGCGATCATCCGGTGACGCAGGGTTTTCTCTGCACGAAAGTCTCGAAATACCTCGAGCGAACGTACCACGCGGAACGTTTGCTCTATCCGCAAATCCGCATCGGCGCGAAGGGTGAAGGGAAATTCCGGCGCGCGAGCTGGGATGAAGCGCTCAACCTTGTCGCGGCGCGATTGCAGTCGATCATCGACTCGCCCGACGGGCCGCAGGCGATCCTCCCCTACTCGTACGCCGGCACGATGGGTCTCATCCAGGGCTCCTCGATGGATCGGCGCTTCTTTCATCGCATCGGCGCATCACTCCTCGCGCGCACGATCTGCGCGTCTGCCGGCGGTGAAGCGCTCAATCTCACGTATGGCACGCGCATGGGGACGGACACGGAGAGCGTCGGCGAGGCAAAGCTGATCATCCTCTGGGGAACAAACACGCTGACGTCGAATCCGCACCTCTGGCCGTATGTGCGCAAGGCAAAGGCGAAGGGCGCGCCCGTCATCTGCATCGATCCGCTCCGCACGCGAACGGCCGCTGCATCCGACGAGCACATCGCCATTCGTCCCGGCACCGACGCCGCGCTCGCGTTGGCGATGATGTATCTCCTCTTCCGTGAGGGGCTGGAAGATCGTCAATATCTTGACCAGATGACGATCGGATGGGAGAAGCTGCGCGACCGCGTCCTTGCCGACTACGCGCCGTCGCGCGTCGCGGAGATCTGTCGCATTCCTGTCGAGACGATCGAGCGTCTGGCGCGTGAGTACGGCACGACGCGCCCGACGTTCATCCGCCTCAACTACGGCCTCCAGCGTCACGCCGGCGGCGGTTCCGCGGTTCGTGCAATTTCGCTGCTCCCGGCGATCACCGGTGCGTGGAACGACATCGGCGGCGGCTGCCAGCTCTCGACCTCGGCCACTTTCTCGCTCGACACGCATGCGCTCGAGCGCCCCGATCTGATCCGCCGCGGTACGCGCACGATCAACATGTCGCGACTCGGCGAAGCGCTCGTCGACATCGATGATCCGCCGGTGAAGGCGATGATCGTCTACAACTCGAATCCGGGCGCGGTCGCGCCGCGGCGCGAGAAAGTCGTGCGCGGACTGAAGCGCGACGATCTCTTCACCGTCGTCCTCGAGCACTTCCAGACGGATACCGCCGATTACGCGGACGTGCTATTGCCGGCGACGACGCAGCTCGAGCACGACGACCTTCACAAGGCATATGGTCACCTCTATCTGATGTACAACCGCCGCGCGATCGAGCCCCTCGGCGAGGCCTTGCCGAATTCCGAGATCTTCCGGCGCCTCGCGGCGAAGATGCGATTGGATTATCCCGAGCTGAAAGAGTCCGACGAGGAAATGATGATTGCTGCCCTTCTCCCGGCGGGAGAAGGTGCCGGAACGGCGGATGAGGGCCACCCCTCACCCGGCCTTCGGCCACCCTCTCCCGGTGGGAGAGGGCTCTTGAACATCCTCCAGGAGCGCGGCTGGGTGCGCATCGATGTGCCGAAGCCGCATCTGCCGTTCAAAGCGGGTGCTCGTCTGCGGACACCGAGTGGAAAGATCGAGATCGAGTCGAAAGGATTCGCCGCTGCCGGTGCTGACGCGTTGCCGTCGTACATTCCGCCGTATGAATCGGAAGAGCGCGATCCCGAGCTCGTTCAGAGATATCCGCTCGCGCTGATCTCGCCGCCGGCGCACGCGTTTTTGAACTCGACATTCGTCAACGTCGCGTCGCTGCGGCGCTCCGCTGGAAAGCCGACACTCGAGATCCACGCCGACGACGCCACAGCGCGCGACATCGCCAGCGGCGATCGCGTGACGATCTACAACGATCGCGGCCGGTTCAGTGCCGTGGCGGTGGTGACTGATCGGGTTCGACCGGGCGTGGTGGCCGCGCCGTCGATCTGGTGGCCAAAGCTGACCGCCGATCGCGCCAACGCGAATCACACCACCTCGGAAGCGATCACCGATGTCGGCGGTGGGGCGACGTTCTACGACAACATGGTCGAGGTCGCGCCGGCATGATCGCCTATTTCATCGCGGCGATCCTCATGACGATCATCTGGATGACGATCATCTATCTGAACGAGCGATACAACCTTCTCAGTTGCGACCGCTTCACGTCGCTCGGCAAGAAGTACTTCGCCTACGGTTGGCTCGGACTCTTCCTCCTGCTCCTCGGCGTCCTCGTGGCAAACGCGGCGAAGAATCCGGCGCGCGCAAGCGATCTCGCGCGCACGCCGTTCTATGCGCTCTTCTCGCTGCATTTGATCCTGGTGATGTTTCTGATCGGCTGGTGGCTGGCCACGAACCGTCCTCCGCTGCGCGAGTTTTTCAATATTCAGAACGGGCGCTCGGGCGAAGCGATTCTCATCGGCCTGGCGGTCGGTGTCGCCGGCTGGATCTTCACGCTCCTCGTGGCCGTGGGCATCGCGGCGATCCTCAACGCCGCCGGATTGATCGAGGAGCCGAAGCCTTCGCCGGTGATCGGATTCATGGCCGCGCTTCCGGTCTGGAAGAAAGCGCTGCTCGTGCTCTCGGCGATGACCGTGGAAGAAGCATTCTTCCGCGCCTGGATGCAGAAGCGCATCGGGCTGATCGCCTCGACCACTCTTTTTTCGCTGGCGCACTTCACGCTCGGACAACCGCTGCTGCTGATCGGCGTGACGGTGATCTCACTCGTCATCGGCTTCACGTTCTATCGCACCAAGAACGTGTTGCCGGGCGTCGTCGCGCACGGCGTGTTCGACGCCGTGCAGCTCTTCGTGATCATCCCGATCGCGTTCAAGATTACAGGGATGTGATGCCGATGGTCGTCGCCGAGAACGCGCGGCATCGGGACCTCTGGTGTATCGCGTTGCTGGTCGCGATCGCCACCGTGTTCTTCTCAGACGTCTTGTTCGTCGGCAGCAACTTTTATTACCGCGATCTGTTCGTCTATCACTTCCCGATGAAGTCAGTCGTGCGGGAGGCGATGTTGAGCGGTGAGTTTCCGTTCTGGAACCGGCACTATTCGGCTGGTCAGCCGCTGGCAGCGAATCCGGCGTACGAGCTTTTCTACCCACTGCAATGGCTCATCCTCGTCGGACCGTATCCGTTCGGTTTCGCACTGCACATCGTCGTCCACGTCTACGTGGCGCTGATCGGAATGTATCTGCTTCTGCGCGAGCTGCCGTTGGGACGATCCGCATCGATGTTCGGCGCTCTCTCGTTCGGCCTGGGAGGTCTGCTCCACGGAACGATGACGATGCTGCCGACGTTCTTCGTTTGGGCGCTGGCACCGATCGTCGGTTGGAGCGTTCTGCGCGTGCTACGTCAGCCGAACGGGAAGCGATTCGCTGTGGCAGCGGTACTCGCCGGTATCCAACTGATCATCGCCGAGCCGATGGCGATTCTGCAGATGTGGATGCTCATCGCCACCGGCGCGTTGCTGATGGTTCGCACGACCGGCCTTCGCCTCGCGCGTGCGTTCGCTGCGCTTCTGCTGGTCGGTATCCTGTCGGCGCTCATCGCTGCGGTTCAATTGATTCCCGCGATCGATCATGCGCGCAACTCGGCGCGGTCGCGCGGTCTGCCCTACAACCAAGTCCGTCAATACGCGATGCCTGTGGCACGCCCGCTCGAGCTGGCGATCCCGCATCTTTACGGATCATTCGATCCATTCACGCGCGCGTTCTGGGGCGTATCCGCATTCGATCGCGGCTCGCCGTACCTGGCGTGTCTCTATAACGGCATCGGCGTGCTGATTTTCGCGCTGGCCGGGTTTGTCTCGCGGGCGCGAGGTGCCGGAGCCGTCGGTTCGCTGGCAATCGCGTCGTACGTGCTGGCCATCGGCGATCGCACGCCGCTGCTTCACGCTCTCTACTCCGCCGGCGTCGCCCGCGGAATTCGTTATCCCGAGAAGTTCGCTGCGCTGGGAATCGTGGCGATCACGCTGTTCGCGGCGACCGTCGCCGACCGTTTTCTGTCCGGCGATGTCCAGACGCGCCGCGCCGTGATCGTGGCCGGCGTCATCGTCGTCGCCATCAGCGCGATCCCCGTGACGTGGTCGATCATGCCACGCTTTCCAGAGTCGTTCCTCACCTTCTGGCAACTTTCGCTCTATGACCTCCGAGTCGCTTCGATCGCTCGTGCGAAGTGGATCCTGGGCTTTTGTGTGTCGGCAGCCGCGCTCGCGCTACTTCTCGCGCTGCCGCGTCTCGATCGCCGGCCGTGGTTGCTCCTCGCGTTTACGCTCGTCCTCTTCGACGTCGGTGTCGTAGGGAACGAGATCGTATCGCGCCTGCCCAAATCGTATTTTTCACCACCTGATGCCGTGACTCTTTTCGATCCGCAGCGGAGCACGTACGCGCTGCTGCATCGCGGTGACTGGAACCCGGAGACCCAGAACCACAAGAATCTCGAGAGACTCCTCGGCCCTTGGTTCACGCGAAACGCGCTCAAGGTCTTCAGTCCGGCGGCATGGGGATTTCGCAGTGTGCTGGAGCTCGATTTCGACGAGACCGCTCTCTTGCCGACACACGACATGCTCGACGCGATGATGCGACTCGGCAACAGCGGGTTCACGCCATGGGCCGAGTCGTTCGGCGCGATTTCGAACGTGCGATACATCATCGATTACAGGTTGCTGGCTGACGTGGCAGCGGAGGGTCGCGACATCGAGCATAGCCGGCCGATCCGGATCACGCGCGTCGCCGATGTCGGGCGCTACTACTTCCCCGAACAGGTTATCCAGGTGCGAGGTCCCGACGATGTGATCGCCTTCATGCGGCGCAGCGGAATCCGGCGTCCAACGGCTTTCGTAGGGTTCGCTCCTCCGCTCCCGTCACGCGGCAACGTGCTTCGCATCGTGGAGCGTGCAAACAGCGCGACCGTCGATGTCCAATGTGCCGCCGATGCACTTTTTGTCGCCACTGTCACCCGTCACAAATATTGGCGCGCCACAGTCGACGGCCGTGCTGCGCGCCTGCTGCCGGTGAACATCGCCTATCAGGGATTGATTGTGCCGGCCGGCAAACACCGCATCGAAATGCGGTACCGCAATCCCCTCGTCATCTGGAGCGCGGCCTTGAGTCTCGCCACTCTCGTAGCGTGCGGATTGGGAACTATTGCTCTGAGACAACCACGCCGTCGCCTTCAAAGCGAATCTTGAACCCGCTCTGATCGTCGTTCGAGATCATCACGTCCTGCAGCGAGCTGTCGTCGACCACCGTCGGAATCAGGTTCCCCGTCCAGGCCACGACCGCATTCGAAGAGATCGACAGCGGATATTCGCGCGTGACACGGAGCGTCAACGGTTCGATCGACGTCGAGATCGCCAGCGATCCCTTCCCGAAGATCTTCACCGTGTCGATCTTTCGTTGATACGACGGATCGTAGATCGGCTCGACGCGATAAGTCAGCGTCTCTTCGAGCGCGAGAAGATTGCTTCCTTCGACGTAGATGAACTCTTCACTCAGCTCGAGAAGGAATGTCTTGCGACCTTTCTCATAAACGAACAGCTTCCCCTGGCCGGTTGCCTTCACTAGCGTCTGGGCCGTGGTGCCGAGGAGTCCCGACTCGGCGATGAATTTGAGATTGCCGGAGTAACTGGAGACCGTGCCGCGCTTCACGTGCACACTGCGCGCGAAGTTGATCTCCAGGAATCCGTTCTCGTGCAGCACGAACGTCTTCGCTCCGCTCTCGACTTTTCGCTCGAGAGTGATCCGCTTCTCTTCGACCGGCTGCGCTTCGTCGACCGCTTCCTGCAACTTCAGGGCGGCGGTGTGACCGGCATCGGGTCGCGGCGACTCCGGGATCGGGATCTTCGCCGGCGCCGGTGTTCGCGCGCGACCCGGGACAAGCGTCTTCTCCCGATCGGGCGAAGGCGCTTGGGTTGCCGGTTGCGTGCGAACATCGGGTTTCGTGAGCGGCTTGACGGCCGGAATCTTCGCCGTGGTGAACTTCATCTCCTTACCGGCCGCGGCGACCGGAGCAGTGCTGACCACCTGCTT
Organism: Thermoanaerobaculia bacterium; assembly: GCA_036001325.1. GTDB lineage: Bacteria > Acidobacteriota > Thermoanaerobaculia > Gp7-AA8 > Gp7-AA8 > DASVHS01. Next base: position 27,691 of record DASYUK010000375.1, read on the forward strand.
GACTTCGTTCTCGACTTCACGAACGAGCTTGTCGGCGCCGGCGAACTTCAGATGCTCGAGCGCCAGTCCGTACTTTTTGCGCTGCCGATACAGCAGGCCGAGATAGAGATGCGATTTCGCATAGTTCGGTCTCAGCTCGACCGACCGCATCAGAAACTCCTCGGCGTCATCGAGCTTGCCTTGTTTGAAGAGAATCAGCCCGAGATTCGAGTGGAGGATGAATACGTTCGGGTTCTCTCGCGCCAGCCGGCGATAGATCACCTCCGCCTCGGGGAACGCGTTGGTCTTGAAGTAAACGAGGCCGAGGAGATTGAGCACATCGGTGTCATCGGGGCGGAGCTTCTGCGCGTTCTCCAGCTCGCGACGCGCCTCGGCGAATCGACCCTCCTGAAACGCTTCGCGACCCCGGTTGTAATGAAGGAGAAAGACGCCCTGATCGAATGGCGCTTGCAGAGGAACCGCATCGCGATCGACCATTTGACCGCGATTGTAGCGGTTACTGCGATCCGAGGTAGCGCATGCCAGGGAGCATCGCGGCGATCGGCTGGGTCACGCGACTCGTAAAGCCGCCGCGGAGCGCCGGCTTCCCTTTGCCGGCGGCGAAGATGACCGGCTGGCCGTAGGGATGACCGTAGTAAACCGTCAGAGCGCGCTTCACGTACGTCGTCGTTTCTTCATACGGCGGAATGCCACCGTAGCGCACGACGGCATTCGGACCGGCGTTGTACGCCGCGAGCGCGCGCGGAAGATCGGAGAACATCTCCACCATGTCGCGCAGGTGCTGAATGCCCGCGCGGATATTCTGATCGGGATCGTGAATCTTCGTAACGCCGTAATGTCGCGCGGTCTCCGGCATGAGTTGCATCAGCCCGCGCGCGCCCTTCCGCGACACGCACGTCGGATCGAAGTCCGACTCGACCTGGATCACGGCGCGTACGAGTGTCGGATCGACGCGAAACTGCTTCGCATAACGCTCGATCAGGATGTCGTAGCGCGAGGGGCGATCGTGCTGGCGCGCCAGCCATTGAAAGTCGGTAAACGCCCGGTGCGAGCGACCCGACGGCACGTTGTAGATCACTTTGCTGCCGTCGCCTTTGATCAGGAGGTGGACCTGCGCATTCAGGCTCGACGCGGCGAGGAGCAGCGCCAGGATCACGCCCGTGACACGCATCGTTCGAAATGGTACCACTGGACGATGAAATGAAGCTGACAGAGGCTTCGGGACAAAAATTTACGTTTCCCGCGCACATCTCCGATCGCGGTTTGCGCTATGATGGCTGTGCTCCATACAACGTGTTCGAAAGCGACCCGGCGTCGCCGAAGGGTGTATCGGGTCGATCACTCGTTCAACGTCGCACTAGACGAGGAGAACCCAACATGGACGGCCTTCTTCGAGCGCTCATCAAAACCGTTCGGCGGCGCCTGAAAGCCGATGAGGAAGTTACCGTGGAGGCTGTTACTCGCGAGCTCGGCTATACCCGCCAGTACATCTCCGGCCGCTTTCATCGCGTGACCGGACGGCTTCTCAGTCACTTCCTCAAAGAGAAGCGGCTGGAGAAGGCTGCTCGCCTGCTAAAGACCGGAAATCTCCGAGTGTCGCAGGTCGCGCGTCGCTGCGGCTTCGACTCGGAGAACTACTTCCGCCAGCAGTTCCGGCAGCGTTACGGGATGTCGCCCCGCCAGTTCCGCACGACCGGAGCGATCCGTGTTCACCCTCTGTCGAAGCCCGCTTCCGTCCAGATGTAACGGAGCGTGTTCGCGTCGAGCGTGCGCGTGACGATCGCGTCGCGTGTGAACAGCAGCACGCGCCTGGGCCAGGAATGCGGGATCGCCGTTCGCGCGAGATCTTCGCGATGCGCGGCAGCCGAGTCGAACGTCATAGCGCGAAGTGGGTTCTGCAGCCGCACGACCGTTCCCTGGATCGTCAAGTCATCGGCCAGTCGCAGGTGGTGACGCCGGTGGAACAGGCGAATTTCACCTTCGTCGAGTCGAAGCCGGAGCGGCCGGCCCGCGTAGATCGGCAGCGTGCGGATGCGAAAGCCCCAGGCATTTCCCGCGTTGATCGATCCGATGACCTCACTTGCCAGCGCATCGTCCACGGTTTCTCGCTCGCGAACGATGAGGATCCAGTCATTCGAGGCAGCGTCGATCGCGCGATTGAGCTCGGCGCGATGCTTTGAAAGCGGATCACGCGGCTTGAGATCGAGAACGAGTTGCTCGATCCGCGTGAAGTGCGCCGTCAGCGGCGTGATGTCCTCGGCGTGCACGTGGCCGAGGGTGATGATGGAGAGTTCCATGCATGTGTAGCGGCGCGCTTCAGCGCGCCGACGGCGGGCTGAAGCCCGCCGCTACACTACTCCCCAAGGTCTTCCCTAATCCGCACGATCCGCGCGGCCTTACCCGTGTTTTCGTCCAGCTCAATCATCGCGCCGCACAATCGCACATCTCGCTTCGCGACCTCGAGCTTGCGCGGCGTGTTCATCAGAAATCGATGCAGCGCTTCTTCGGGACGGAATCCGATGATCGAGTCGTATGCGCCCGTCATCCCCACATCGGTCTGATAGGCCGTACCGTTCGGCAGGATTCGTTCGTCGGCTGTCGGCACGTGTGTGTGCGTGCCGAGAACCGCAGAGACGCGGCCGTCGAGATAGCGACCCATGGCCTGCTTCTCCGATGAGGCCTCGCCGTGGATGTCGACGATGATGACTTTCGCCGACTCGCCGATCTCCTTCAGCTCGCGATCGGCGCGGTGGAAGGGGTTGTCGCACGGTGGCATGAAGATGTTGCACATGAGCTGGAGCACGCAGACATTGACGCCGCTCGCCGTCTGACGAATGACACGTCCTTTCCCCGGATTCCCCTCCGGATAGTTCGCCGGGCGAACGACGTGCGGATAGTGCTCGTAGTTGTCGACGAACTCTTTCTTGTCCCAGATGTGGTTGCCGGAGGTATAGGCGTTGATCGGAAGCTGATCCAACTCCTCCATGATCGCTTCGGTGACGCCGAAGCCGCCCGCCGCGTTCTCCACATTGACGATCGTGAAGTCGATTTTCTCCCGATCGATCACGTGCTCGAGCTTCTGATGGAGCGCCCGACGTCCAGGCTGTCCGACGACGTCACCGATGTAGAGGACTCTGATCATGGGGTTGCGAGGTTACGCGGTTCCGGCGGGGTTACGCGGTGCTGCACTGCGAAACTGCGCAACCTCGCCGGAACCCCGCCGTAACCTATTTCGCATACTCCACGGTCCGCATTTCGCGAATGACCGTAACTTTAATCTGCCCCGGATACTGCAACTCGGACTCGATCTTGCGCGCGACATCCTTCGACAGCCAGATCGACTGTTCGTCGGAGATCTTTTCGGCGTTGACAATGATGCGAAGCTCACGCCCGGCCTGAATGGCGAAACTCTTCGAGACGCCATCCATGCTGTTGGCGATCGATTCGAGACGCTCGAGACGATGGACGTAGTTCTCGAGGATCTCGCGACGCGCCCCCGGCCGCGCTGCGGACAATGCGTCCGCGGCGTTGACGAGCACCGCTTCGACAGTCGTAGGATCGTAATCACCGTGATGGCATTCCATCGCGTGAATCACGTCTCGCTTTTCGCCGTACTTGTCGAGGACCTGACGCCCGAGCTCGAGGTGCGTGCCTTCCATCTCGCGATCGATCGCCTTGCCGATGTCGTGCAGCAGTCCGCCGCGCTTCGCGATCGTGTCGTTCACGCCCAGCTCCACCGCCATCAATGCGGCGAGCTGCGCGACTTCGAGCGAGTGCACGAGCACGTTCTGTCCATACGACGTTCGGTAGCGCAGACGGCCGAGCAGTTTCAGCACCTCAGGATGAATGTCGGTGATGCCCAGCGAGAATGCCGCCGCCTCTCCCTCCTCGAACAATTTCTGATCGAGCTCCTGACGGACTTTCTCGACCAGCTCCTCGATGCGCGCCGGATGAATGCGCCCATCCTGCATGAGGCGTTCGAGCGAGATGCGCGCGATTTCGCGGCGAATCGGATCGAAGCCCGAGAGGATGACCGCCTCCGGGGTGTCGTCGACGATCAGATCGACACCCGTGGCCAGCTCTAAGGCACGAATGTTTCGTCCTTCACGGCCGATGATGCGTCCCTTCATGTCCTCCGAAGGGAGATCGACGACGGACACAGTGTTCTCAGCGACGTAGTCCGACGCCATCCGCTGAATGGCCATGCCGAGGATTTTTCGGGCGCGCTGTGTCCCGAGCTCGGTGGCTTCGCTTTCGATCCGCTTGATGATGTTCGCGGCCTCGAGTCTCGCTTCGTTCTCGATGCCGCGGATCAGCTCCTGCCGCGCCTGATCTGCCGTGAGACCGGCGACCTGCTCGAGTTTGCGGCGCTGATCCTCGATGAGCTGATCGAGCTCGCTTTCCCGCGATTCGACTTTTTTCTCACGCTCGCCGACGCCGCGGTCGCGCTTCTCGACTTCGGCCATGCGCGAGTCGAGCTGCTGCGTCTTCTTGTCGAGATTCTCTTCCTTCTGCTGAAGACGCCGCTCGGCGTTCTTCATCTCGTCGCGACGCTGCTGCGCCTGCTTGTCGAACTCCGACCGCATCTGCAGCAGTTTTTCTTTTGCTTCGAGATCGGCTTCCTTGACGCGAGCACCGGCCGACTTCCTCGCGTCTTCAACGATCCGCTCCGCTTCGCGCCGCGCTTCGACAACCTGCGCTGTGGCGCGCTTGCGGTACACCATCGCCCAGAGCAGGGCGAGGACGACGGCGCCTACGACGCCGATCGCAATTCCAACGATGACTGGTACCAAACTGCACCTCCCTTTAGGGAGGCTCGCGCAGTGGAGGGATACTCGGAGATCCCCGCCTGAGCCGTGTGGAGGATTCTCACTCGAACCTGTAAACAAACAGGTGGGCGTCCTACTGGGGCCGTTTTGGCTACCTTCTGAGGTCCCTCGCTACGCTTGGGACGAAGGCGTGCACGCGGCCCGCAGACGCGGACACCCGAAGCAAGAATTACGGTTCAAGCGTTAGATCGTTCATCACGCACTCTGCAGGGATTCTCCGAAAATCTGTCTTTACGTCTGTAGGCTCAAGTGATTACCTTGTTGAGCCTCTCCGATATTTCCTCCGTTTTCTCGATCCATGTCGCCGCGCTCTGGCGCTGCTTCCGGAACCGCGAAAACTCGTCGGCGATATTGAGAGCGGCCAGGATAGCGATTTTCATCGGATCGACCGTGGCGACTTCCGCCGCGACCTCTCTCATCCTGGCGTCGACAAACCGCGCAAGCTCCGTTAAATAGTTCGGGTCTCCTTCTCCCCGGACGTTATACGTTTGACCAAAGATCTCGACCTCGGTCGAATCGTACTTTTCCATGGAAAAGAGACCTGATGTCGCGGCGGATTATACCCGTTAGTCGTTAGTCCCTAGTCCTTAGTCGCTGGTCCCGACTAACGACTAAGGACCAAGGACTAAGGTCCGAACATTGCTTTACGCCTGATTACCGCCTATTGTTAGGCGTGCAGGCTCCCCACGATGACTGCACAGGCTCGACGTTTCCTCTCTCAGTTTCAGCTCCTCGATCTCAGGCCGAGTCGACCGAAACCCACTCTTGTCCCTCCTCTCCCACCTGTAGAGATTCAGCAGCGCGAGGCTGTCCGCAACCTTCGCGCGGCGCTCGATCCGGCGATCGCGCGAAACGTCATCAGCGCGACCGAGCTGATTCGCGCACTCGAGAAGACGCGCCGCGAAGACTTCCTTCCTACGGCGATCGACGCGCTCGACGCGCTCCTCGGCGGCGGATTGCGGCGCGGAAAAGTCGTCGAGCTCGTATCGCGGCGCGCGGTGGGACGATTCTCGATCGTGATGTCGACGCTCGCCGCCGCCACCTCCATCGGCGAGGCGGCAGCGTTGATTGACGTCAGCGATCACTTCGATCCGCAAATCGCCGACGTCGCCGGCGTCGATCTGCGGCGCTTGCTATGGGTGCGGCCGAAGACGATGAAGCAAGCGGTCATGGCGGCGGAGATGATCACCGTCACCGGATTCCAGCTCGTCGTCCTCGATGCCGGACTGCATCCCGTGCGCGGTCGTCGCGCGCCTGACGCGGCATGGGTCCGTCTCGCGCGAGCCGCCGAGGCGCACGGCGCTGCGATGCTTGTCTCGACGCCATATCCATTCACCGGCACGACCTCCGAAGCCGTGGTGCGCGGCGAGAAAGCGCGCGTGAAGTGGCTCGGCCAGGGAAAGTCGCCACGATTGCTCGTGGAAGTCACGACGAACTTCCGATTGGAGAAACACCGTCACATGAAGCCGGGAGCCCCCGCGACCTGCGACCTGCGACCCGCGATCTCATGAGCAGAATCGCCTGCTTCTACGTCCCCATGTTTCCGCTCGCAGCAAGACTGCGCAGCGAGCCGGAGCTGCTGCAGGAGGCGCTGGCGATCGTCGAAGGGAACGGCAACAACGCGCAGGTCGTCGCGGCGACGCGGCGCGCGCGAACGAAAGGCATTCGTGCCGGACACTCGCTCGCGCAGGCGCGTTCGATTCTCCCGAAGCTGATCGCCCGAGGACGTGATGGCGAGTGCGAGAGGACGGCGCAGGAGGCGCTGCTCGAAGTCGCGGAAACCTTCTCGCCGCGTCTCGAAGATGCGGGGGAAGGCGTCATCTACATCGATATCGCCGGAATGGAACGGCACTTCGATGACGAGCACGAGCTCGGCCGCGCGGCGATTCAATCGGCGGACAATATCGGATTGCCCGCGCGCGTCGGCGTCGCCGCGAGCAAGCTCGCGGCGCGCGTGGCCGCGGAGCTGCCGAAGTCACCGACGGTCGTCGAGCCGGGAAAGGAAGCGGAATTCCTCGCGCCACTGCCGCTGACGCGACTCGCGCCGGAGATCGATGCGGCGATGACGCTCCAACGATGGGGCATCACGTCGATCGGCGATCTCGCTCGTCTGCCGGAAAGCGAAATCGCCAGCCGGCTCGGCGAGACCGGACGCGATCTTCATTACGCGGCGCGGGGCATCGATCCCCGACCGCTGATCCCGCGCGCGCTGCCGCCGGAGTTTCGTGAAGGGATGGATCTGGAGTGGCCGCTCGTCGCGCTCGAGCCTTTCTTATTCATCGCCGGCGCCGCACTCGATCGACTGATGAAGCGAATGGAAGCGCAGGGATTCGCCTGCACTCGTCTCGAGGTGACGATGAATCTCGAGCCGGATGGATTTCATGCGCGCGCGATCGATCTCCCCGCGCCGACGCGCGACGTGAAGACGATGCTGACGCTGATCCGCCTCGATCTGGAGAAGACGCCTCCCGGCGCGCCGGTCGTGGGATTCGTGATCGTCGCCCATCCCGACCGCCCGCGCCGCGCGCAGTTGTCGCTGTTCGGCCCTTCGACGCTTTCGGCGGAGAAACTGGCCACCACAATCGCGCGCCTCGTCTCACTTCTCGGCGACGGCCGCATCGGGATGGCGACGACGGTCGATGGTCACCTTCCCGACCGCTATTCGATCGCCGATTACGCTCCCCCACCCCCACCCGATGCGCGGCGAAAACCGGCGAAGAGTCGCGGACTGCTCGCCGTGCGCGTCTTCCGCCCACCCATCCCGGTGGAAGTGATCACACGCGAAGTCGACGGCGAGGTGCAGATCGAGCGCATCGAGGGGGAAGGCGAAATCGCGGGAACGGTTCGCATTTCATCCGGTCCGTGGCGCATCGAAGAAGGATGGTGGCGCGACGCGCCGGCGGCTCGGGAGTATTGGGACGTGGAGGTGGGAGCGAACGTGTATCGCGTGTATGAAACTTCCGGTGGTTGGGTCGTCGATGCGCGATACGACTGAGGCTTTAGAAGCGAAATGTTGAATGTTCAACATTCAACATTGAACATTCAACATTCCTCGTTCTCCTTATGTCGCACGGCAGAAAACCGACAAGAAACCTCGACGCTCTCCAGATCACCTACGCTGATCCGGCAGGGCACAAGGAGAAGGTCAAGAACCGTGTGACGAACGTTCCTCTCTCCCGCGAGTACGATCACATTCCCTTCGTTCCTGAGAAGTTCGGCGGGACGAAACCGAATGAGGAACCGGAGGAAAAGACTCCGAAACTCCGCAACCGTGCAACCGCGAAACGCCCCTACGCCGAGCTCCGCGCGGCAAGCGCGTTCTCCTTCCTCGACGGTGCTTCGCTGCCCGAAGACTTGATGTACCACGCCGCCGATAAGGATCTGCCGGCGATGGCTCTCGTCGACACGAATGGTGTGTACGGCGCTCCTCGGTTCTATTCGGCAGCGAAGAAAACAGGGGTCAAGGCGCTCGTCGGAAGCGAACTGGTTCTCGAGACCGACCACCGCTTCACAGTCCTCGTCGAAAACCGCACCGGCTATAAAAACCTGTGCAAGCTCGTCACGGCTGGAGCGGCCGGGCGCGAGAAAGGGAAAGCGCGCTTCAACTGGGGATTGATCGAGCAGTACAACGAAGGTCTGCACTGCCTCACGCGTGCCGATGACGAGACCATCAACAAAATCGCCGGCATTTTCAAAAACAGAACGCACCTCGAGTTGCAGCGACATTTCAATCGCGACGAAGAGCGTCACAACATCCGCCTGGTCGATCTCGCGCGGCGTCTGAAGCTGCCGATCGTCGCGACGAACGGCGTCCGCTACGCCCGCGCACAGGATAAGGAGCTGCACGACGTCCTCACGTGCATCCGCGAGACGACACACGTCGACAAAGCGGGCCGCCTCCTGGGCGTGAATCGGGAGCGCTACGTCAAGACCGCCGATGAGATGTGCCGCCTGTTCGCCGATCTGCCGGAAGCGATCGATGGCGCCTGGTCGCTCGCCAACACGCTCGACTTCACGCTCGCCGACCTCGGCTACCAGTTCCCTGACTATCCGCTGCCGCCGGGAGAGACTACAACATCGTTTCTGCGCAAGATCGCCTGGAACTCGGCAAAGTCGCGTTTCCGTCCGCTCACGGCGAGAGCGCAGTCGCAGATCGAGAAAGAGCTGAACATGATCGAGAAGCTCGATCTGGCCGGCTACTTCCTCATCGTCTGGGACATCGTTCAGTTCTGCAATCGCGAAAAGATCATCGTGCAGGGCCGCGGCTCGGCGGCCAACAGCGCCGTCTGCTACGCCCTCGGCATCACCGCGGTCGATCCGGTGAAGATGGAGCTGCTCTTCGAGCGCTTCCTCTCCGAAGAGCGCGGAGAGTGGCCGGACATCGATCTCGATCTCCCCTCCGGCGATCAGCGCGAGAAAGTCATCCAGCACGTCTACAAAACGTACGGCGTGCACGCCGCGGCGATGACCGCGAACGTCATCACGTATCGCGATCGCTCCGCGGCGCGCGAAGTTGGCAAAGCGCTCGGCTATTCGCTCGAGCAGGCCGACAAACTCTCGAAATGCGTCTCGACCTGGAACTTCGGCGAGATCCGCGAAGCGATGGAGAACCTGCCGGGTGAGCTCGAGAAAACGGGATTCGATCCCGCTGATCTCCGCGTACAACACTTCATGCGCCTCTACATGCACATCCAGAATCTGCCGCGACATCTCGGCCAGCACTCCGGCGGCATGGTCATGGCGAAAGGACGGCTCGACGAAGTCGTGCCGCTCGAGCCGGCATCGATGCCCGGCCGCGTCGTCATTCAGTGGGACAAGGACGACTGTGCCGATCTCGGCCTCATCAAAGTCGACCTCCTCGGCCTCGGCATGCTGGCGGCGATCGAAGAGGCACTGCCGCTCATCCGCGACAACGAAGGAAAAGAAGTCGATCTCGCCCATCTGCCTCAGAACGATCCGCTCGTTTACAAGATGCTGAACGAGGCTGACACGATCGGCATGTTCCAGGTGGAGAGCCGCGCGCAGATGGCTTCACTGCCGAGGAATGCGCCGAAGAAGTTCTACGACATCGTCGTGCAGGTGGCGATCATCCGTCCCGGCCCGATTGTCGGCGGCATGATCCGTCCGTTCTTCGATCGGCGTCAGGGGCGCGCGCCGGTCGAGTATCCGCACCCGTGCCTCGAGCCGATTCTCAAGCGCACGCTCGGCGTACCGCTGTTCCAGGAGCAGCTTCTCCGTATCGCGATGGTCGCGGCCAATTTTACCGGCGGCGAAGCCGAAGAGCTGCGAAGAGCGATGGGATTCAAGAGGTCGATGGAGCGGATGCACGAGATCGAAGGACGGCTGCGCGCGGGGATGACTACGAACGGCATCGATGCGAAAGCGCAGGATCAGATCGTCAAGTCGATCACGTCGTTCGCGCTCTACGGCTTTCCCGAATCGCACGCGGCGAGCTTCGCGCTGATCGCGTATGCGAGCGCGTACATCAAAGCGCGACATCCGGCGGCTTTTTATGTCTCGCTGCTGAACGCGTGGCCGATGGGTTTCTATCATCCGGCGACGCTCGTCAAAGATGCGCAGCGGCATGACACCGAGGTGCTTCCGATCGACATGAATCATTCTGGTTGGAAGTGCCGTTGGGAAAACGGCGGCGTACGTCTCGGACTGCGATTCGTTAAAGGGCTGCGCGAAGCGACGGCAAAGAAGATCGAAGCGAATCAGCCATTCCAATCGACGGAAGATCTCGCCTATCGGTGCAAGCTGCGCGACGATCAGCTCACGAAGCTCGCCTACGCCGGGGCACTGAGCTCACTCGGACTCACGAGACGAGGGGCGTTGTGGCAGGCGTCGAAAGCGGCAAAGCCCGCGGGCGAACTCTTCGAAGGACGCGCCGCCGAGGGCGGCGGCGCTCCACTGAAGGAGATGTCAGAGATCCAGAACACCATGGCTGACTACCACGCGATGGAGCTCACGACGGGGCCGCATCTCGTCGAGCACTTCCGCGCTGAGCTCATGAGTCAGAAGATCCTCTCCGCCGCGGACCTCGCGCGCATTCCAACCGGTCGCCGCGTCACGACCGCAGGAGCAGTGATCGTCCGCCAGCGCCCGGGCACCGCAAAAGGATTCGTGTTCCTCACCCTCGAAGATGAAACCGGTCTCTCGCAGGCCATCGTCAGTCCGAAACTTTTCAGCGAGCAGCGTTCGACGATCCTCGGCCATTCGGGCCTGATCGTCGAAGGAATCGTGCAGAACACCGATGGGCAGTGTTCCGTCAAAGCGGAGCGTTTCTGGCCCTTGCAGGGACTCGAGGACATTCGCAGTCACGACTTCCACTAGAATCACGTCACCGCACCATGCTCGCGCCCGGGACGATGCTCTCGCGTTATCGCGTCGAGTCTCTGCTCGGCAGCGGAGGGATGGGCGAGGTCTACAAAGCGCGCGACGAGTCACTCGAGCGGCCCGTCGCGATCAAGATTCTTCGATCGGATGTGACGCGAGATGAGAACCGCGTTCGCCGGTTCGTTCAGGAAGCGAAGACCGCCTCGTCGCTGAATCACCCCCACATCGTTCACGTCTACGAGATTGGCGTGAGCGATTCGACGCATTTCATCGCCATGGAGTATGTCGAGGGTTCGACGCTTCGCGATCATCTGAGGACTGATGGAACAGCGCGCCTGCTCACGCTTCTGGCGCAGGTGGCCGATGCCCTGGCGAAGGCACACGCTGCCGGCGTCGTCCACCGCGATCTGAAGCCGGAGAACATCCTCGTCACCTCTGACGGTTATGCCAAGATTGCCGATTTCGGACTGGCAAAACTGCTGGACCGCAAAGACGCCTCGGCGATCTCAGTGACGGTCGACAAGGTGGCCACGAAAGAAGGAGTCGCCGTTGGGACGATCGGTTACATGTCGCCCGAACAGGTGCAGGGAGGACGGGTCGACGAGCGTTCCGACATCTTCTCATTCGGCTGCATTCTCTACGAAGCCGTGGCGAAACGACGTCCATTCGAAGGAGCGTCGACGTTCGATACGTTTCAGAAAATCGTCGCGGCCGAACCGCCGCCGCTGTCCCCTTCCAGCGATGTACCGCCGGCGCTCCAACGAGTCATGCGCCGTTGCCTCGCCAAGGAACCCGATGACCGGTACCACTCCGCAAAAGATCTCGCCATCGACCTGCGCGAGTTGCGTGAGGAGTTGAGCGGATCGCATCGAAGCGTAGTGGTCCCGAAGAGGATCGGGTACGCCGCACTCGCAGTTGTTTTCATCGCTCTCATTGCCGCTACGATTCTGGTGAAGCGTCGATCGCCATCACCGCCAGCGACGGCTCCGATCCGAATCAAGCAGCTCACCACCAGCGGCAAGGTTTCCGAGGCCGCGATCTCCCCCGACGGAAAGTATCTCGCGTATGTCGACCGCGGAGTGCTGCGGGAGTCGAGCATCTCCCTGCTGCACCTTCCGACAGGAAGCGCGGTGCAGATCGTGCCGCGTCAGAGCGGGATCGAATTCGCCAGCGTCTCGTTTTCGCCCGATGGCGACTACATCGATTACACGCGCCGGCCGCTTGCGAGCTCTCAGCATGATCTCGAGCGGATCCCGGTTCTCGGCGGAACGTCTCAGCAGGTGCTCGCTGATGTCGACACCCCCGTCGCTTTCGCGCCGGACGGTCGCCATATCGCATTCGTTCGCGGAGCGAAAGAGGAGTCGTTCCTCATGGTCGCCGACGGCGAAGGTCATTCTGAGCGAAAGCTGGCCATCGTTAAGCGACCGCAACGACTGGCGGTCGCGGCACCGGCCTGGTCGCCGGATGGAAAGACGATCGCGGCAATCGTCCGCGAACCTCGGCCGCTGCTGCTCGCTGTCAGTGTCGAAAACGGTTCGACGCGAACGATTTCTGGACCACAATTTCAGTGGCTCACCAGCGTAGCGTGGTCGCGCGACGACGCGCTTCTCGTCACGGGAGTGGAGAGGTCATCGCGCAATGCGGAAATCTGGCGCATCAATCTGGCGACGGGCTCCGGCGCGCCGATCACGAGCGGCATCATTGGATACCAGGGTCTCAGTCTCTCGAAAAACGGAACGGCGATTGTCAGTCTGGCCCAGAACCTTTTCGCGACTCTAACCGCCATGCCTTTCAACGCCGCTGGAGAACCCGCGCCGATCGTTGTGGGCAGCGCGCGTAATGGCACCGGTGGCCTCGCAGCGCTTCCCGATGGACGCATCGTCTACTCGTCGGATGCAGGGAATCGACACGGCATCTGGATCATCGACGCGAATGGGAAGAACGCGCGCGAACTTCTCGTCCCGACGGCCGGATCGTCACTCGGATGGCCGGCTGTTTCTCCGGATGGACGCCTCATCGCGTACGTTTCCCAATCGGGCGAGAAGCACACGATTCACGTCGCCGACATCGCCTCCGGGAACGAGCTTTCAGTGCCCGCATTCCCTCCAGACTCATTCTGGCCACAGTTCTCCGCCGACGGCGAGTCGATCGTGTTTGTGAGCGACAAGCCGGGGACGGAAACTTCCTCGCTGTATCGGCGCGCATTGCGTGCAGGTGAGCTCACACAGATTCTTCCGCGCGCGTCGCACCCGGCAGTTTCGCCAGATGGAAAATGGATCGCGTTTTTCCTGCACGGCATCTCGGTCGTTTCGTCCCGAGGCGGAAAGCCGCGCCAGATCGTCGAACCACCGTCGCTGAAGATCCCTTTGCGATGGACATCTGACAGCAAAGCGATTCTCAATCCGGAAGTTCACAATGATGTCGTGAACATCTGGGCTTATCCGATCGGCGGCGGCGCGCCGAGACAGGTCACGCACTTCACCTCACAGAACATCTTCTTCTTCGATGTCACGCGCGACGGCAAGCGGCTGATTCTCTCGCGCGGCGACGTCACCACCGATGCCGTGCTGATCGAAAATGCACCCTAAGAAAAGGAGCGAAATCATGCACTCGCGACGAATCTTCGTCCTCGGCGCTCTCGTGCTCTTCGTGGCTGCCGCGACGCTCGGAGCTACGGCCAAAGGAACTCTCACCGTCAACGGCAAGACGTTCAATCTGAAGAACGTCTACGCCACGAACAGGAAGAATCCGTTCGATAAGAAGAAGACGGACGTGGTCGTCATCCTCAGCGACAAAGAGCTGCCCGCAGGCGCCCAGTTCGACGAATTCGCGCTGATGTCGCTTCCCGAGCAGGGCGTCTCCGGGATCACGTTTGAAGTCGATCCCGATAAGCGCATCAACAGCGGTACCCTCTTCAGCCCCTCGTTCAAGAAGATGAAGCAGTTCTCGTCGACAGGCAATCAGAAGCTCGACCTGACCACGTCGACGAAGGATCGAATCGCGGGAAGCATCTCGATCAAGCCCGACAACTTCTTCGAGGAGAACTTCCAATACAGCGCGACCTTCGACGCACCGATTCTCACAAAACCGCCAGAAAAGCCGGTCGCCCTGAAAGGGACACCACTTCCCGCCGACGGCGGCGAACCGGCGAAAGCGTGGCAGGCACACCGCAAGGCGATCGCCGCCGGCGACATGGCCGCCATCCGAAAGACGATTGCCGCTGAGCATTTGAAGGATCTCGACGACCCAGACTTCAAGAAGATGCTTCCGCTGATGAAGGAAATGCAGCCGAAGAAAGTGAAGATCACCGGTGGCAGCATCGACGGAGACACCGCGACGCTGCTCGTCAAGAACCTCGACGAGAAGAACTCGAACGCCACCGTGACGATGCGTCGCGAAGGCGGTCAGTGGAAACTCGTCAAGGAGGCGTGGAAGACGACTTCGGAGTGATCGATCACTCCGTCTCGCGCGCGGCCATGCGTCGGCGGAAGTACTCCTGCCCGCGATCGTAGCCGATGCGGAAGACTTCGGTCTTGCACGGTTCGGGGTAGCACTCCTCGACGTACGTGACGACGTCCGTCAAGTCGCGTCCGCGAGTGGCCGGGTGCAGCGCCGCTTCGAAACCTGATCGATAGGCCGGCTCGTTCGGTTCCAGCTCCCGTCCCTGATGTCTCAGGTAGGCGCGCTCGTCGTCGCGCAGACTCTGCCACCATTCGCGCCGCAGCGATTGCACGCTGCGTCCGCCGCCGCGCTCGAGGAGATTCCGCGCCTGGGTTGCCTGAGTCTGATCGTGTGCCTCGACGATGACGACCGGCTGGCCGTTGCGCACCGCTTCCTCATAAAAGTAGAGCTCCTCGTTCGGGACGCCGTGCGTGTGCCGATCGATGGCCGCTCCTGCCGCGGCGCCGAGGCCGGTCCCGATCAAGCCGGTCGCGATCATCCCCATCCCGACCACGGGACCGAGTCCCGGCAGGAAAGTCGCCGCACTCAATCCGACGAAGGCGCCAATCGCCGCTCCTGCTTGTGTTCCGTGCACCGGAAACGACGATTCGCCGCGCGCCAGCAGATTGATCTGGCTCTCCTCGAAGCCGTGCGCCCTCAGCGAGTGCATCGCGTTCTCGGCCTCGGCAGGCGATGCGAAGATTCCGGTGACGGTGGCCATGCGATCCTCCCGTCGCTCGTGTGTGCAGGACTTCGGCCAGAGCAGCGGAGGTTTACAATCCATTCATGAGCACGAGCCCGATCATTCCGCTCGACACCGTGACCGTGTCGACCGAGGTTCGGCCGGCGACGCTGATCAGCCGCCGTCCGCCCGCCGAGGAGATTGTCGCGTGGACACTTCTTGGGGCGCTGCTGGTGTTCGTCCTGCTCCAGCACCTCGTCTCGGCGGCGATCGTGACGCTGGCGCTCTACGCGATCTTCGAAGGCGTATCGAAACGCATTTCGCGCCGCCTGTCGGGAAGCACCGCGCGTCCGCTGGCCGTGCTCATCGTTACGGCCGTCTCGGCCGCCGTCGTGACCGGCGCGATCGCGTTGACGGTCACCGTTCTCCGCCACGGAGCGACAAACATCCCCGACATGATGAATCAGATGGCGGAGATTCTCGGCTCGGTACGATTGTGGCTCGGAGGTTTCGGCCATCAGTTGATTCCCGATGTGATGACCGACGCGGAGGACCTCAAGGCGACGATCGCCAACTGGTTGAAAACCCACGCGCAGATGCTGCGCGCCGGCGGGCGCTACATCGGCATCGGTCTCGTGCACAGCATCATGGGCGTGCTGCTGGCGCTGTTGATTTTCTTCCGCCATGCGACGCATCCCGACGAGGGGCAGCGCGGGCCGCTGGCGCGTCATCTCCTCGATAAGATGGACCGGTTCGGCGACGCCTTCGCGCGCGTGGCTACGGCTCAGATCAAGATCTCGGCGCTCAACACGACATTGACCGGGTTGTACCTGCTCGTGGCGTTGCCGGCGTTCGGAATCCAGGTGCCGTTCGCACCGACCCTCGTTCTGATCACTTTCGTGTGCGGACTTATCCCGGTTCTCGGCAATCTGATTTCCAACACGGTCATCACGATTCTGTCGATGGGCGTTTCCATCGCTACGGCATTCGCCTCGCTGGCGTTCCTCGTCGTGATTCACAAACTCGAATATCTGGTCAACTCCCGGATCGTCGGCGGAGAGACCGATTCGCAGGCGTGGGAGATCCTGATGGCGATCATCATCGGCGAAGCCGCATTCGGCATCGGCGGAGTGGTGATGGCTCCGATCGTCTATGCATTCATCAAACGCGAGCTGCGCGATCGAGGACTGGTGTAGCGGTTACGCGGGCAGAATTCGATCGATTTTCGCGGCCAGTATGAAATCGCTGCGCGTGAGGCCATCGATCTTGTGCGTCCAGATCTCGATGCCCACTTTGCCCCAAGCCAGGTGAATGTCGGGATGATGACCTTCGCGCTCCGCGATCGCGCCGACCGCATTCGTGAACGACAGCGCCTGCTCGAAATCGGGAAAGCGGAACTCTTTTTCGAGATGGTGCTCGTTCACGACGCGCCAACTGCTTCCGAGCTCGCGAGCGACGCTCTCCAGCTCAGCACCCTTGAGCGGCGGAACACCGCCGCGGCATGGGATGCACTTTTCATTGACGAGCGTCGAGGGGGCGGCTGACCTCCTGTCGTTCACCAGACGCGCGAATTCCGCCGGCTCGATGCGATGACGGAAGACTTCCGCGTTTCCGATGCAGACGACCGGCACGTCGTCGGCGTATCTGCGCCGCAGTTCGGGATCGTTGTCGATGTCGATCTCCTCGATGCGCACTTCGACACCTGACGCGCGCATCGCCGCCTTGGCCTTGTCGCAAAGCGGACAATCACGACGGGTGTACAGTGTGACGTCGACCGCGTCCACGAAGAGGAGCTTACCTGATGTCGTCGAAAACCGTTCTCGATCTCGAGGGGAGAGTCGCGCTCATCACCGGCGCATCGCGGGGCATCGGTCGCGAGACCGCGTTCCACATCGCTGACGCGGGGGCGCGCGTCGTCGTGAACTACAACCGGAGCGAGCGCGAAGCCGGCGAGGTCGTCGCGAAGATCGGCGAGTCGCGCGCGCAAGCGGTGCAGGCCGATGTGGCGAATCCCGACGACGTGGAGCGACTCGTGACCCGTTCGATCGAAGCGTTCGGCCGCCTCGACATCGTCGTCAACAATGCGGCGCGCTACGAAGAGAACCGTTTCGACCGTGATGATTACGAGGGCTGGCAGGAAGGGTGGCGGCGCACATTCGAGCTGAATGTGTTCGGCGCCGCGAATGTCGCATTCGTGGCCATGCGCTGGATGCGCGCGAACGGCGGAGGAAAGCTGATCAATGTCGCGTCGCGCGCCGCATTTCGCGGCGAGACCGAGTTCGCCGACTACGGCGCGTCCAAGGCCGCGCTCGTCAATCTGACACGATCCATCGCTCGCGCCTGCGCGAAAGACAACATCGTGGCGAGCTGCGTTGCGCCCGGATTCATCCAGACCGACATGGCGAAACCGCTGATCGAGAAACGACGTGAGGAGATCGTGACGCAGATTCCGCTCGGTCGCGTCGGCACACCGGATGACGTCGCTGCCGTGATCGTTTTTCTCGCTTCGCCGATGGCCGATTACCTCAACGGCGTGACGATCGACATCAACGGCGGATCGTGGTTTCACTGAGAACAGCGGCTCGGAATTTGCTATTGATCAGGTGAGGCGTCCTCGATGTCCTCCATCGTTCTCACTCTCGTCGTCATCGCTGCCGCCGTCGCCCTCGGAATCGCTCTGGCGTACGTGCCGATGCGACTGATCGTGACGCAGATTGCCAAAAATGTACGGGAGTTCATCCAACGACAGCGCGACCGGCGCCGCATCTCTCGGGAGACGCCCGATCGCCGGAAGATCTCCGAAGTGCCACCCCGGTAGTGCTCAGCGGGCCAGCGCCGATTCGAGAGCCTGCGTGAGCGATGCGTCGCTCGTGTTCACGACACCGAAGTGCTTCCAGACGACGTTGCCGCCGCGATCGATGAGAACCGACGTCGGCAGGACGCTCGTGTGCAGAATCGTCGCGAGCTTTCCCTCCGGATCGACGGCGATCGGATAGGAGATCTTCTGTTCAGAGAGAAACTGCTTCACGTCCGCCGGCCCGCCTTCGTCGACGCTCACGCCGATGACTTTGAAGCGACGGTCGGCATACTTCGCGTGAAGTTTGTCGAGCTCAGGAATTTCAAACCGACAGGGGGCGCACCACGTCGCCCAGAGATTGAGCAACAGTACGCTGCCCTTCTCCGAGGCGAGATCGAACTTCGATCCATCGAGCCACTTCGCGGTGTAGGCCGGCATCGGCGAGCCGACGTCGCCGCTGCTCGCGGTGGTCGTCACTCGCGGCCGAACCGGTTTCGGGCTGAGTTTTGCGCCAGCGGGAGGCGATTCCTGTCCGCGACAGGCAGCCAGAACCAGAACCGCGATGAACAACAACCGAGCAGTTGACAACTACTCTTCGGTCTCCTCGACCTTCCCCTTCTTGATGACCTCGGGCTCCACCGGCACCGCGCCCTCTTCCACCGGTGCGGCCACCTCTTCCACAATCTCGGCGCGAGCGTGGGTCACGCCGACGACGACGCGCTCGGGATCATCGAGCACGCGCACACCATCAGGCACCTTCACGTCGGAAATGCGAAGGTACTGGTGCATGCCGATCTCTTCGATGTTGACCTCGATCGAGTCAGGAATGGCATTCGGCAGACACTCGATGTGAAGGTCGCGCACCTGCCAATCCAGGATGCCGCCTTCTTTGACGCCGATGGATGTTCCGTTGAGGTGCACCGGCACGGTCAGGCGCACGTTCTCGTCCATCATGACGCGGACGAAATCGATGTGGATCATCTTGCGAGAGATCGGATCGATCTGGATATCTTTGATCATCGCGTGCCGCTGCTGATCCGTCCCGCTCATCTTGAGCAGGAAGATCGATCGGATTCCGTGATCGCTCTTCTGAACCAGGTCCGCCACAGCTTTACGATCGACAACGATCGCCACCGGCTCGCGGTGTCCGCCATAAACGACGGCCGGGACCTGTCCCTGCCGCCGAAGTTTCTTCGCTATTTCTTTGCCCGTGCCTTCGCGGCGCGAGACTTCCAACGTCACCTCAGCCATAACACTCCCCTCAACGGAATTCGGCAGAAGGTGGGAAAGCTGAGGGAGGCAAGCGTTATTCCTTCTCCCCGCGGGAGAAGGTGGCGCGGAGCGCCGGATGAGGGGCGCCCCTCTCGGACGAATCTCGCCCCTCACCCGCCGCTTCGCGGCTCCCTCTCCCGATGGGAGAGGGCACGGAATTACATCTCGAACAATGAGCTCACCGAATCCTCATTATGGATACGCTTGATCGCCTCCGCGAGCAGCTCGGCGATCGATAGCGTCTGCAGCTTTGAGCACTCCTGCTCCTTGTCGATCATGGGGATGCTGTTCGTCGTGATGACCTGAGCGAGACGCGACTTGTTGATCCGATCGATCGCCGGTCCGGAGAACACGCCGTGTGTGCACGCCGCGGAGATCGAACGCGCGCCCTGGGCGAGCAACGCCTCAACGGAGTGGATCAGTGTCCCGCCCGTGTCGATGATGTCGTCGACGACAAAGACATTGCGACCCTCGACCTCGCCGATGATGTGCATCACTTCAGTCTGATTCGCGGCCACGCGCCTTTTGTCGATGATGGCCAGCGTCGCGCCGAGGCGTTTGGCGTACGCGCGGGCGCGCTCGACGCCGCCGGCATCGGGCGAGACGATCGTCACATCATCCATGTTCAGTTTCTTCAGATGACCGACGATGACCGGCGCGGCGAAGAGATGGTCGACAGGAATGTTGAAGAATCCCTGGATCTGTGCGGCATGAAGATCGAGTGTCAGGACGCGGTCGGCGCCGGCGGCGGTGATGAGATCAGCGACGAGTTTGGATGTGATCGGAACGCGCGGCTTGTCCTTTCGATCCTGCCGCGCGTAACCGTAGTAAGGAATCACGGCGGTGACGCGCCGCGCCGATGAACGCTTGAACGCGTCGAGCATGATCAGCAGCTCCATCAACGCGTCGTTGACCGGCGGACAGGTCGGCTGAATCACGAACACGTCGGCGCCACGGACATTCTCATCAACCTGCACGTAGTTCTCGCCGTCGGAGAAACTGTACAGGGTGACGTGACCCGGCTCTTCGCCGAGGCGCTCACAGATCTCCTGCGTGAGCGCAGGATGCGACCTGCCCGAAAAGACTTTCAGTTCTGGACGGTGCAAGCGGCGGGATTATACCGACTCGTGACTCGTTGAACTCATGTGACATCGAGCAGAATCAGACGTCTCAGTGTTGATGCGCTTGCGCTTTCCAGCAATCCTCTTTCTGATCGCGACATCTCTTGTCGGAGCGGAGAACTGGACACCGCTCTGGCAGTTCGATACCGGCGGTTGAGTCTTCATATCGCCGACGGTCGTCGGCGAAGACGTCATCATTGGTTCGTGCGCCGGTTCCATTTATTCTCTCGATCGGCGAAGCGGTCAGCCGCTCTGGTCGTACGACACCGCGGCGGATGGACCTCGCGCACAATTTCATGGCGAGCCGGTGTTGATCGGCGACCGCATCGCCATCCCGAGTGACGCTGATCCTTCGGCGCATCTCTACTGCTTCGACGTTCGCAGGGGCGATTTGCTTTGGAAGGTACCCTTCGAACAGGGCGTTGCCACGACGCTGGTCGCGGTAGGCAAACGTGCGCTCGCCGTCGTCAGCGCCACCGGCACAGTTGCGGCGCTTGATTCCGACAGCGGAAAGCTGCTCTGGAGCACGAAGCCTGGCGGAAGCGTCGCCGCGATTCCCCGCATCCAGTCACCCGCTGCGG
Organism: Thermoanaerobaculia bacterium; assembly: GCA_036001325.1. Classification (GTDB taxonomy): domain Bacteria; phylum Acidobacteriota; class Thermoanaerobaculia; order Gp7-AA8; family Gp7-AA8; genus DASVHS01. Next base: position 48,753 of record DASYUK010000375.1, read on the forward strand.
ATGACCGACGGTTGTTCGTTGCCAGTAACAACGGCAAGGTCTTCGCGATTGACGCCCGCTCCGGCGATGTTGTCTGGCGTAAAGATCTAGGGTCGCGCGTCAATGCCTCGCTGACTCTCATCGGAAAGACGCTTTACGCCGGCGCTTTGGATGGTCTTTATCTGATCAATCCTCGGTCCGGCGCGGTCACCCGAAAGATATCGGTGGGCGGTCATGTGTATGGCACGCTCGTCTCCGCTCCTCCGCTGCTTCTTCTTTTAGCAAAGAGCGATCGCGCCAGAATCGTGGCGTTCGACACCGTTCGTGGAGAGATTCGCTGGCAGCGGGAGACACCACGAGAGTGGTCAACGTTTCGCCCTCTCGTTACCGGCTCGATCGTGATTGTGGGAAGCGAGGAGAAGGAGCTCTGCGCCTTTGCACTCGGTGACGGTGCTGTGCGTTGGTGCCGCTCCGTCGGCGGAGTGCCTCGCGGTCTCGGGAGCTCAGCGGATGGAATGCTCTTCGTCGGAACTCTCGATGGAAAGGTGCTTGCCTATCGTCTGGAATAGTCGGGTCCTACGATATACGACATAAGATGTCATGAATTGGAATCGATACTGGTCCGCATGAACGTGGCTTCTGTCTTCGTCGGCACCAGCGTCGACGGCTTCATTGCGCGACCGAACGGCGATCTCGACTGGCTGCCGCCAGGCGGAGGCGAACCGCACGGCTACGAAGAATTCATCGCAAGTATCGATGCGATTGTGATCGGTCGCAAAACCTTCGAGAAGGTTTTGACGCTTGGGCCCTGGCCATATCGTGACAAGCGCGTAGTGGTCCTCAGTAGTCACCCCGTCGACTTGTCCGCGGCCGCTGGAGGGATTGTTGAACAGATGGCGGGACCTCCGGCTGAGATCGTTTCGCAACTCGCCGCAAGTGGTGCTCACCGACTCTATGTCGATGGTGGGATCACCATTCAAGGATTCCTGCGCGCGGGGCTCATTCAACGTCTCATCATCACGCGCGTGCCTGTGCTCATTGGAGACGGAGTCCCTCTCTTTGGCACCCTACCGCGCGACATCCGGCTCCGCCACGTAGCGACTCGGCACTATCCAAGCGGCTTGGTTCAGAGCGAGTACCGTGTTGACACGGCCTGACAATCGGCGACAGTTGTACGCTACGACTGATCGTGCGGCACCGTCACCGGGACTGTCGCACTCGACGACTGACCTGCGCTGTTGGTAGCCGTGATCGTAATTGTGTAGATACGGCCCGTTCCATTGCCGGCTCGCTCTGCACGCAAACGAACGAGATGATTGTTCACGACCTCCCAGTCCGGATCGGTGTCGCCGTCGCCGGTGCCGTTGATCGCCTCATTGCTCGTCACGCTCAGCGTCACCACGAAAGGACCACAGTTGTCCGCGGCCTCGATCTGATAAGCGACGCTGACATTGACGAACTTGTGATTCGGCGGCCATAGCACTGAGGGGTTCGCCGCCACATTCGTGATGCGCAGAGCGAGAACTGTGACGAAGACCGACTCATTCTCGACTTCATCGCCGTCCGGATCAGGTTCGGAAGGACGAATCTCCGCCGTATTCACGATGTCGGTGTCATTGGGAACGGAGCAGGGCACATTGGCGACGGCCGTGATCGTCGCAGTACCACCCGCTGCGAGCGTTGCAAACGTTACGGAACGGCTCGTGCCGGATCCGCCACAGACACCGCCGCCCGTCGAACTGCACGAAACGAACGTCGTTTCATCGGGCAGATCATCAGTGACCGTGAACGCGGAGGCCGCGTCACTTCCATCATTGGTCACGGTGATCGTGTATATGACGTTCGATCCCGAAAGAACTTGTTCTGATGACGCGTCAAGATCGATCGACAGGTCCACGTCGCTGCTCTGTTGAGCCAGGATCGTGCGCGGCAAAAGAACGAATATCAACACAGCACTCAGCAGTACAACTGCAGCCATCGAGGTGCTTCTTCGCATTGAACCCTCCATGTCTTCGGCGTTCCGCGCGCTCGATCGGTTTAGTCGCAGTCTCCGTCCAGGGTTGCGCTCTCGTAGAAGGCCTGCGGATGATTGAAAGCGTCGTGTCGCTTCGGCCCGTCCGGGCTGTGGAACAGCCCGACGACTCCCCCGCTCGCGCCCCAGAAGCCAGGCCAATTCAGCCACTGCGGACGGTTTTGACCGACTCTGATCAGTCTCATAGGACGTACTAAGTCGCCGTCGACGAACTGATCCTGACCATGATGGCCGTCGTGGAAGTACGAGGCGTGTGAACCGCGCGCGACGTACACCACTGGCCTCGATCGCTCTTTCGGCACTTCAGGCCATCGACAGTACGTATGCCCGTCGTGCTGCGCGTACACGGCGACCTGCGGTTTGACGTCGACGTCGACGAAGATCTGAATCATCTCCCAGTCGCCTTCGTGATCACCGGCGTCGATCGCCGGAAAATCGTTGTAGTAGTAGAAGAACCAGTACTGAAGCCACGCGCCGGCGAGATATCCACGTTCATAGTGGAGAACGATGTGCCCGTAGATCCGATCGCGGTAGTGAGGATCTGTCTGAAACCTCTGCGCGTCGGCTCTGTACGTGGCGATATCGTTTGAACCGTGGTCGCGCTCATCGATCACGTCTGTGTCGCGAATGTCCTGGTTGATATGCGGGTAAACGCCCGGCGGATCTCCGCGCAAATACCCGATATTCAGGCCGCTCCCGTCAGCATTTCTCTGCACGAGTAAAGTACCGTCGGAACGTTGCAGGCGATTGCCGGGGTTGTTCGTGATCGCCGTGACGCGAAGGGGAAAGAAGTGCTCGCCGTCGTCGACGAAGGGCACGCTGCCGTCGTCAAATCGCATCACCGGCATGTGCCGATACAGCGCCTTACGGAACGCGTCACTGCTCGTGGTCGCCTGAGCCTTCGCCTGTTGCACGGGCAGCAGCAACCCACATCCGAGTGAAACCGCAATCAGAAGCACTCCCATTCGATGCATAGCGACGCTCCTTTCAGCCATGTCTCACTAAATGCGGAGGTCCGGAAGTATATCGGCTTACTTGCACGAGCGTTTCAATTTCCCTGTGAACTCAGCAGCGCCGGCGAGCTCAACTGAGACGCACACTCGGCCACACCGAGCGTTTTGATTCGACGAAAGGCTCGCTCGTCGGGCTGAAGAGATGAATGGCGTGCTGACCGCGAAACGCGCGCGTTAATCGGGCAATCGTTGGTGCGCCCAGCTGGATTCGAACCAGCGGCCTTCAGCTCCGGAGAACGATTCGCGCACGTGAAAAAGTGAGCGCTGGTGCGGGTTTGCTCGCGATCAGCCGGGTCGATACGATTCTAGCTCGTCCACGGTCGTCACCAGACATCCGCGGATGTCCGTATGGCGCAGAAATAGACACCCGTTTAGACACCTTCCCAGGTGTGCTATCCGTGCGATCATTGTTGCGCAGACGGCGAGGAGAACATGATGGAAGGCATCCACTTCGTGACCGACGAGAAAGGACACAAAATCGCCGTGCAGATCGACCTCGAACGGTACCGCGAACTGTGGGAGGACTTCTATGATGCGCTCACCATTGAACAGCGCCGAAGCGATCAACGCCTTCCACTGCGCGAAGTGAAGAAGCGTCTCGCCCGGGCCAGCAAGTTGCGTGGCTGATTACGAAGTCCTCGTTTCGCGCCGAGCCGCAGATGAAATCGAAGACCTGCCGAAGTCGATCGCGACGCGTGTCTACGCGAAGCTCGAAGCGCTTGCTCATGAACCGCGGCTGTCGGGCGTCAAGAAACTTCGTGGCAGCGCGAAGGGATGGCGCATCCGAGTCGGAGACTACCGGGTTCTCTTTGAGGTCGACGATGAGCGTAGGGTTGTCGACGTCGCGGCCGTTCGCCACCGCAGCAAAGCCTACGATTGAGCGTACGTGGCGCTCCGTTCCAGGCCGAGCGGAAACTCCGCTTCTCAAGAACTTTGGTGCGCCCAGCTGGATTCGAACCAGCGGCCTTCAGCTCCGGAGGCTGACGCTCTATCCATCTGAGCTATGGGCGCGAAAGGTGAGCGGATTGTAGCAACAGTGCGCGGCGACGGACCATTTCGGTCACGACGACGCGCGGAAGAGCATCACGAGCACGCCGAGGCCGACGACGATGAGCAGGATGGGGATGAAAAAGCTGCGGCCGCGTGATGGTGTCGGCGTTGTCTTCGCGGCCTGCGGTGTCGTGGTGTCGGAAGTCGTTGTCGTCGATGCCGTCGTCGTCGTTGGTGGCGGTTGGCTCGTGGTTGTTGGTGCTGCCGAGGATGTCGTCGCGGCGGTCTCGGTTGGCGGTGGTGCGGACGATGTTGTCGCGGCGGTTGTTGTGGTCACAATCGGTGGCGATGGCGGAGCGAGTGTTTTCGTCGTTTCGGTCGCATGAGTTGTCGTCGAAGGTGCAGGCCGAGGTTTCGGCGTGCCGTGTGTCGTGGTGACAATCGGCGCCGGTTTCGGGCGGGTGGGCTTCGTTCGGTGCGCCGGCGGTTGGGTCGTGGCGCGTGCCTCGTGTGTCACCGGTTTCCGAACCGATGGCTCACGCGAAGGAGCCTTCGAAGGCGCCGGCTTCCGCTGCGCTTGTGTCACCACCGGTTCGCGGGCGGGTGGGCGTGGCGGCAGCGGACGTCCAGTCAGCCGCGCGAAACGTTCGGCCGCTTCGGCCGCGAGAAAGTCGCGTGTCTCGCGCGACGGATAGAAACGGATGCCGTTTTGATCGACGACCGTCTGTCTGCGGATATAAGTGTCGTATCGCGGATACTTGTTAGCGACGCGGTACACATCGCCGCCCGCTTCGAAGAATGCGCCGGTCGGTGAAGTGAATTGGAAATCCCACAATTTGTCGAGATCATCGAAGACGGCGATGACATCGTTCGCCGCCGTCCGCTCGCCGCCGGGCGGATACGTCGCCAGAATGTTCTTCGCGCGAGAGAGCGAATCGCGAAACGTATCGCGCCTGCCTTCCTGCGCGGCCTCGAGTGCCGTCCGAAGCTCCGCGCGCAGAGTCGCGCTCGGCGGCGCTTTCATCTCCGCCTTCGTTTCGGGGATCGCCACTGTCTCTTCGGGGATGACGCGCAGAGGCGCCTGCGGTGCCAGCCCATGATCGCATTCGGAAGGAACCGGCGCCGTGGCGCGAGGCAACACCTTCACGGTGGGATTCAGTTGCGCCGCTCCGATCACCGGAAACGTCGCCACAACGAGCAGCAGCAGGAGTCGAACGGCGCGCCGGCGGCGCAAATTCATCTTCACGAAGATACCACCGACTACATCGTCGGCTGTACTTCCTGCGGGAGGTGTTTCTTGAAAAGCTTGATCAGATCGTCGACGGCGACCGGTTTGGCCACGTAATCATCGACCTTGAAGTAGTCGAGAGCCTCGTTGCGATACTTCCGATCGGTGTAGAGCCCGGTCATGATGATGGCCTTCACGCGCGCCGTGGACGGATCTTCTTTGAGCAGGCGGCACATCTCCCGTCCGTCGAGCTTCGGCATGAACGCGTCGGAGAGAATGAGATCGGGGTTGTACTCGCGAGCGAGGGTGAGCCCCTCCTGACCGTTCGCGCCGACGATGAAACCGTATCCCATCGTGGTGACGACAGTGCGCACGATCAGTTGAATGTTCTCATCGTCCTCGACCAGCAGAATCAGCGGCCGTCTCACCTCGGCGGTCGTCGGATTGCCTCGACCGCCGGTGTTCCGTTTCGAGCCAAGCATCTTTCGTTCAAAGAGCGATGGCGGTGCGTCGATCCAGAACCGCTCTTTGTACACGGACGGCGCCCTGCAGAAGCACCAGCCGCAGTGTGTGCAGACCAGCGTCTGATCGCGGCCGAGGCAGGTGCACCATTCGGCGTGAACGGCGTCGAACATCTGATTGCAGTGATGACAGCAGACCTCGTATGAATCGCGATTATCGGCCGTCGTCACGACGGCCGGCACTTCACTCTGCTCGAGAAGAGTGGACAGCGGAATCGATCGATCGTCGTCATCATCGCCGGCAGCGCTCGGCTCCGGCGGTGGTAGTTCCTCGGGATGCTGGGCGGGGGTCGCTCCCTCCAGATGTTTCTGGAACAGGTGCACGAGCTCAGTGACCGCCACCGGCTTGGCCAGGTATTCATCGACGTGAAATCGCTTCAATGCCTCGCTTCGATATTTCGTGTCGGTGTAGAGACCTGTCATCACGACCACCGCGCAGTCGCCGTCCGCTTCTTCCTTGTACATGCGGCACATCTCGCGGCCGTCCAGCTTCGGCATGAAGGCGTCGGCGAGGATGAGGTCCGGCTCATACAACCGCGCTGCTTCAAGTCCGTCGACGCCGTTCTCGGCGTGCACGAATCCGTATCCGAGGTTCGAGCAGACGCGCTGCACGATGATCTGGATGTCTTCGTCGTCTTCGACGCACAAAACGAGCGGACGCGTAACCGCTTCTCGCGGAGGACTCGGCGCCAGTACACCTTCCTGCTTTCGCAGCTCCGACGGCTTTCGCTCATTCAGTTGCGCCGGCGCATTCATCCAGAATTTTTCCTTGTACGACGGCGGGGCCTTGCAGAAGCACGCCAGACAATTCGTGCAGACGACCGTTCGCTCTTTGGTGAGGCAACTGCACCAATCCGACGTCATCGCATCGAACGTCATGTGACAGTTGAAGCAGGGGACTATGTATGAGGCGCTCGACGGTGAAACCCGCGGTTCGATCATCGTGAGCGGAGCGGACTCCGGCGCGACGTTCGGCATCTCTGGAGTTGGCTGAGAAGGAGCGGCAACAGGCGAGGCCGCGGGACGCACAACTTTGGCCACCAATTGTTGCGGATCGGCCATCGCCTGACGCGCGATCTGCGCGAGAGCTTCAGCATCGTATGGCCGCGCGACAAATCCCGCATGTCGATCAAGGCTCGACGTCGTTCCGAGAGTCATTTTTCCGGTGACGAAGATCGGAAGATTCGGACGCTGTAATGTGATCGCCGTGTAGATCTTGCCGAAGTCAGGCAACTCCCCATCGACCATCAGCGCGTCGGGGCGGAAGCGGAAGATCTCGTCGACTGCATCAACCCATCGCTCGACGATCTCCACCTCCACGCCGCGTTGTTTGACCTTCGGAGCGATGGCATCGGCGGTTCCCCGGCGGCGCTCCACCATCAGAAGACGCGGCTTGCGCTCAGTTTGTAGTGGACGAACGGCGGGTGCTGCCGTCGCGGCCGGCCGACGTGGCGCGACGCCGCTTCCGACGATTTTCTTCGCAGGCACCGGTTTGCGCCGTCGCACCTTTGGCAGCCATCCTGTGATCCTGGAGAGCACTCCGCCGCCGGTATCGCGCTTAACGGAAATCTTTCGCGCGGGCGGCGGCGGTGGCGCCTCGGCGCGTGGAGGCGGCTCGGGTTTCGGCGCAGCGCTGCTCTGTTCCTCGGTGCGCTTGCGGATCGTCGCACGCCTTTCCTCGATCCGCTTCTGAAGCGTCTCCTCGGCGGCTCGCGATTCTTCAGTGATCGCCTGAGTCAGGCGCTCTTCGATCGATCGCCGCAACTGCTCGCGTTCGCGTTGCAGACGCTCTTCGGCCGCGGCGCGCAATGCATCGCGCTCGGGCGCGAGTTGGTCAGCGACGAGACGCTCCGCTTCGGCATGGACGGCCTCACGCTCCGCCGCGAGCCGGCGCTCCAGTTCCGCTTGAATGGACGCGCGCTCAGCCTGGAGTCGTTCGCCCAGCGCGCCTTCCGCTGACTCGCGTTCGCGACGCAGCTCGTCCGCCAACTGCTGCTCGAATTCCTGCTCGAGCTCACGGCGAATTCGCTTGACTTCGCGAGCGACGCGCAAGTTCGTCTCGTTGCGCAGCTTCGTTCGATGCTCGGCCACGCGCGCTTCGACGGGGTCGAGTGAAGGACAGGCGCCCTCGCCTGTCGATGTGGGCGTGGGAGTTGGAGTCTCCAGGACAGGCGGGGGCGCCTGTCCTCCACTGACACGCTCGAGTTGTTCCGTCGCAGCACGCTCGAGCGCACGAGCCATCTCTCGACGCTGCTCTGCCTCACGCGCCTGCTGCTCACGATCGAGGCGCAGCTCGAACGCGACGACATCGCCGGTCGGTGCAGGCGCCACGGCAACGTGAACGCGACGACCCGGAATCGAAGTTTGAATGATCGCCGTCGCAACGGCGCTCGCGGCGACGAAGGCGACAATCGCCGACGCACCGATCGTGCTGCCGAATAGCGCGAGCAGGAGCAACGCCGACAGGGCGATCGACAGAGCCGCCGGACGCCAGCCACCCTTCCACGCCGACAGCGCGGCGGCGGCGATGTAGCTACCAATGATGAGGAGACGGGCGTTGGGATAGAGAAATCCCAGACCCGTAGCAAGGATCACCAGATCGATGGCGATGCCGTATTGAAAAACTCTCTGCCTGGTCTCCGATGTCATCTCACGGGCAACTTCTCGTGGCTTACCTCAGCGCCTGCTGAGAAGGAGTCTTCTCGATCTTGGCCTGATAGCGCGAGACATCATCGGTCACCTGGATGAACGGCAGCGCACAAGCCAGTTCCTTCTTCGCCTCGGCGTAATTGCCTGTCTCATAGAGCGACACGGCGTTGTAATACCGGAGGTCTTCCTCGCCCCGGCTGTAAGGAGCGAGCTTCTTAAACGCGTTTGCGGCACTCCGGAACGCTCCCGTCCGGTAAAAGCCGATCGCGGCCTCGGCGACGATCTCACGCGGCGCATCCTGTGAGCTCACGATCGCGGTGTAGATCTGATTCGCCTGGTCCGTTCTGTCCGTGGCCGCATAGGCATCGGCCTGACGGAGGCTGACCAGGTAGTTGCGCCGGTTCTGGGCCTGAAGCGCAGCGATTTGCGCTTCCGCCGCTTTCTGCGCCGCGGCGATTCGTTCGTCGGCAGCGCGCTGGATCGATGCACGCTCCGTAGCGATCCGTTCATCCGCCGCCTTCTGAATGTTCGTTCGCTCAGCGGCAATGCGCTCTTCCGCAGTCTTCTGCGCAGCGAGACGCTCAGCAGCGATACGCTCGTCGGCCGCTTTCTGAATCTTCGCGCGCTCTTGCGCGACCAGCTCGTCGATGATGCGCTGTCGCTCGGCGCGCTCGGTCGCGAGCGTCGGCTGCACGACGAGCTTCTCGCCTGTCGTCTGTGCCGTTTGTACGGGCGCGGGCTGAGGCGGCGCTGGAGGTGCCGGCGCAGGAACACTCGATGTCTGTGCCGGGGCCGGAGTGACTTCGGCGACCGTTGTCGTCGGCGCCGGCGCTGGTGCTGGCGGCGGCGCGGTTGCAGTCGTCGGAGCCGGCGGCGGAGCGGCCTGCGCCACAGCAGTCGGTGGTGTCGTTACCGGAGGAGCACCACCGCGCGCCAGTTGAACGTTGGGCGGTAGTGTCGAACCGGGAACGAGCTTCGCCGCCACCGCTTCGAACTCCGCCGTGTCCGGATCGAGCGGCAGTTGCGCATAAAGCGACTCGATACGCTCCGCGGTCATCAGCCGGAGGACGGATTCTCGCGCGAGATCTTCATGGCCGAGTTTCGTCTGCGCGAGCGTCAGATAGACGAGAGCCGTCTCGAACTGTCCGAGATTCTGGAATTTTCCAGTATTGACATAATTCTGCATCTGCTCCGGGGCGAGGAACGCCTGCGCGGCGGCCGTCAGATCGCTGGCCGCGTCGCCGTAGTGCGCTGCGCGATAGCTGGCGATGCCCCGCTGCAGGAGAGCTTCCGCGGTCAGACCCGCCGTATCCGGCGGCGCCGCACTGAGAACAAGAGCTGAAAGGAATGAAAAAATCGCGATGGTCGTCCGCACTGTGTGACCTCCCGACTGCGCTGAATACTGAAGAGAAGCTGCTGCTGCCTGGAACTCCATGCAGCCAATTACCCGAGCGCCCTTCATTCAATTTCTCTGCCGAGCCGGGCTGACTGGTCCGCATTTGGCACGTGGTCGAACCCGGGTGGTGTGAGCGTGAACGAAAATCTGATCGGATTCTTCAGATCTCGCCAGGACATTTTCTCACTCCGGCGAGAGACGGAGCTCCACCAGTTCCTGCTCGAGGCTACAGAACACCCCGAGTCCCTCCCCGTTCCCGTCAAGCTCTTTTACGCCGACGAGGTCGAGGGCGACCGATACGGCTTCCCTGTCAGTAAGTCGCCCGTTCTCGATGGGTTGCAGGCACGCCTCGAACGCTGGATGAATCAGGAGATCGTCGCCCGGACGTCCGATCCGGCCACCTCCGAACGCGCAACCGACGCGCTGCGGGAGTACGTCGGCCACCTCGTCGGGGCGGCGCGTAACGCGCTGGACTCGAGCGTCCTCGCCGATTACCACTCCGTCTTCTGGCTGGTCCATTCGGCCCAGTTGGCCCGGCTCTTCGCCGGCTTCCCGGAACGAGCTGTGACTCGCGTCGGGGCGCTCTCCCGCGATGACGCGGATCAGATGAAATACCTGCTCTTTGCGAAGTGGACGAACGTCGTGCGAGCGGCCCTGCCCGATATTTCCAAAGATTTGGCGCGCGATCCTGGCTTCATCGGCATTCTGCTCAACAATCCGCTGATCGCCACGCACGATTCCGTCAGCATCGAGCTGCGCGAGCTGCGCACGTACTTCAATGGATATCTTCGTCGAGATTTCGATGAAGCGCGGAAGTGGTTTCAAAATCTGAAGTCGTTCGCGGCGGAGTTGATGAATCGCGATCGCCTCTTCCGCCGGGCCGTGGCGCTGCTCGGTTATCCGGAGACGCCGCCGTCGCTTTTCACGCTGCTCGATCCGCGCGTGCGCCAACTGCTCAGCGCGCATCCCAGCGCCGAGACGCATCCCGATCACGGTCTGATGGAGAGCACTGCCAAACGTCTCCTGGAGTTTTTCATCCTGTATTACCTGCGCACCGGCATCGTCTGGATGCGCGCGAATGCCGACGGTGAGAATGTCTCCGAGGAGTACGGGAAGACGACGATCTACTCGCGCTCGTTGCGCCCGATGGACTTTGGTCGTCGCGGCGTCGTCGAGCCGATCGTGTATCGATTCGGGCTGGCTTACGACATCACATCATTCGCGCAGACCCTCGGCGAAGTGGCGAGAGGCGGCAAGAACGAAGAGCAGACGTCGTACCGGCAGATGGTCGAGTTCCAGCGCGAGCTCGCCGACATGACGCGAAAGCACGCGCTGCAATTCGAGAAGTTTCTCGGCGACGGCGCTCTCTATACCTCGCGCCAGGCCATGCGCACGATTCACGCGGCCATCGAAATCCAGCGGTTCTATGCGTCGTGGCGAGCGAAGGGCTTCGCATTCGACAAAGGGATGCGCATCGCCCTGAACTACGGCTACTACCGGTTACTACCGATCCAGGTCGCGGACGACGGGACAGAGATTCGCGAGTTTTACGGACCGGGCATCGTGGAGTTGTCGCGACTGACCACAGGAAAGGCGACGCGCGAAATCGAAGATATTCAACAACTGCTGCTCGCTCACGGTTACGACCAGACCGACGTCTATCGGTTCTTTGCGCCACTCTCGCAGACGCGCGACTCCGGCGAGTTCCAGCAACCGCAGCAGCGTGAGTTCTACGCATTCATCGACGAGAACCGCAATCTGATCAACGAAGGCATCGTCGCTTCGGTTTCGTTCCTGAGGCAGCTCTCGAGCGAGCTGGCGGAAAAGAAACATCGCCTCTACCGGCTTCGAGCTCCCTGGGCGCTGTACCTCGGCTTCCCTTCTGCGGAATCGCGCAGCTACATCGGCGTACGAATGCTCGGCGCCGCTTCGCTCAAGGGAATCGGGAGTATGGAGGTGGCCGAAGTTTCGTCGATCAGATATGACGAGGCGGAGATTTCGCTGGTCGATGAGTCGCGGCTGTTCCTCGATCTCCTCAAGCTCGAGCGCAACCGCAGCACCGCACGACGCCTCGGCACGACCTCGACCGCCGACGCCATCAGCGATCTCGTCGTCTGCGAGTCGCAGCTCGCCTCCGGCAGCGGACCAGTCATCCTGGTCGGTGAATGGGACCCGGCGTCCGAGGAAGTGCGGCGGCCGATTCGACTTTTCGGCGAGGACGCAGAGCGGTACGGCCTCGTCACTCCCCTCACTGCCGAGGGCGTCGAGTTGCAGAGCACCGCGTACAAGAAGCTCTACGGAAAGTTGAGCAAGCTGGAGACGCTGCCGTCCTTCTCGGTCGATGCGCTGCGCCATAACGCGAACTTCAGCGGATTCATCATCGGCGAGAGCGTCGAGCGGCTGTGATCGATTTTCCCTCTCCCTCCGGGAGCTGCCCCTCATCCGGCCTTCGGCCACCTTCTCCCGCGGGGAGAAGGTACTAAACGGCCAGTCGGCCGCTGCGGATCATCGAGACGACGCCGGCGATCTTCGGAATGTCGATCTGACGGTCGAGATACTCCCAGATGCCCAGGATTTCGTCGCGATCGCGCTGCTTCGGCGGCGCGGCGCGACGCACGTGTTCTTCTGCCAGCGCGAACTTCGCGCGACCATACCAGCGATTGGCTTCGTAAGGATCGGCGGCGAATTTTTGAATGGTGGCCGTCACGAGCGCGACCTCGTCGTCGGAAATGCTCTCCAGCCCCAGCGCCGGCGTGTCGATACCGCGAACGGTGCGCTCGGGCTGCAGTTCGTGCGCCGCTTTGAGGATCTCGAGAGCTCGGGTGAGACGTTCGACATGCTGAATGATGCGGAGGCCGCTGATATGGAAGGTGGCGTCGTCATTCGCTCCGTAGCGCGCGACGCTCGTCCATACAGCCCTCGCGCGCATGACAAATGACCGCGGCGGCTTCATCAGCGCGAACGACATTTTGGCTTCCGCTCCCGGAAAGATCTCTTCATGGTGACGGATACGCAGCCCGGTCGCGGAGAGCTGAACGATTGAGAACTTCACATCGCCGAAGATGCCCCCGATCTGCCGACGCGGAACGAATCGCGTCGCGGAACGAAGGTCGGGCGCGGGACTCTCAGCTTCCTCGGTGCGCTTTTCAGTGACGATGGGCGCCGGCCGCGGTGGCTCCGCAGTCGGTGGAGCGCCGGCGCCCTCGCCGGCGTCTGCGTGTTCCGCCGCCGAGGGCGGCGGCGCTCCACTGAGTGCTTCCGGCGTCGCCGGCTGCTTCGTCTGAGTGGATTCCATCAGCGAATCGCTGAGCATCGCCTCGCTGCGATAAACCTGAACCAGGCCGTCGCGGAAAAACGCTTCCAACTGCTGGAGCGGAACGCGCGCTTCGCCGTTCTGCATCAGGCACAGAAGATGGCCGGAAGAGATCAGAGCATCGACGACTTCCGGAGCGAGTTGAATGAGTTGCGTCAGTTCAGTTCGCGTCAGAGACGCTGCCGGGGCCCGCATGAGCTGTTGTCACCGGCCATCGTCTGATCCACGTCTTATGCCACTGACATGTCGGGACTCGATGATCCCCAACCCGGAATGCAAGTACGCACGGTCGCGCGCAGTCGCGCGGGAAGAACCGGCTTGCCGAGTGCCTGTCTCACTGTCGGGAATAGCGTGCGGACCTCGGCGACATCGAGTCCTGTGACGACGATCACGTTCGCGAGCGCGGCGGGGTTGTTGGCGCGGAGATACTCCATCACCGCAGTGCCGCTCACGGTCGGAAGCACGATGTCGAGAAGAATGACGGCGTAGCTTTCGCGTGACAGAAGATCGATCGCCACATCACCGTCGTTCGCAACCTCGACGTCGAGACCTTCTGCCTCGATGATCGCCGACAGGAGTCGCTGAGTGTTCGGATCGTCTTCGACGATGAGAGCTTTGGGGCGCATTTAAGTACGGAACTATTCTTAAGCAAATCGGCCGCCAGGTCTAGACCAGCCCGCTAATAAAGGAACACACGATTTCGATCGCGCGATCGATATTGCTCTTTTCCGTCGCTCCGGAACTGACGCGCGGTTTGAACGAGTGGTCGCCGTCTGTCATCCACTCGATGCGAATGGAAGATGAAAGTTCATATCGTTCAACATCTTGGCGATTGCCGAAGGGATCGCGCTCGCCCTGCACGATGAGCGTCGGCGTTCGCAGAGTGGCGAGATGTTTCGTTCGCAGCCGCGCCGGTTGTCCCGGCGGATGAAACGGATACCCGAGGCATACGAGACCACGAGCGCTGACAGAATCGGCGACCATGCTGGCCATCCGCCCGCCGAGCGACTTTCCGCCGATCACCACGGAGGGTCCGCCGCCGAGTTCTTCGATCACATCGCGCCACGATTGGAGCAGCACCGGCTCGCGATCGGGAGCGCCGCGCCGCCCGCCCTCCCGCCGCGCCGCCATGTACGGGAACTCGAATCGCACGACGCGAATCCCGCACGCACCGACGCCGCGAGCCACGATGTTCATGAACGACGTGTCCATCGCGCCGCCTGCACCGTGCGCGAGCACGAGAACGTCTTTGCTGTCAGGGCGGCCGTCGGTCAAGAGATGCATGGGCACAACTTCAGCACATCCACGCGCGGTCATGCCATCTGGTCAGCCGTTCCCTCGCCAGATCGGTTGGAAGCGCGGCGATCCGCAGGAAGCGCTCCTCGCACGTGAGTGGCTCGTCACGAACGGCCTCGGCGGATATTCGTCCGGGACGATCGGTGGAGCGGCCACACGTCGCTTTCACGGAAAGCTCATCGCCGCCCTTCCTGCGCCACTCGGACGGTTCATGATGCTGAATCACCTCGAGGAATCGGTCGACAGCTACAAATTGAGCGGGGACGAACACGGCGGCGGAAAAGAGATCGCTTACCCCGAGCCCGATTTTCTCGAAGAGTTCGTGCTCGAGTGCGGACTCCCGGTCTGGCGGTATTCGAAGAACGGCATTCGGATCGAGAAGCGCGTCGTGATGCCGCACCTCCAGAACACGACGTACATCACGTACAAACTCCTCGAAGGTCCTTCTGGTCTGACGCTGCATCTGCGGCCGTCGCTGAAATTCCGGCCGCACGAAGGGCTGGTGAACGAAGACGTCTCAACGCAGTGGGATGTGAAGGTCAACGGACGTGAGGTCGAGATCTCCGATGGTCGGGGCATCACGCCACTGCGGCTGATTCTCATCGGCAATGACGCGCGCCTCGCCTCCGACGAACGACAACTGCAGCATGTGATCTATCGGATCGAGCGCAGTCGCGGATATGAGCATGAGGGCACGCTGTGGAGTCCCGGCGTCATTCAAATCGCGATGAACGCCGGCGAGACCGCCGGCATCGTGGCCTCTGTCGAAGCGTGGGACGTCGTCCGCGCTCTCGGTCCTGATGAGTGTTGCGAGGCGGAATTGGCGCGCCGCGAGAAACTTCTGGCGATGTCCGGGCGTCAAGAGCATCGACAGGACAACTTTTCCGCGCAGCTCGTCCTTGCCGCCGACCAATTCCTGGTTCGTCCCGGCACGCGCGCTGGCGACGCTGCGCGCATTGCGGCGATGGGCGACGAACCGCGAACGGTCATCGCCGGCTATCACTGGTTCACCGATTGGGGCCGCGACACGATGATCAGCCTCGAAGGGCTGACGCTGGCCACGAACCGCAATCGTGAGGCAGGCAATATCCTGCGCACGTTCGCGTCGTACATCCGCGACGGACTGATTCCGAATCTCTTTCCCGAAGGAGAGCGCGGCGGGCTCTATCACACGGCCGATGCAACCATGTGGTTCTTTCACGCCATCAAGCGCTACGTCGATTATACCGGCGATCGCGAAACGCTGCGCGCCCTGTTGCCGAAGTTGATCGACATCATCGATCATCATGTGCGCGGCACTCACTTCAACATTCACGTCGATCCCAACGATGGCCTGCTGGCGCAGGGGGCGGAGGGCTATCAGCTCACGTGGATGGATGCAAAGGTCGACGGGTGGGTGGTGACGCCGCGGCGCGGAAAAGCGGTAGAGATCAACGCGCTGTACTACAACGCGCTGCGCATCCTCCAGCAATATCTGGTCGAGGAAGGCGATACGACAAACGCGCGGCGGATGGAGGAGCTCGCGCTGCGCGCCCGAACGTCGTTCAACGCGCGCTTCTGGAACGCACAGACCCAATGTCTGTACGACGTCGTCGATTGCGAAGGAGGCGGCGACGACCCGGCGATCCGACCGAATCAGATCTTCTCCGTTTCACTCCCCTATCCGGTACTCGACGAATCGCGATGGCGCAGCGTGGTCGACGTCGTCCGCGCGAAGCTGCTCACGCCGATGGGCCTGCGGTCGCTCTCTCCCGATCATCCCGATTACAAGCCGAAGTACGACGGCGATCTGCGCGCGCGCGATGCCGCCTATCACCAGGGGACGGTCTGGGCGTGGCTGATCGGTCCCTTCCTCGAGGCCTGGCTCCGCGTCAACCCGGGCGATCGCGAAGGCGCACTGGCGCTGCTCGAAGGATTCGCGAAACGGCTCGGCGATTCATGCATCGGCACGATCAGCGAAGTCTTCGATGCTGAGCCCCCCTACCACCCACGCGGCTGCGCTTCGCAAGCGTGGTCGGTCGCGGAAGTGCTCAGGGGTTTGCGCGCCTTGCGTTAGAAGAGCCGGCCGTCCCGGCCGCAGTCGGCGGGCGTCACGCCCGTCGACCGGATAGCGATCGCGCGGGACGCGCGATCGCTGCGGGGTGTGCCGAGCATGCTCGACAGCTCGGAAGTGAAAGTCTTCTACTCAACCTGATGGAGGTGAAGAGTTAGCGAAGCGCAAGGGCGACGGGTCGTGAGGCCGGCCTGAAAGAAGCGTGGAGCAAATTTGCGAGTCGATGAACAAGAAGCGGATAGCGAGGCGTGAGCGCTGGACGAGTCAGCCCCGTGTGACGAAGTCCGTATCCATCAAGAGCGCAGAACGTAGATCCGACGACGATGCAAGGAAGGCTGTCGAGCTTACCTCGGGAGAACTGCGTTGGCTGTCCCGAAGTCGGGACTGAGGAAGTCGGGAGGCGACCTGATCGCCGCGCAGAAGTCAGCAGAGG
>DASYUK010000376.1:0-2775 GCA_036001325.1 Thermoanaerobaculia bacterium
GAGTTGCGCGATGAGCCGCTGCAGCGTCGTGATGCGCACGAACGCAATGAGGGCCGCGACGAACACGATTGTGCCCAGGCAGAAGGTATTCATGCGATGTCAGCAATATACCCTCCGCCCCCCGCGAAACTTTCAGCTTCAGTTGAGATCATTTCGACTTTTTGTCGATCAGACCTCGACCTGACGATGGGCGAGGATCTTTTCGCGCCCGGTCAGGTACAGAAGAGCGATCAGGATCGCGAATGGAACCAGCGCAAGCAGATCCGACGAGTAGAAAGGATTGTGAGTCGACAGCTCCTCGATCCGCTTGTTGAACCCCGCCATGAACGGCACACCGGCCATGAAGGCGATGATGATTCCGGCGATCGCGCCGCCGGCGATATAGCCCGACGCCATCAGCACGCCCGGGCTCTTGTCACCTTCCGCAACGAGCTGTTCCTCTGTGAGCGGACGACCGGAGAACTTCGTTCCGCGAATCCAACGATCGACTGCCCATCGAATCAAACCGCCGACGAGAATCGGCGACGTCGAGGACAGTGGAAGATAAACACCGACCGCGAAAGCGAGAGACGGAATGCTCGCGAGCTCGAGAACGATGGCGATCATCGCACCAAGAAGCACGAGACCCCACGGCAGTTTGCTGCCGAGAATGCCTTTGATGATGTACGACATGAGCGTGGCCTTCGGTGCGTCGAACTTCGGCACGTCCTGCCCGTTGGGAAGCTTGCGGATCGTGCCGTTGATGCCGGGATCGACGTAGTAAACAGGTTTGCCGGCGTCATCGACGAGGTACTTTTCGGCGTTGCCGCCGGACGGATCCTGGCGGAACCACACGTTGTATTCCTTCGTGTCGCGCCCACCGCTCGGCAGAAATCCGCGGACGGTTGTCCGACCATGAAACTCACTCGGCTTCGCAATCTCACCTGGTTGCGCAGAACCGGCATTGAGCCCCTGCGCCGCGGAACCGACCGGCACGTAGACCGATCCGGCATCGTTCAGCTTCAACAGAATCGGTCCAAGAACGATCGCTGACGCGAGCGCACCGATCAGGATCGCGATCTGCTGGGACCGCGGAGTCGATCCGACGAGGAAGCCGGTCTTGAGGTCCTGCGACGTGGTGCCGCCGTTTGACGAGGCGATGCAGACGATGCCGCCGATCGACAGCGCAGTCACGAAGTAGTTGCTTCCCGTCCAGCCGAGCACCACGAAGACGAGGCACGTCAGCAGGAGCGTCGCCACGGTCATCCCGGAGATCGGATTCGAAGTCGATCCAACCTCGCCCGTCAGGCGCGATGAGACGGTCACGAAGAGAAAACCGAAGATGATGATGAGGACCGCAGCCGCGAGACGAGCGCCCAGGCCTGTTCCGCCGACATACAGCGGGCTCGAGAACGCGATGACGACGACGAGAGCGATGATTCCGATGAGCACGACCTTGATCGGCAGATCGCGATCGGTTCGCGGGACCGCCGCGCGCTCTTCGGCGGTTGCGCGCGATGCCGAAACGTCGCGCATGCCGCCCTTGATGCCGTGCCAGATCATCGGCAGCGATTTGAAGACGCTGATGATGCCGCCGGCTGCCACCGCGCCGGCGCCGATATACAGAACGTAGGCGTTTCGAATCTGGCCCGGGCTCATATCCTTGATCAACGTCGTGCCCGGTGGCAGCGGCGTCGTGAGATTCGCACCGAAGTAGTGGATCATCGGGATCAGAACGAGATACGCGAGCACACCGCCGGCGCACATGATGCCGGCGATGCGTGGCCCGATGATGTAACCGACGCCGAGCAGCTCCGGCGAGATCTCCGCGGCTACTGATCCGGCTGCGAACGGAGCGCCGAATACTTTCTCCGGCGTGTCCTTCCACGTGCGGAACGCGACCATCGCCGTCTTGTAGACGATGCCGATGCCGAATCCGGTGAAGATTGTCTTTGCGCTCGTGGCGGCGCCGCCGAGCGCTTCCTGCTCGCGCTTCGCTTCTTCCGACGCCGCATCTCGAGACTCTTGCGATGCGCCAGCCTTCAGCACTTCGGCGCAGGCTGTCCCTTCCGGATATTTCAGTAGCCCGTGCTGCGCGACGATCAATGCGCGTCGCAACGGGATCATCATCAGAATGCCGAGCAATCCGCCGAGGACCGCGACGAGCATCACGCGCGTGAATTCGAGGTCGAAACCGAGGATGAGGATGGCCGGCATCGTGACGCCGACGCCGAAGGCGATCGACTCACCCGCCGAGCCAGCGGTCTGTACGACGTTGGTCTCCAGAATGGTGGCGTCGCGTGCCCCGAGCTTCGAGAGGATGCGAAAGAGCGTGATCGCGATGACGGCGACCGGGATCGAAGCGCTGACCGTGAGGCCGACCTTCAGCACAAGATAGAGCGACGAGGCGCCGAAGATCATGCCGAGGATCGTTCCCATCACAACGGGAACGGGGGTGAGCTCGCGTAATACCGTCTGCGCAGGAATGTAGGGCTCGAACGTCGGCTCCTCTGGTTTGAAGCCGACGATGTCGGGATACGCTTGCGGAAGCTCTTGAACGGTACTCATCGAAGCTCCTCTATGCAAAAGGGATGCGCCATTGTAATGCGCGCCGATGTCGCGAATGGGTTACTTTGTCGGTAGCTGATGCCGCGCCGCTTCTCTCACGTCATCGCCTTCGACGACTGCGCATTCGAGCGCACGCATGGCGGCGACGTCGGACTGGTCGGCGCGATTTTCGCCGGGGCGAGGCTCGACGGGGTGGTGGCGGGGCGGGTCCGGCGCGACGGCGCGAAC
>DASYUK010000377.1:0-11605 GCA_036001325.1 Thermoanaerobaculia bacterium
TCTTTGAGTTGAACGTTTTGCATTGGCGTTGACTCGAACCTCGGTCCGCGCTAGGCGCGACTACGGCGTCGCTCGGGCGAGAGCCCGGCAAGCTGTTGCAGCCGTCGCGCGAACGCCGCGGCGGCCGTCGTTGTGCGGAAGGCGACGAAGATCGTGTCATCGCCGCCGACGGTGCCGAGGGCGTCCTCGATGTCGGCGGAGTCGATTGCGCTCGCCACCGGTTGGGCGGCGGCGGTGGGAGTCTTGATGACCACGAGGTTCACCGCGGCCTCTGCGGACAGGACGGAGTCGCGGACGAGGTGCTCGAGATGGGTCTCGCGCACTTCCCGCGGCGTGAACGTGACGACGGGGGCGACTTCACCGGGAACGATGTAGCCGGAGGGAGTCTTGGCCAGGCCGAGGTCGCGGAGGTCGCGAGAAAGCGTCGGCTGGGTGACCTTGAAGCCGCGCTTGCGCAGGGCGGAGAGGATCTCGTCCTGCGAGTGGACGGTCGTCTCCCGAACGATCCGGAGGATCTCTTCCTTCCTGCGGGCGGCCTCACCGGCTGCATAAAAATTCATCTGCATGAATATTTATCCATCCACCTGCCGGTGTCAACACTTTTTTGAGGGTGGTATTCCGCGGGGTTGGTCGTTAGTCGTTGGTCGCTGGTCGCTGGTCGCTGGTCCTTGGTTCTTGGTCCTTAGTCCTTGACGGCGTTAACGACGAACGACTAAGGACTAACGACCGAACAACCTATAATCGCGCTCGCTTGCCCGACCTCAATGCGCTCTTCGACGACTACGCGTCGTATCACCGGACGGCGGGGAACAAACGGTTCCACCGCTTCGGCATCCCGCTGATCATGCTTTCGCTTCTGGGGATGCTCGCGCGGGTGGAGATCATCGCGATCGACTCCCTGCGCATCGACGCCGCGGTCGTGCTGCTCTTCGCCAGCGCCGCGTACTACATCGTCCTCGACTGGGTCCTCGGCCTGGCCATGCTGGCTGTTTCCATCATCTTCTACATTGCCGGCGCGGCACTGCCGATGTCGGTCAACATCGCCCTTTTCATCCTCGGCTGGATCCTTCAGTTCATCGGCCACAGCGTGTACGAGAAAAACCGACCGGCGTTTTTGCGAAATCTCCTGCACCTCCTCATCGGCCCCCTCTGGATCGTCAAGGGGATGGTCAGGCGATAGCGGGAGCATTTCTTGCTGCTGCACACTCGGGTACGAGTGTGGCTAAAACTCCGGACCAATGCGACGTCCTCGTCGTCGAGGACGATCCCGCCATTCGTCGTCTCGTCAAGATGATCCTCGAACGCGAGCACTATCACGTCGAGATCGCCGCCGACGGCGCCGAAGCGATGCTCAAAATCGGAGATCGCGAGTATGACGTCATCATCCTCGATCTGATGATGCCGAACCTCGACGGTTTCGCGTTCATGAACGCGATCGGGGAGAAGGATCCGGAGAGGCTGAAGACGGTGATCGTCACGAGCGCGGCGTCGCCGACGGTGATCCGCGAACGCATGCATGGAGTTCCCTTCGACATCCTGCCGAAGCCGTTCGACATCCAGAAGCTCGCCGAACGCGTTCGCTCCTGCATCACCTCGAACAACGGCGCTCCCCATTAGAATCAAGGCATGCGCGCATTCGGATCGGACCGCGTTCGCCGCGGCAGCGGCGAGCAGATGATCATTCTTTGCCGGCGCTCCAAAGGCTGGACGCCCCGCGTTCCGAAGTCGCTCACGAGAGCCGAGTATCCCGGAACGGCGGTCTTGTGGGAGGAGCGTTACTTCGAAGTGGTGACGGCGGAGAACGGGGAGGGGGGCGTGCGCTACGTTCTCGAGCCGTGGCGCGACAGCCACGTGATCCGCGTTTCGGAGCCGTATGACGACGCGAGCGAGGCGCGTCGTGAGGCCGATCACCGCGCCGCCATCGCGCGCGAGAAAGGCCGCCAGGCGGCGAATCTCGCCGGCCTCTTCATCGGTCATCTGCCGGCCGTCGTCCAGGAGCACCTCGGCAGCGAGATCGGAATTCTTCCGACGAAGTTGACGGCGCTGTCGTTGATCCTGCCATTCATGTATCTCATCTGGGCCGTCAATGACCTTGCCCGGCGCACCTTGAACCCCAACGCGCCGCCGATGCCGCTGGTGCTTGGCGCGGTCGGCGCCTATCTCTTGATCGAGAGCGCCATTCGACTGAATGTCGTGTGGCTGCTTCAAAGACCGATCGGCTCGGCCGCCGGTTTGATCGCCTATCTGATCTACTACGTCGCCCTCGGCAAATACTCCGGCGCGATCTCGCCGTTCACGAAGACGCGAGGACACCAGCTCTACATCACGCGGCCGCCCGCCGACGTTGCGCTGCGCGACGCGTTCGCGATGCGCGAGCCGCTCCTGACGCTTCTCTCGCCGGCCGAGCAGGCGGCCATGGCGGAGCGATTCGGTTTCAACTACCGGAAACATGCCTCCATCGTGGCCTGGCTCCTTCTCGGATTCTCGTCGGCGGGCGTGATCACCGCGCTCGTTTCGCTCCAGCATGGGCCGAGGATGAGCGCGATCCTGTCGCTGCTACTGGCGTTGATCATCGCGACGGAACAACTCTTTCGCCTCAGCGCGTTGCGGCGCGGGCCCGCGGGAAGCGTGCTGGCGATCGTCGTGCGGCCATTCGCGCGCAAGCTGTTCCGCTGAGTGTGGAACGAGACTCGCACCGAGGGCAACCGTTGTGGTGGAGTTCGACGGTCGCCGAAGGGTCATCATCGAAGGCGTAGCACCGGCGGTCGATGACGGCCGCTTCGCGGCGAAGCGCGTCGTGGGCGACGTTGTCGCCGCCGAGGCGGACATCTTCGCCGACGGCCACGATCTGATCTCGGCCGTCGTCCATTGCCGTCATCAATCGGAAAAGAAGCCGCGCGAGATCCGCATGCGCCCGCTCTCCAACGATCGCTGGCGCGCCGAGTTTCCGGTCGAGTCGCTCGGCTTCTACTACTTCTCGATCGAAGCGTGGATCGATCATTTCCTGACGTGGCATCGCGATCTCTCCAAGCGCGTCGACGCGAAGGCGGAAGATCTCGACGTCCAGCTTCAGATCGGGCTGGAGATGATCCGCGCCGCAGCGACCCAGGCCGGCGCTCGCGACAAGCGCAAACTGGAGGCCTTCATCGGCACGCTCGAATCGGATGAAGCGCTCGAAGAGAAGATCGAAGACATGTGGAGCGAGGATTTGCTCGCTCTGATGTGGCGCAACGCCGAGCGAAAGTTCGTCACGAAGCTCGCTGGCGAGATGCCGATCGAAGTCGATCGAAAGAGAGCCGCGTTCAGCACGTGGTACGAGATGTTCCCGCGCTCCGCCGGATCATTTCGCGATGTGGAGAAACAACTGCCGCGCATCGCGAAGATGGGATTTGATGTTCTCTACCTTCCGCCGATCCATCCCATCGGAACGACGTTCCGCAAGGGGCGCAACAACAAGGTGGGGGCGGACAAGAATGATGTCGGCAGTCCGTGGGCGATCGGCGGGCGCGAGGGGGGACACACGTCCGTGCAGTCAGAGCTCGGGACGATCGCTGATTTCGAGCGGCTCGTGAAGGCGGCATCGGACCACGGCATGGAGATCGCGCTCGACATCGCATTTCAGGCGTCGCCCGATCATCCGTACGTCAAGCAGCATCCGGAATGGTTCCTGAAGCGGCCGGACGGCTCGATTCAATATGCGGAGAATCCGCCGAAGAAGTATCAGGACATCTACCCGTTTCATTTCGAGAGCGAAGCGTGGCAGGAGCTCTGGCAGGATTTGCGCGATGTGTTCCGATTCTGGGTAGGAAGAGGAGTGCACATATTCCGTGTCGATAATCCACACACGAAGCCATTGCCTTTCTGGCAATGGGCGATCGGTGAGCTCAAGCGCGAGAATCCGGAGGTGATCTTTCTCGCCGAAGCGTTCACGCGTCCGAAGATCATGTACTGGCTGGCCAAGTGCGGCTTCTCGCAGTCGTATACCTACTTCGCGTGGCGCAACACGGCGCCCGAGCTCCGCGAGTATTTCGGCGAGATCACGAAGCCGCCGGTGAGCGATTTCTTCCGCCCGAACGCGTGGCCGAATACGCCCGACATCCTCACCGAGTATCTGCAGTACGGTGGCCGGCCGGCGTTCACGATCCGCCTCGTACTGGCGGCGACGCTGTCGGCGAACTACGGCCTCTACGGGCCGGCGTTCGAGCGGTTCATCAGCACGGCGCGCGAAAGCGGCAGCGAGGAGTATCTCGACTCCGAGAAATATGAAGTGAAGCGATGGGAAGCGACCGACGACGATCTGTCGGAGTTCATCGCCGTCGTCAACCGTGTGCGCCGCGATAACGCCGCGCTGCAGCAAAACGCCACGCTGCGCTTTCACAAGAGCGAGAACGACTCGATCCTCTGCTACAGCAAGGCTGCCGGCGACAATGTCGTGCTGTGCGTCGTCAACGTCGATCCGCACAACATGCAATCAGGGTGGATCGACCTCGACCTGGCCGCACTGCAGCTCGACCCCAACCGCGCGTTCCAGGTGCATGATCTGCTCAGCGGCGCGCGACACACGTGGCACGGCGCGCGCAACTTCGTGCAGCTCAATCCGCATGTCGTTCCGGCGCATATCTTCCGCATTCGCAGGCGCGTGCGCACCGAAAGGGACTTTGAATATTACTTGTGATGGGCTGTCAGCTGTCGGCTCTCGGCTGTCGGGCCCGCCCTCCCGACAGCCGACAGCCGAGAGCCGAGAGCTATGAACGATCTCTGGTACAAGGACGCCGTCATCTACCAGGCTCACGTTCGAGCCTTCTTCGACTCAAACGACGACGGCATCGGCGATTTTCCCGGGCTGACTCGCAAGCTCGATTACCTCCAGGACCTCGGCATCAACACTCTGTGGCTGCTGCCGTTCTATCCCTCTCCGCTGCGTGACGACGGCTACGACATCGCCGACTACACCTCCGTCAATCCGAGCTACGGCACGCTGGCCGACTTCAAACTCTTCATGCGCGAGGCGCACCACCGCGGCATCCGCGTCATCACCGAGCTCGTCGTCAATCACACCAGCGATCTGCACGAATGGTTTCAGAAATCGCGGCGCGCCAAACCGGGATCACCGTGGCGCGACTTCTACGTGTGGAGCGATACGCCGGAAAAGTACAAAGACGCCCGGATCATCTTCAAGGACTTCGAGAAGTCCAACTGGGCCTGGGATCCGGTGGCGAATGCCTACTACTGGCACCGCTTCTTTTCGCATCAACCCGATCTCAACTTCGACAACCCCGGCGTCCACGATGCTCTGTTCAAGGTCCTCGAGTTCTGGATGGACGTCGGTGTCGACGCCTTCCGTCTCGACGCGATTCCTTACCTGTACGAGCGCGAGGGGACGACGTGCGAGAATCTCCCGGAAACGCATCAGTACCTGAAGAAACTTCGTGCGCATCTCGACGCGAAGTATCCCGGCAAGATGTTGCTCGCGGAAGCGAATCAATGGCCAGAAGACACGCTGCCGTACTTCGGCGACGGCGACGAGTGTCATATGGCCTTCAACTTTCCCGTCATGCCGCGCATGTACATGTCGCTGGCGATGGAGGACCGCTTCCCGATCATCGACATCATGAGCCAGACGCCGGCGATTCCGGAGAACTGCCAGTGGGCGATGTTCCTCCGCAATCACGACGAGCTGACCCTGGAGATGGTCACCGAAGAAGACCGCGATTACATGTGGCGCACCTACGCGCGCGATCGCGAAGCGCGCATCAACCTCGGCATCCGCCGGCGCCTCGCTCCATTGATGGAGAACCATCGCGCCCGTATCCATCTGATGAACGGCCTGCTCATGTCCTTCGCCGGCACGCCGATCATCTACTACGGCGACGAGATCGGCATGGGCGACAACATCTATCTCGGCGATCGCAACGGCGTGCGCACGCCGATGCAGTGGAGCGCCGATCGCAACGCCGGCTTCTCGCGCGCGAATCCGCAGCGGCTCTACCTGCCGGTGATCATCGATCCGCAGTATCACTACGAGCAGGTCAACGTCGAGGCGCAGCAGAACAATCAGTACTCACTGCTTTGGTGGATGAAGCGCCTGCTCTCGCTGCGCAAACGCTATCGCGCGCTCGGCCGCGGCACGATGGAGTTTCTCCATCCCGAGAATCGCAAGGTCCTCGCATTCGTCCGGAAATTCGAGGATGAGATGATCCTGGTCGTCGCCAATCTTTCGCGCCTCGTGCAGACCTTCGAGCTCGATTTGTCGGCCTTTCGCGGCATGACGCCGGTCGAGCTCTCTGGCAGCGTGCGGTTCCCGGAGATCGGCGATCGACCGTATTTCCTCAACCTCAGTCCTTTCGCGTTCTACTGGTTCACGCTCGAGCGCCGCCCGGTCGCCGATGTCAAGAAGGCCGAGGAAGTCCCGCTCCTCGGAGCGAAGAAGTGGGACGAGGTCTTCGCCGATCGGAACCGCGAGGCGCTGACGAGCGCGATCCTTCGCTACGTCGCCAGCAGACGCTGGTTCGCCGGAAAGGCGCGCACCGTCAGTGCGCTCAGCATTCGCGAGATCGTTCCCCTGCCAAAGAATTCAGCGCAGGTCACGATCATCGACATCGAGTTCACCGACGGCGAGCCGCAGACGTACCTGCTGCCACTGGGCATCACGCAGGCGCGCCGCGCGGACGAGCAGGAGAGCGCGCGAACGGCGACGTTGATCGCGAGGATGCGTGACGGGTGTCTGTTGTACGAGCCGGTCATCGATCCTCTGTTCGCCGAGGCGCTCCTGGATGCGATTGCGCGGAAGCGACAGCTCAAGGGGGAGGAAGGCGCGATCGTCGGCGCGCCGACGCGAGCGTACAAAGAGCTGCGCGGCGACGGATCGCTCGATGCGCAAGTGATCAAGACCGAGCAGAGCAACACAGCCATCGTTTACGATCAACAATTCTTCCTCAAACTCTTCCGTCGACTGGAGCCGGGCGTCAACACCGATCTCGAGATCACACGATTCCTGAACGAAGAGACGTCGTTCACCGCGACTCCGCGCCTCGCCGGCACCCTCGAGTATCGCGCCGACAACGGTGGCGAACCGACGACGCTGGCGATCCTGCAGGGCTACATGGAGAATTCAGGCGACGCGTGGACCTACACGCTCGACTCCATCGGACGCTATTTCGAGCGCATCCTCGGCGATCCGTCATCAGCGGAGAAGCTGACGAAAGCGACGCCGGGGGACAGTCACCTGCGCATGTCGCAAAAGGGGACGAGCGATCTCGCTCGGGAGCTGATCGGTGCGTATCTGGATGACGCGGAGACGCTCGGGCGTCGAACTGCGGAGATGCACCTCGCGCTCGCCTCTCGCGACGACATCCCCGCGTTCGCGCCGGAGCCGATTACGGCGCATTACCAGCGCTCGGTCTATCAGCACATCCGCGCGCAGGCGGTGCAGGCGCTGCAGCTCGTGCGGCGGAAAGCGAAGGACGATCCGAACGCGGCCGAGCTGCTCGCGAAAGAGCAGGCGCTCTTCGAGCGCATCCGCATGATCATCGGCGGCAGGATCGCCGGTCAGCGTATCCGCACGCACGGCGACTATCACCTCGGTCAGGTGCTGCGAACCGCAAACGACTTCGTGATCATCGACTTTGAAGGGGAGCCGACGCGACCTCTCAGCGAACGCCGCATCAAACGATCGGCGCTGCGCGACGTCGCCGGCATGCTGCGGTCGTTTCATTACGCGCCATATGCAGTCGTGTTCGGTCAGGCGCAGGTGCCGGTCATCCGTTCCGAGGACACGCCGGCACTCGAAGCTGGAGCGAGGTTCTGGCATCGATGGGTGAGCGCGGCGTTTCTGCGCGCGTATCTCCAGGAAAGCGCCAAGGGCGCGCATCTTCCGAAGACGGAGCAGGAGATCGAAGTTCTGCTCGACGCGCATCTGCTCGAGAAGGCGCTGTACGAAATCGTTTACGAGCTGAACAATCGCCCCGACTGGATACGCATCCCGCTTCACGGCGTGCTCGATTTGCTACGATCGTGATGAGCCCTCATGAACGAGGAGCGCTTCGAAGAGTTTTACAGATCGGCGGCGAGATTCCGGCACGTATCACCGCAACTCAAATCTTTGCTGCGGCACGTGTACGCCGCTGCGGTCACACGCCCCGCCGACCTGCGCTATTTGAAGAACGCGATGGAATCGCTGCTCTCGTTTCTCGCGACCGAGGGCGGCCGCACCGATGCGAACTGCTGCACCACGGATGCATTCTTCTCCGCCGTCGACGAGTGGGAGCGAGACTGGTCGGACCTGCCGGAAAACTTTCGGGACGTTCTCGATGATCTCGGTGGCGCTCTGCACGATACCGTGCACGCGCCCCACATCGCCTCGAACTTCGAGAGCCTTCCGGAGCAGCTTCTGCAACGCGTGAGAAAAATCGTGTAGCGTAGGAGGTTCCTCGAGAGGCGCGGGGCTTGCTTCAGGGAAGTTGATGGCAACGAGACGTAAGAAGGGCCTGCCGGATTCGGAGAAGACCGCCACACCGAAAAAGCGCGTCAGCACGAAGACCGCGAAGGCGCGCGTCGTCGAAGAGCTGCAGAACGTCGGCGCCGATGTCATCCCCAGCGTGACGATCGAGGTAACACCTCCCGCGGTCCGCGAACACAGAGTCGAGCAGATCCAGCCGACAAAAAACCGGGAACAGGAAACTCTCCTCTCCGACTGGGATCTGTATCTCTTCAACGAAGGGAGTCATCACAAGTTGTGGGAGAAGCTCGGCTCTCACATCGTCGAGCGTGACGGAGTCCTCGGAACGAATTTCGCGGTCTGGGCGCCGAACGCCGAGCAGGTCTCGGTCATCGGCGAATTCAACGGCTGGGATCCGCGCGCGAACGGGCTGGAAGCGCGCGCCAACTCCGGAATCTGGGAAGGATTCATCCCGCGGGTCGGTAAGGGATCGACCTACAAGTACCACATCGTCTCGCGCCACAACGGATATCGCGTCGATAAGGCCGACCCGCTCGGCATCCATCACGAGACTCCGCCACGCACGGCTTCGATCGTGTGGGACCTCGATTACGAATGGAACGACGACGAGTGGATGAGCACGCGCAAGGAGCGCAACAGTTTCACCGCGCCGATGACGATGTACGAGCTGCACATCGGCTCGTGGCGCCGCATCTTCGACGAGCACGGCGTGCGTCCGATGAGCTATCGCGAGCTCGCCGAGCCGCTTGCGGAGTACGCGAAGAAGATGAACTTCACGCACATCGAGTTCATGCCGGTCATGGAGCACCCCTTTTACGGATCATGGGGCTACCAGGTCACCGGCTATTTCGCGCCGACGAGCCGCTTCGGTACGCCGCAGGATTTCAAATACCTCGTCGACGTGCTGCATCAGAACGGGATCGGCGTGATTCTCGACTGGGTTCCTTCGCACTTTCCGAGCGATGAGCATGGACTGGCGTACTTCGACGGCACGCATCTCTTTGAACATGCCGATCCGCGCAAAGGGTTCCATCCCGACTGGAGCAGCCTGATCTTCAACTACGGCCGCAACGAGGTGCGCAGTTTTCTCTTGAGCAGCGCGTTCTACTGGCTCGGCGAGTATCACGCCGACGGTCTGCGCGTCGACGCCGTCGCCTCGATGCTCTATCTCGATTACTCGCGCAAGCATGGTGAGTGGATCCCGAACGAGTTCGGCGGACGCGAGAACATTGAAGCCATCTCGTTCCTGCGGCGGGTCAACGAGGACGTCTACAAAGTGCTTCCTGACGTGCAGGTGATCGCCGAAGAGTCGACGGCGTGGCCGATGGTGTCGAGGCCGACGTATGTCGGCGGACTCGGATTCGGCATGAAGTGGGACATGGGCTGGATGCACGACACGCTGCGCTACTTCTCGAAGGATCCAATCCATCGCCGGTTCCATCACAACGACCTGACCTTCCGGATGATGTACGCCTTCACCGAGAATTTCGTGCTGCCGCTTTCGCACGATGAAGTCGTGCACGGCAAAGGCTCGCTCATCGGCAAGATGCCGGGAGACGACTGGCAAAAGTTCGCCAACCTCCGTCTCTTGTTCGCGCACATGTACTCGCAGCCGGGGAAGAAGCTGCTCTTCATGGGCGGCGAAATCGGTCAGTGGCGGGAGTGGAACCATGAGATCGGCCTCGACTGGCACCTGCTCGACTACGTTCCGCATGCCACGCTGCAACGCTGGGTCGAGGATCTCAATCGCACGTACCGCGATCTGCCGGCGCTTCATGAGCTGGACATGTCGCCCGAGGGGTTCGAATGGATCGATTGCTGCGACACGGAGAACAGCATCGTCAGCGTGGTGCGTAAGTCGCGATCCCGTCCCGACGAGCTGGTCGTCATCGTTCTCAACTTCACGCCGCTGCCGCGATACAACTATCAGATCGGTGTGCCGCGCGGCGGCCGCTGGAAGGAGATCCTCAACAGCGACGCGCCGGTCTACGGCGGTAGCGGACAGGGAAACATGGGAGCTGTCGACGCCGCGCCGATTCCGCTGCACGGAAGGCGCTGGTCGGTGAACCTGACGCTTCCGCCGCTGGGAGCAGTCTTCCTGACGCCGGAGACCGAGCTTGCCGGGTAAGCCCCTCGGTGCCACGGTTCTCGACAAGTCGCAGTGCGAGTTTCGGGTCTGGGCGCCGAACCACGACCGAGTGGAGGTGCACATTGTCGCTCCCGAGGATCGCCGCATCACGCTGACGAGAGACGAGAGCGGATATCACGAGGCGATCGTCGATCGCTGTGCCGAGGGAACGCGCTACTACTTCGTGGTCGGCGATTGCGAGCGGCCCGATCCCGCGTCGCGCTTTCAACCTGAGGGCGTGCACCGCGCCTCCGAGGTCGTTGGCCGCGACTTCGGCTGGTCCGAGGCGGCGTGGAAGGGGCGGCCGCTACACGAGTACGTCGTGTACGAGTTGCACGTCGGCGCGTTTACTTCTGAGGGGACGTTCGACGCGGTCATTCCGCATCTCGACAAATTGAAGGACCTCGGCGTCACGGCGGTCGAACTGTTGCCAATCGGACAGTTTCCCGGGACCCGCAACTGGGGTTACGACGGAGTCCACATCGGCGCGGCGCAGAACTCCTACGGCGGACCGCGCGCGTTGAAGCGTCTCGTCGATGCCTGTCATACGTGCGGGCTGGCCGTCGTCCTCGACGTCGTCTACAACCATCTCGGACCCGAAGGAAACTACTTATCCGAGTTCGCGCCTTACTTCACCGATCGATACAAGACGCCGTGGGGCCTCGCGCTCAACTTCGATGATCCATTGAGCGACGAGGTGCGCTGGTTCTTTGTGCACAACGCGCTGCAGTGGGTCGATGAGTTTCGCTTTGACGCGCTGCGCGTCGATGCCGTGCACGCAATCGTCGATCACTCCGCGGAGCCTTTTCTGCAGGACCTCACGGCGGTGGTGCGCACGCGCGCGCAAGAGCTCGGCCGGCAGATCTACACGATGGCGGAGAGCAATCTCAACGACCCGCGCATCATCACGCCGAGGGAAGGCTTCGGTCTCGGCTTCGATTCGCAGTGGAGCGACGACTATCACCACGCCTTGCACGCATTGCTGACCGGCGAACGTGCCGGGTATTACATCGGCTACG
>DASYUK010000378.1:0-9827 GCA_036001325.1 Thermoanaerobaculia bacterium
ACCTGGATGAAGATGGTGGCGGCGCTGTCGATTCTCTCGATGATCGTCGGCAACGTCGTGGCCATCGTGCAGCGCGATCTGAAGCGCATGCTCGCCTACTCGGGAATCGCGCACGTCGGCTACATGATGATCGCGATGCTGACCGTGCGCGATGACTCGGTCGCCGCCGTGGCGGTCTACACGGTCGTCTATGCGCTCATGAACATCGGCGCGTTCGGCGTCGTCTCGATGCTGGCGAAGAATCAGAACGATCCGCAGACACTCGATGACATCGCCGGCCTCGGCTTCCGCCGTCCGTTCTACGGTCTGGCGTTGACGATCTGCATGTTTTCGCTCTCTGGTCTGCCGCCGACCGGCGGCTTCATCTCGAAGTTCTATATCTTCAAGACCGCGATCGAGTCAGGTCACCTCGGCGTCGCACTGGTCGGCATCATCACCAGCATCTTCTCGGTCTACTACTACCTGCGCGTTGTCTATTACCTTTACATGAAGGAACCGGTGGAGGGTTACACGACGCCTGTCGCAGGCGTGTTCGCCACGGGCGCATTGGCCATATCCATGATCGGAATTCTCGTCGTCGGACTGTTTCCAACGCCTCTATTCAACATGGCCGGCAGCGCGGCCCGCGAGATGTTGCAGCGTTAGATCTTGATATGAACCGCCGGCCGCCATCGGATACGCGCGAGACGATTTCCGAGCTGACTACCGGTCGTCTGTCCGTCTATCTGCGCTGCCTCAACTATCTCGAATCGATGAACCAACGCACCGTGTCATCGCACGAAATGGCGCAGCGCTTCCATTTGAACTCTGCGCAGATCCGCAAGGATCTCGCGTGTTTCGGCGAGTTCGGGACGCGCGGCGTCGGCTACGACGTCGCCAAGCTCAAGGAGCAGTTGGTCAAGACTCTGGGCATCGATCGCACGCGCAGCATCGTCATCATCGGCGCCGGCAACCTCGGCATGGCTCTGGCCGACTATCGCGGCTTCAACAGCAGCGGTTTTCACATCGTGGCCTTGTTCGATACCGACCGGGAGAAGATCGGCCGGATCACGCGGAGCGGAATTCCGGTCATGTCGCCCGAGAAACTCTCGAGCATCGTCCATTCCGACGGGGTCGAGATCGGCATCATCGCCGTCAACGCCGAGAATGCGCAGCAGGTCTACGACGATCTCGCTGATGCCGGCGTGTGCGCGGTGCTCAACTTCGCGCCGGTGCAGATCCGGCTGCGTTCGGGTGTGAAGGTGAAGTCGGTCGACTTGCGTATCAACCTCGAATCGCTTTCGTATCACCTGAAGAATGTCGAGGACGGTGTCGACGTCGAGGAGGAGTAGCCATGAGAGTCCTTCTCCCTCTGGGAGAAGGTGGCCGAAGGCCGGATGAGGGGCACGCCCTCACGAAAGCCCTTAGGCACAAATTTTGCCGCCGCCGAACTTCCCGGGGACCATCCATGAAACTCGATCTAGGCAAACGGGCGCGTCTCCTCGCGGCCGGGCTGGCCGTTTTCGGATCTTTCGGCTTGCGTGCGGCGGTGGCGCAGGCGATCCTCCTGAGCCCCGTGGCCACCGGCTTCAACAACCCGATCGGCATCGACCACCATTCGCCCAGCGGCAAACTCATTCTCTCGGTCAACTTCCCGAGCGGGCTACCCAACAACTTCGAGCTGGTCGCACCGGATGGGAGCCGGACTCCCTTTTCGAACATCCAGGGGCTCACCGACGAGGTGAAGATCGCGACCGTGCGTAGAGGGGACTGCCAGGGCGGGTTCGCGGTCGGAGAACTGTTCACGGGCACGGGCGTGCCCGGCGTCATCGCGCGCATTGCGCCCGACGGCAGCTCCGTGCTGAACCCGTGGGTCACGCTGCCGGGCGAAACGGGTCTGCTTCGGGGCAGCCTCTTCCAGGACCGCTACTGCGCCTTCGACGGTGACTTGCTGGTCGTGACGACCGCCGGCAACGTCTGGCAGGTCAGCTCGGCCGGCGCGGCGACACTGCTCGCCAGCGTGGGGACGCACCTGGAGGGTCTGACGACCGTGCCCAACGATCCCGCGAAGTACGGCCCGTGGGCCGGGCGCGCCCTGGCGGGGGCGGAGGACCAAGGTCGAGTCTACGCGATCGGCCGCGATGGGAGCGTCGCCTTCTACGAGCTCGGCGTCAATCCCGAGGATATCGACATCATCCCCTTCCGGGAGAACTTCTTCGGAGTGGACTTCGGCGGGAAAACGATCTGGGGTGCCAGTTTCGAGGCGCTCGCCGACAAGGTGGGCGACTTCCTGATGTCGCAGGAATTTCCCGGGATCCTTTGGTACGTCCGTTGGAACGGCTCGTCTTTCGAGGCGGTCAAGGTGGCGCAGGCCGTCCAGTGGGAGCACATCACGTTCTCACCCGCTGGTGTACCGCCGATCCCGCCGGCTACCGCCTGCGCCATGCCCACGCTGACCAATCTGCCCACCACTCTGCCCAAGCTCGAGGGGAACGAATGGTCGGCAGACGTGTCGGTCTCCGCGGCCGATGGCCTGGTGGTCGAGAACGTCAAGCTGGGGCCGCGCTACATGGCCAACCGGATCAGCGTCCCGTACTTCAAGATCAAGACGAGCGCGCTGGAGGAGACCCGGGGCGAGCTGAAGCCGGCCAGCGACGATTCCACCGCGCGCAGCCGGCTCGTGGGCTTTCGCACTGGGCTCGGCAATCCGGCCTTCGTCGAAGCAACGTACGCAATCGACCGCATCCCGGCCGGATCCGATAATTGCTTGGCCATCACGCAGCGCTACGAGTTCTGGGACGAGGAGCCGCACGGCGGTTGTGAACCTAGCAAATTCGTGTCAGCGCCGTTCAAAGCAAGGCCTCTGGCCTGCAACCGCTGGAAGCCGATCGTCCACTACGAGTTCACGAGCTCGAGTGACACCCTGACGACGCTGAACGTTCCGCAGCGGCTCTACTTCCGGGACGAGAACCGCGAGCCAAACTACGGGGCCATTTTCATCGACGAGGATCGGAGACCGCTGCACGGACCGCCCGGCAATCCTTGCGAGATCATCGTGGATCGGCTCGACCTCAGGGACGAAATAAAGTTCATGGCCGTCAAGCAGGGTCAAAAGGGCGAGTGGGACAACTATCATCAATCGTTCGAACCGGGTATCACGGGTCGCGGACCGACCAGCTGTCCGGTTGCCGGTCCAGGCTGCCCGGAGTGTGTGCACATTCACTGGCGCTGGGGTCGGGCGGCTGAATGCCCCCCGGATGACAAAAACTGCGTCACGTTTCCGGATCTGAACAACGGGATGCCGCGCGTGCCGGCCGGTTCGCCGCAGGACGTGGAGGTGGCCGTCGTCGCGCAACACGATGGCGAACAGCATCCGAACGACTTCCACGAGATTGCACCGCAACCGGGACAGAAACCGGAAAGCCTTCACAAACAGAATCTTGTGTTCTGGCATTCGGCGACCAGCTCACTCTCAAGCGACACGTTCTTCCCTTACGGCGGCTTCTTCGAGCCGATCCAGGAAGACGACCTTGCTGTCGCGATGGTGGGACCCGCCGCAACGCTGCAGAATCAACTCATCGAATACAAGATTAACGTGACAAACCACGGAGAGAGCTTTGCGACCGAAGTGGAACTGCGTGACGTATGGTCACTGGCTGAGACGTCGTTCGTTCCCGATCAGTCGAGCTCACAGTGCAAGCTTGCCGGCATCACGTTCGTGCTCTGCACGATCGGCGACCTCGCTCCGGGTGCGACCGTGCCGCTCACGGTCAGCTTACGTGCCGCGTCGAATAAAGGCGACCCGCTGGTGAATCAAGTGGTGGTGCGCGCGACGCAAAAAGATCCGAACGAGCAGAATGACCGGGCAAAGGTCACGACCGTATTCGTGCCGTGATCAGTACGTATCCTGAAACAGAGAATAGCTCTTCTCCTTCCGGGAGAAGGTGGCCGAAGGCCGGATGAGGGCGCCCCTCACCAGCCGCTTCGCTCTTCGCCGTCGGACACGACCGTTACGCGATGCATGAGCCGCCGCAGCGCCTCTGCAGCGAACTCCTGGCTCACCGCCTCATCTTCGGCGACGAGCACATGCAGTCCGGCGCGGCGCAGGCGCTGCCTGCAACAGCGGCTCGCGCCGATGCGTCAAACCGACCGCGGCGCTGACGGCATCGAGCAGCTCGCGCTCCATCGCCGGCCGTGTCACGCGAATGCGATCATCCGACACCGGCGCGATCGGAGAGCTGATGATCACCGCCGGCTGAATGTCGATCGACAAGTCCGCGGACACAGCGCACGGGTAATGGCGCTGCTCGGTCTCCGCCGCGGTCGCGTATGCTTCGGCGAGTTCGGGACGCGCGCGTTGGCTACGACGTCGCCAAACTCAAGCAGCAACTGGTCAAGACGCTGGGCATCGACCGCACGCGCAGCATCGTCATCATCGGTGCCGGCAACCTCGGCATGGCTCTCGCCGATTACCGCGGCTTCAACAGCAACGGCTTTCACATCGTGGCGTTGTTCGATGTCGACCGCGAGAAAATCGGCCGCCGTTCGATCTGATGGCGTCGAGATCGGTATCATCGCCGTCAACGCCGAGAGCGCGCAGCAGGTCTACGACGATCTCGCTGATGCTGGCGTATGCGCGGTGCTCAACTTCGCGCCGGTGCAGATCAGGCTGCGCACGGGCGTGAAAGTGAAATCGGTCGACCTTCGCATCAACCTCGAGTCACATATCACCTGAAGAATGTCGAGGACGGGGTGGAGGTGGAGGAGGAGTAGGGTTCAGAGCCTTTTCCCACCGGGAGACGGGTGGCCCTGAGCGGAGCGAAGGGCCGGATGAGGGGCGCCCCTCACCCGGCGCTGCGCGCCACCCTCTCCCGGAGGGAGAGGGCACTAAACCACCGCAGCGCTGATCCTTCGCTCCAGCGCCATCACCGCCGACTCGAGCCGTCGCAGCAGCGTGGCAGCGCGCTGAAAGTCGCGCTCGCGCGCCGCGGCCTCGATCATCAGCGACAGATCGAAGGAAGGGTCGCCTTCGAAGTTGCTCACCGCTCCCTTCATCTTGTGTGCGCGTTGATAGAGCTCTTCCGCGTCGCTCATTTCGATCGCCTCCCGGATCTGCGCGAGCAGCATCGGCGTCTGTTTCGTAAACGCGTCGCTGACGCGCGCGAGCAGCTTGAGATTGCCACCGACGGCGTTGACGATCGGCTCCGCGCCGGTGAGCGAACGGATGATGTCCTCGAGCTGCTTGAGATCGATCGGCTTCGTGAGCACCGCGTCCATTCCTGCTTCGAGGCAACGAACGCGATCCTCGCGACGCGAATGAGCGGTCAGCGCCACGATCGGCGTCCGGCTGCCCCGCTCTTTCTCGCGATAGCGACGCGTGGCTTCGAGCCCGTCGAGCTTCGGCATCTGAACATCCATGAAGACGACATCGAAGTTCTCGCGCTCGAGACGTCTCAGCGCTTCTTCCCCATCGGCCACGACCGTCACGCGATGCATGAGCCGCCGCAATGCCTCGGCGGCGAACTCCTGGCTCACCGCTTCATCTTCGGCGACGAGAATGTGCAGTCCCGCGCGGCTCACGCGCTGCCGAACTTCCACCAGCGGCGCCCGGCGTACGCCGACTCCCACGGCGGCAGTGATCGCGTCGAGCAGCTCCCACTCCATCACCGGTCGCGTCACACGGATGCGATCGTCAGACGCCGGCGTGAGCGGCGATGCGATGATCACCGTCGGTTGAATCTCGATGGAATCATCAGCGGAGATTGCACATGCGTAACGGCGCTGTTCGACCTCGGATATCGAAGCGTATGCATACACCTCGGCTCCCGCCGCCATCAGCATGTCGGCGATGAAGCCGCGGGACGTCGCGTTGGGCTCGACGACGACAACCGACCGTCCGACGAGGTCCGATCGCGTCCGCCGCGGCGCCACGCTGATGCTGTCGGACGGCAGCGGCAGATCGATGGCCACCGAGGTGCCCGCACCCGGCCTGCTCTGAAGACGAAGTGTTCCGCCCATCGCGTCGACGAGGCGCGACACGATAGCCAGTCCGAGGCCTGAGCCGCTGTAGCGACGCGATTGCGTATCGTCTGCCTGAGCGAATGGCTCGAAGATCTTCTCGCGTTGATCTTCCGCAATTCCGATCCCTGTATCGCGAACTTCGAAACGCATGCGCCCCTCGAGCAGCGAGACTCTCAGCGCCACCTCCCCCTCGTCCGTGAACTTGATAGCGTTCCCGGCGAGGTTCACGAGAATCTGCCGGAGCCGCAGAGGATCACCCCATACGGAATCGGGGACGTCCGGCGCGATTCCCGCCGCGAGAACGAGACCCTTCGTCGCGGCCGTCACGCCGAGAGGCTTCATCGTCTCGCTCACCAGATCGCGGATCGAGAAGTACACCGGCTCGAGCTCGATCTTCCGCGCCTCGATTTTTGAGAAGTCGAGGATGTCTTCGATCGTGGCCAGCAGCGACTCCGCCGATTTCCTGGCCAGGTCGAGCTGACGCGCGCGGCGAGGCGATGTCTCGTCGTCGATGGCGAGCTGCAGCATGCCGATCACGCCGTGCAGCGGCGTGCGCATCTCATGCGACATATGCGCGAGGAACTCGCTCTTCGCTGCACTCGCTTCTTCGGCGCGCTCTCGCGCTTCGCGCAGATCGCTCGATTGCTCCTCGAGCTTGCGGATCGAGTCGCGGGCGACACGAATCGCCGCGGTCCTGCTGGCGCGCCATCGCTCGGCGGTCCGCGCGGTCAGCGCGACATAGAGACCGAGGATGAAGATGAAGAAGATCTTGGCAAAGAAGACGTCGATGTCGATCGGCCGCTTGTCGACGAAGACGACCCACGCCTCCATCGCTCCGTAGCACAGCGCCCCGAAACCGACAAAGGTCAGGCAGCGGCGGAACGTCGTCAGCGCCTGATCGGCTGCGCGCGCCAGCAGAATGAAGAACAACCAGCTCTGCTCCGCGCCCGAGAAGTACACGGCCACCGCCATCAGCGGCACGTCGACGGTGAGAAAAAAGAGACTCAGATCGAAGGGGAGCGCGCGCCGATACCAGAGGCGGAGGCAGACCCACGACAACAGGCAGTAGATCGCCGCCACAATCGAGATCCACACGATCGTCGCGGTGGAGTGGTCGCGAAGGAAGTAACGATTGTTGAGAAAGACTCCGACGCAGATGATCACCGCGCCGAGAACACGAAGGAGCGGAATCTCCCTGACAGCGACCCGGTAGGCGCGCTCACTCCGGCGCCGCTCGATCTCCTCCGGTTGCCAGGCGAGCTCGGTCATGCGGACAGCCGCGTCAGTCCGTCTTTTGTCGCTTGGCGGGTTCGGTTCTTTGCCGATGCTGAAGGATAGTCCGGATTCGCGGCAGGAGGATCTCCTTCCGCAGCGGCTTGCGGAGGAAGTCGGCCGCTCCCATCTCCAGACTGCGTGCCTCCGCCTCCGCACCGGCGACGCCGGTGATGAAGATCGCCGGGGTGTTGATCCCCTTCTGGATCATGATCTCGAAGAGGCGCAGGCCGTCGAGCGTCGGGATGTTGATGTCGAGGATGAGGAGGTCGAATTCACGCCGGCCGATCTCGATGAGTGCATCAGCGCCGTCCGCGACCGCGACGACTTCGTATCCCGCTTCATGAAGGAAACCTTCGACGAGCGCGGAAGACACGAGATCGTCCTCGACGAGGAGAATGAGTGTCGGTCCATCGAGCGGATTGCGGAAGACCTCGCGCGGCGCCGGTGCGCGATTGAGCGCCGCCACGATCTCTTCATGGACACGCTCGGTTTCCGCGCTCGGTGCGCGGCCGAACTGGCGCTGCAGAATGTCGGCGCACTCCTGGTAACGACGCAAGGCGGCATCGGGCCGACCTTGCTCGAGTTGCAGGCGCATCAGCGTGCGATGAACGACTTCCTGCGACGGATCGAGCGACAGCAGTTTGCCCGCTGTCTCCACCGCGCGCTCCCACCATCCCGCTTTGATCTGAGCGGCGAGCAGCCGGCCGAAAACGCCGACCGCGGCGCGCCAATAGTGCAGCCGCTCTTCGCCCAGCCACTCGTCGAACGCGGCGATGCCGCTTGTGTAACCCTCGAGCAGGTTGCCGCTGTAAAGCTCGGCCGCTTCACGTGTGCTGTTAATCGCCGGTCTCGCCGCCAGAGCTTCGAACAGGCGCGCATCGACGGCCACGACTTCCGGATTGAATCGGAGCGATTCGGCGGCGACGAGCACGATCTCGGCCGGGATGTATCGAAGCGCGTAGCGCAGCTCGCCGACCAGATCGGCGACGTGAATGGCGTTGTTGCGGTTGCCGAAAATCAGCTCGGCCAGCTCCGTGGCGCTCCCGCCCCGCTCGAGCCGCAGCGCCAGATAGACGACCAGCGCCTTCAGCCGCGCGCTGCCGATCGACAACGAGTTCCCGCGGTGATCGACCGCTGAGAATTCGCCGAGGAGACGGATGGTGAGCAATTGCATTCTGTGTGGAAGAAAGGGTAGCACGTCCGCGCCGGGCACGAAGTCTGCGGAAAGTCAGGAAAACGTCTCTATCCAAAGATAGATGAGCATTGCAATGTTTGTCTTGCTTTTGGGGTTTGGCGTCAACGCGGAAGGGTGCAGTGCGATGAACAGCGAGCGCATCGTTATCACTGGCGTGGGAGTCATGAGCCCGAACGGTGTCGGCCGTGATCAGTACTTCGCGGCGGTCGCCAATGGGCGTAGCGGCGTCCGCGGCATCACACACTTCGACGCCAGCTCGCTTTCCTCCCGCGTCGCCGGCGAGGTCGATTTCGATCCGTCGGCATGGGTCGACTCGAAGAACATGAAGCACGTGTCGCGAGTCGTTCCGATGACGCTCGCGGCCACCGACGAAGCGCTCCGCGACGCGAAGCTCGATCCTTCGTCGGTCGATCTCGAGACGCGGCGTTCCATGGCCGTGATGCTCGGCTCCGGCGGCGGCGCCATCGAGTTCAGCGAGCGAATGTACGAGCTCTGGTACAAAGGCCTGGAGAAGCAAGCCTCGGTCTACGCCATTCCTTCCGGAACGATCGGCACGATCGCCTCGGAGATCTCGATGGCCTACGACCTTCACGGCTTTTCGCATCTGATCTCGACCGGCTGCACGTCGTCCACAGACGCCATCGGCTACTCGTACCGAAATCTCAAGCTCGGCGTGGCCGACTACATCATCACCGGCGGAGCGGACGCCACGATCACTGAAGGGATCATGACCGGCTTCTGCATCATGCGCATCGTGGCCAGTGCATTCAATCACTCGCCCGAATCGGCATCGCGTCCCTTCACGCGCAACCGTGACGGCTTCGTCCTCGGCGAAGGCGCGTGGATGTTCGTGCTGGAGCGCGAATCGACGGCCCGAGCGCGCGGCGCCAGGATCTATGCCGAGGTGGCCGGATATGGATCGACCTGCGATGCCTATCATCGCGTGCGCATGGACGATTCGGGTGAAGAGCCGGCGAGAGCGATGAAGCTGGCAGTGAAGGAGTCGCAACTCGACGCGGGTGAGATCGACTATCTGAACTATCACGGCACTTCGACCGATCTGAACGATCGCGTCGAGACACGCGCCGTCAAGCTCGCCTTCGGCAAGCATGCATGGAAACTCGCCGGCTCGGCGACGAAGTCGATGATCGGCCATCCGCAGGGAGCGTGCGGCGCGGCCGGTGTCGCTGCGACGCTCATGGCCTTCCGTGACGACATCCTGCCGCCGACGATCAACCTCGATGAACCCGACCCCGAGTGCGACCTCGACTACGTCCCTGATCTCGGCCGTCGCCGCCGCGTCAACGCCGCGGTCTGCAATACGATCGCGTTCGGGTCGAAGAATTCGGCGCTGGTA
>DASYUK010000379.1:0-4902 GCA_036001325.1 Thermoanaerobaculia bacterium
GTGCATGAGATGGGGCACAACGTCGAGCAGGTCTTCTCGCTGAAGCACATCGACTACTTCACGCTCTCGGGCGTGCCGAACACCGCATTCACCGAAGCGCTGGCGTTCGTCTTCCAGCACAAGGATCTCGAGCTGCTCGGACTGGCGAAACCGACGGCGGAAAGTCGCGCGATGCAGGCGCTCGACGAATTCTGGGGAACGTATGAGATCGGCGGCGTCGCTCTCGTCGACATGGCCATGTGGCATTGGATGTACGAGC
The DNA here is from genome assembly GCA_036001325.1 of Thermoanaerobaculia bacterium. Lineage (GTDB taxonomy): Bacteria > Acidobacteriota > Thermoanaerobaculia > Gp7-AA8 > Gp7-AA8 > DASVHS01. The sequence continues at coordinate 260 of DASYUK010000379.1, forward strand.
ATCCCAACGCGACACCGGCAGAGCTGAAGAGCGCGGTCGTGCAGACCTCAAAAGACGTCTGGAACCGCTACTTCGCATCCATCTTCAACAAACGCGACGTCGTGCTCCTCGGCGTCTATGCGCACATGGTGAACAATTTCATGTACCTGCCCGACTATCCGATCGGACATCTGATCGCGCATCAGATCGAGCAGCAGATCGAAAAAGCCGGAGCGATCGGGCCGGAGTTCGAGCGCATGGCGAAGTTCGGCAGCGTGACGCCCGATCTGTGGATGATCAACGCCACAGGCGCGCCGGTCGGACCGAAGGCGCTCCTCGACTCGGCCGAGCGTGCGCTGGCGCAGGTCGCACCGAAGGTCGGACCGGCAGCAAACGTCAATCCGTGAAACGGCTTCGCGATCTCACCCCCGCCGATCTGCACCGATGCTCCGTCTGGCGCTACGAAGGAGACATCGACGAGGTCGCTGTCTTGCACGCCACCGATCGGAAAGAAGTGAAAACTCCCGATCACAACATGTTCATCATCGAGACGCAGTTCATTCTCGCGAATGGTGCGCAGCACATCGGCTTCTGCTCACCGACCGACGTCGACGAGCTCGAATATCTGCAGCCGGTCATCGTCACCGGACAAGGTCATGTTTACTTCTGGTTCGATGAGCCGCCTTCGCGCGAGACCCTCAAAGCGCAGTGGGCGCTCCTCGGCGGCGGCCGGGAGGAGATCTTTCCGGTGCATTTCCGCTGCACCGTACCGGTGAACGGGCGCTACATCACCGGCGTGATCGAGGAGGGAGATTTGACGGGGGCGGCGTGATCGCAGTGCCCTCTCCCTCTGGGAGAGGGTGGCGCGCCAGCGCCGGGTGAGGGGCGCCCCTCATCCGGCCCGAAGGCTATTTCTTCTTGATCGTCTCCAGATTGATCGAGATCTTCACGTCATCGCCGAGTACAAATCCCCCTTGATCGAGGGCCTTGTTCCAGACGATTCCATAGTCCTTGCGGTCGAGCGTCGTGTTCAACTCGAAGCCGGCGCGCTCGTTGCCCCACGGATCTTTCACGAATCCGAGGAAGGCGACGGGCAGCGTGACGCGCTTGGTCACGCCATGAATGGTCAGGTCGCCAACGACGTCGTACGTATCCTTTGTCTTCGCCGGCGTGACTTTTGTGCTCTTGAAGGTGATGGTCGGGTACCGATCGACATCGAAAAAGTTGGAGCTGCGAAGATCCTTGTCGCGATCAGGTGTGGACGTGTCGATGCTGGCCGTCTGAATTGTGAACTCGACCGATGATGCGGCCGGGTTGCCGCGATCGACATTGACGACGCCGGCGAAGTCGGTGAACCTCCCGGTGACGTTGCCCACCATGTGGCGGATCTTGAATTCTGCTGAGGAGTGCTGCTTATCGATCCTGAACGTCTCTGACGCTGCAAAGAGTGGCAGGGTCGCCAGAAATAGAGTGGAAACGAGAATGCTGCGGAACTGCTTCATTCAATCCTCCGGTAACGCGATTTGTCGAGAAGGTTGACGAGCTGTGTGAGCTCGCGTGAATTCAGCGATGACAGCGCGAGATGATCGGCGTCGGCGATCGGTACGTCGAGTCTGGCGATGAGGTTGAGGCCTTCGCGCGTGATGCGGCAGAAGACCTGACGGCGATCGGTCGGACAGCGCTCGCGGGAGACGAGCCGCTTCTTCTCGAGACGATCGATCAATCGCGTGATGCCGGGTGTCTGCTCGATCATCCGCTCGGCGATTTCGAGGGTGGGCAAACCCTTCTCTCCCGCGCCGCGCAGGATGCGCAGCACGTTGTACTGTTGCGGGGTGATGCCGAGCGGCTCGACGATCGCGGCGACAGCACGCCGCACATTATCGGCCGTGCGCATCAGGGCGATGGCCACCTCCTGCGCGCGGCTTTGGAAGGGGCGAGTCTGTTTGATCTCCTGCTGGATGCGGCTGACCAAGGCCGCGACAGAGTACGGTTCAATAGTTGATCAGTCAACGAATGACACCGGATGTTCACAGACTGATTCCCGGGCCGCGTCGAACCACTCGAGCATCGTGGCGAAGTCGGAGCTCCATTTGCGAACCTCCTCGATCGGTGTCTGGACGAACTGCACACTGCGTCCGGTTGCTTGCGAAAGAATCGCCGCGGCTTCGGGCATCGTCCGCTCGTCGCCGGCGATGTCGAGCTCAGTCGCATTCATCTCCGCGGCCTGCTCGAACGCGCGGAGAGCGTACTTGCCGATGTCGGAGACCGCGATCATCTGCAACTCGGTCGTCGGCTTGATCCCGAGCATCAGTTTTCCATCTCGTATCCCCGGCAGAAACCAGGGCGAGATGAACTTTTCCATGAAGAAGACCGGACGAAGGATGACGTAAGAAGGAAATCCGAGCTCCAACACGGTCTCCTCGATCCGAGCCTTGTTCTCGAAATGCGGGATACCGGTCGCACGATCGGCGGAGCCGACCGAGCTGTAGACGAAGCGCTCGACATTCGCTGCGCGAGCGAGGCGGGCCAATCGCTTCCCCTGCTCTTCCTCGCGCTCCACGCCGGCCTCCCACGTATTCTGCAGAGAGAACACGCCCCACATTCCGTCGAGTGCGCGCCGCAGCGAAGGCTCGTCATCGTAGTCGGCGGCCACCACTTCGGCTCCTTGTGACGCGAGAGAGCGCGCTTTCTCTCCATCCGGCTTCTTCGAACACGATGCGTTCAAAGCGCTTCGGAGCGCCGGTTATACCTTGGATCGCAGGAGACATCTGGCCGCCCTCAATCTGTTAGCCGGTGAGAGTACTCGAGCGACTGATGTGGCGGAGCGAGTCGGGATCAGCAAACCCGCCATCGGCAAAGCTCTCGACGACTTGCAACAGCGTGGATACATCCAACGTGCAGGAGATCCGGCGGATCGCCGTGCGAAGACGATCGCTCTCACGCGACGAGGCCTCAACTTCCTGCGTCATTCGAGAAACGTTTTCACCACTGTCGAGCGTCGTCACCTTCGTGGCCTCGGCGCCGCTCAGGCGAAGACGCTGCGCGCGGCGTTGCTGGCCATCGCCGATGGCACCCCGCGTGAACGACCTCGCCAGCGGAGGTAGAGCCATGCTCGATCGAATGTTCCACAGGCGGGGAGGCATCCTGGCGCGCTTCGCCACGGCGGCGACGATTTGGACCGGCTCGACAGCAGCGTTCATCACCGCGGTGGCCATCGTTCTGATCTGGCTGATGACCGGTCCGATCTTTCACTGGTCGGATACCTGGCAGTTGGTGATCAACACCGGAACGACTGTGGTCACGTTTCTGATGGTGTTCGTCATTCAGCGTGCCCAGAACAAAGATGGCCTGGCGATTCAGCTCAAGCTCAACGAGCTCGTTGCCGCGATCGAGGGCGCCAGCAATCGGCTGATTGCCGTTGAAGATCTGTCGGAGGAGGAGTTGAGAATTCTGGGTCAGCACTTCAGGCGACTCGCGGAGATGTCCAAGCGCGACCACAGCGTGACCGAGTCGCACTCGGTCGAAGAGGCCGAGGCGCGGCACGCGTTCAAGCACGCGAAGCACAAACATGCGAAGACCGGTTAGCGCGCGGTCGCATATTCCTTTACACGACAGCGCAGCGGACAGCGTCGCATAACGCGTTACATTGCAGATCATGGTGAGGCTCTCCACCGAGTAGAGAACCTTGCCTTTTCCCCATCGCCGAGGGAGCCTCGGCGCATGGCAGACCCTCCGAAGCTTCTTGATCGAGTTCGCCGCCGTGCGTGCGCGTCACTACAGCGAGCGGACCGAAGAGGCGTACGTGATTGGATCCGCCGTTTCATCCTCTTTCATAACAAGCGGCATCCGGCATCGATGGCCGCGGAGGAGGTGAATGCCTTTCTGACCTCGCTTGCTGTCGAGCAGCGGGTCAGCGGATCGACGCAGAATCAGGCGCTCAGCGCGTTGCTCTTTCTCTATCGCGCCGTGCTGGACGAGCCTTTGCCATGGCTGAAGGACATCATCCGCGCGCAGCGACCGCTGCATCTGCCGGTCGTCTTGACGGTCGACGAGGTGCATCGGGTGATCGATCGGATGGAGGGGCTGGGCCGGCTGGTCGCGCAACTGCTGTACGGCTCGGGGCTTCGGCTGCTGGAGGGTCTGATGTTGCGGGTCAAGGACGTCGACTTCGAGCGTGGACAGATCACGGTGCGCGATCCGAAGTGGGGGCGCGATCGGGTCACGATGCTGCCGCGTGCGGCGACCGCATCCCGGCACGAGCAGTTGGTGACCACGCGGCTGCTGCACGAGGAGGATCTGGCAGCAGGGTTCGGTCGCGTGTGGCTGCCGGACGCGATCGCCAGGAAGCTGCCATCCGCTCCCCGCGACTGGCGCTGGCAGTGGGTATTCCCCGCCCCGACCCGATGGAGGAATGCGAGGGGAGAGGAGGGCCGTCATCACCTGCATGAGTCGAACGTACAGCGGGCCGTGTCTCGAGCGGCGAATGAGGCGGGAATCGACAAGCGTGTGACCTGCCATACGTTCCGCCATCATGCCGACTGCCGGATCATGCCGACTGCTGTGGGTTGTTGGCTTGGTGTGGGTGGAGATCGAGCGTTTCGAGACCTCGCATTCGGCATAATCAGAGGCGTTCCAGAAACGCGAGCAGTTGATCCGTCGGGCGG
>DASYUK010000380.1:0-4342 GCA_036001325.1 Thermoanaerobaculia bacterium
AGCCAGATTATGGAGCTGGCTGCGAAACCGCCGGTTCGGTGATTACAAATTCCGAAGACAGCACCCGATCGGGAACTACGTTGTCGATTTCTATTGCAGAGAGCTCAAGTTAGTGATCGAACTCGATGGTGCTAAACACTACTCCGCAGATGGTAATGAATACGATACGGCTCGGACTCTCGTGCTTCAGACTTACGGAATCTGTGTCATTCGCATTTCCAATGAGCTGTTGATCAGAGACGCGCTGACGGCCGCACAGTGCATCGAGGCTGCGATTGAGCGGCTTCGATCGCGTGCTCGGTAACTTCTCGCCCCTCACCCGGCGCTTCGCGCCACCCTCTCCCGGTGGGAGAGGGATTTACTTCTGCGTGAGTAGCGCGAAGCCGATCATCTTGTAGAGCAGACGCGCGCCGACGTTCGCGTCCCACTCGTCATCGCCCGGCGAGACTTCGCAGAGATCGAGCCCGACGACGCGTTTGCCGGAGCGCTTGATCGCGCGCAACAGCCCGATCGCTTCGTTCCACGACAATCCGCCGGGAACCGGAGTTCCGGTTCCGGGACAGAGCGTCGGGTCGAGACCATCGATGTCCCACGACAGATAAACGTCGTCGGGAAGTTGCGCGATGATCTGATCGGCGATGCGCGCGAATGGCGTCCCTTCCTCTTTCGCAGCAGCGAGATCGGAGTCGAAAAACGTGACGATGCGTCCGTTTGACTGCTCGATCATCCGGCTCTCGGTATGCCCGAGGTCGCGGACGCCCACCTGCACGAGCTTGCTGACCTTCGGCAGCTTCGTCATCACGTTGTGAAAGATCGATGCGTGCGACCAGGTGAAGCCTTCATAGGCGTCGCGCAGATCGGCATGGGCATCGAGATGAAGAATGCCCATCGCCGGATAGTCGTCGGCATACGCGCGCATCGCTCCGAACGGCACCGAGTGATCGCCGCCGAGAACGACCGGCATCTTGCGATCGTCGAGCAGACTGCGGGTCTGCTCGTAGACCCATTCGTTGACCGCGTCACTGATCTTGTTGACTGCGGCAACTCTCTTGCGGCCCAACTTTTTCGCCTCTGCATTCCAGCGCACGATTTTCTTCGGGACGGGAAGCATGGCGATGCCGACTTCGTACGGACGTCCCGTATCGCGATCGAAGAGATCGACTTGCTTCGATGCTTCGAGGACGGCAGCCGGACCGCGCGATGTGCCACCACCGTAGGAAGTCGTGGCCTCGAAGGGAACGGGAATGATGACGACTTTCGCGTCGTCAGGCGAGAAAGGCAGGCCGTAGATTCCGCCACCTTCCGCGGCGGCGTCGGGATCGAAGAGGTGCTCGCGTTTCAATCCATGTCCATCGGATTGATGTAGGGCTTGTCCTTGTCAGCGCGCTTGAGCGCTTCCTGGAACTTCTCTTCGAGCAGGCGGCTCCGATCCTTCTGGCTCTCGAGCTGCTTCTCGAAACGCTTCTCAGCCTCACTCTTCTGCGTCTCGAGATTCGAGACCATCGATTCGAGCGATCCGCCGACCTTCCTCTCCGGCTCTTTGTGGAAGAGGACCTCACCAGTGATGCGATCGATCACGAGAAGCGAGTCGCAGGAGGGGCAGTTGATCTCGATGTTGGCGGCCATGGCATGCTCCGCCCTCATTCTAGCGCCGACGCGACGTCGGCGATCAGATCATCCGCGTGCTCGAGGCCGATCGACATCCGCAGGAGGTTCTGGGGCGTCGTCGACGCCGGCCCCTCGCTCGAGGCACGGTGCTCGATCAGGCTCTCGACACCGCCCAGAGACGTGGCCCGCGTGAAGAGCTTCGTCTTCGCCGCGACGCCGAGCGCCTCGGCGCGTCCGCCGCGGACCAGAAACGAGAGCATGCCGCCGAAGGCGCTCATCTGTTTGCGCGCGACCTCATGGAGCGGATGCGATTCGAGACCGGGGTAGTACACCGCTTCGACACGCCGATGTTTCGAAAGAAATCGGGCCATGGCCATCGCGTTCTCGCTGTGGACGCGCATGCGGACGGCGAGCGACCGGATGCCGCGGAGAACCAGCCAGGAGTTGAACGGCGAAGCCACCGAGCCGACGAGATGACGGGCGCGCTCGACATGCTCGAACAGCTCGCCGCGACGCGCGAAGATCAGCGCTCCACCCTGCACATCGCTGTGGCCGCCGAGGTATTTGGTGGTCGAATGGAGGACAACGTCGGCGCCGAGCTCGATCGGCCGCTGCAGCGCTGGCGTGGCAAACGTTCCGTCGACCATCGATGTCGCGCCGCGCTCGCGCGCCAGCGAACAGAGCGCGCGAATATCGACGATCTTCATCAGAGGATTCGACGGGCTCTCGATCCAGAGCAGCTTGGTCTCCTTACGTATCGATCGGCGAACGGCATCGACGTTCTCCATCCCGACGATGTCGAAGGCGATCCCCCATTTCGAAAAGAGCTCGCCCGCGAGCGCACGGAACGAGTAGTAGCTGTCATCGGGCAGAAGGAAATGCGAACCGGCCGGCAACGCCTGGAGAAGCGCGGTGCCGGCAGCCATTCCGGAGGCGAATGCCAGGGCCGCTTCACCGCCGTCGATCGCGGCCAGGGCCTCCTCGAGTCGCGTCTGCGTCGGATTGCCGTCGCGGATGTAGGAGAAGCCGCGCGGCGTGTCGCCTTCCGCGCTGCGCTCGAACGTGGTCGATAGATGGATCGGCGGCGCGACCGCTCCCGTTTCCTCGTCGATATGCATGCCGGCGTGTACAGCCTTCGTCTCGAAATGCATGAGCGGAGTATGATGCAAGGACTCCTTCGCATGGTGCCGGCGCGGAAGCAAGCCATCGTTCTCGTCCTGGACGACGAGGAGAGCGTTGGCACGCTCGTCAATGCCGCACTGCCGGAGAAGAGCTTCCGTATCGTCTGGAAGCCGGATGTCGAGAGCGCGTCCCGCGCCATCGTCGACGCCCCTCCCGACATCGCTCTCATCGACATCGATCTGCACGGACCGCAAAAGGGATTCGAGTTCCTGAGAAGGCTGCGCAGCAGCGACGAGACGGCGAACGTCCCGGTCGTCATGATCACGGGCTCAGCCGACACGCTCAACCGCGAGAAATCGCTGCGCATGGGAGCGGACCGCTATCTCATCAAACCGGTGCGCGCCGAGACGCTGCGCCGCGTCGTACGCGAGCTCATGGCTTCGCGCGATGAGATCTGGTGGACGGTCACGATGCGCGACGAGCAGGTCCAACGCCTCCGCGAGCTCCTTTTCGACACGACCTCCGATGTACCCACGCTCGCTCTCGTCGTCGATGACGTGCGGCGGATGATCGAGTCGGGACAGACGATCCACGTCGTCTGCCTCGAAGTCGAGCCGCTCTTCCGCACCGGAGAGCGCGATCTGTGGGAATCGTTCGACCGCCTGCGACGCGACTTCGTCCGCGGACTCCGCGTCATGGCCTCACCGATCCTCGGCAACGAGGTGATCATCGCCACGAGCCATTCGGGCGCGAACGACTTCTACTGCTTTGCGCGCGCCGTCGATCCTTCGGTCAACGTGGGCGTCCTGGCACGCGACCTGGAGAGGACCGCGCGCAACGCGCTCCGCTCGCTGCAGACCGATCCGCTGATCGCCGAAGAGGTGATCATCGTGGCCGGCGGCGCCGTCTCGCAGCCGCAACCGGGATTCGCGCCGCGGATGCTCTACAACGCGGTTAGGGAAGCGAAGGACAGCGCCGAGCGTCGCGAGACGCGCTATCTGCAGGCGATGCGCGAGAAACTCGTGCGCGCCATCCGCGATCGCACCATCACCACGCTCTTTCAGCCGGTGATCGATCTGCGCGATCGTTCCGTGATCGGATACGAGGCTCTCTCGCGCGGACCGGCCGGGACGGACATCGAGAATCCCGAAGTGATCTTCGAGCTGGCGCGCGATTTCGACCTCGTTTGGGACCTGGAGACGCTCTGCATCGAGAACATCCGGCCGTGGCTCAACGAAGTCTGCCAGCGCGGATTCCTCTTCTTCAACGTCGAGTCGCACTTCATCCAACAGCTCCACCACCGCGGCACCGGCGTCTTCGACTCGTTTTTTTCCTGTCATCGCCAGGTCGTCATCGAGGTGACGGAGCGAAGCGCGATCCGCGACTACGGGATGTTCCGTCGCGCGCTCCACCAGCTCAAGTCGATGGGATTCATGATCGCGATCGACGACTGCGGCTCGGGATATGCGACGCTCGAGGCCGTCGCCGAGCTCAAGCCCGATTACCTCAAAGTCGGCCACTCGCTCCTCAATGGCGTCGAGCGCGATCCGATCAGGCGGCAGCTCGTCGATCTGGTCGCGCGAGCCGCCAGGATGATCAGCGCCGACTGCAT
>DASYUK010000381.1:0-4592 GCA_036001325.1 Thermoanaerobaculia bacterium
TCTTTGAGTCACTGGGTCTCATCCGACTCTGGCAACCGGCTTAACCGCCGAACCGCCGTGTGCGGACCCGCATGCACGGTGGTGTGGGAGGGGAGGAGCCGCGAGCCTCCCCCCTATCCCGATCGGGACGCCCGGCTCTCCACAAGCCCGTCGCGCAGACCGCGCAGATAGTGCTCGCGCATGAGCGTCTCGAACACCTGGGATTTCGCAAGCAGCCGAAAGCGCTCGCCGATTCGTGCGCGGCGGCGCAGACGCGCGAGCTGCGTTTCGTCGGCGAGCTTCCGAGTCTCCAGCTCGTGGACACCGAGGAAGTGCCCGAGCTCGGGATGCTTGCGATAGAAGATCGCCCCCGCTTTGCCGACCGTGTATTGACGGCGCGCGAACGAGTCGATCGTCATCTGATGATGATGGCGCGTGACGGCCCGCGCGTTGTAGCGGATCTTGAGGCCGAGTTTGTCGAGGCGATAAGCGAGCTCGATGTCCTCCCACGCCGCTGAAGGGAATGTGTGATCGAAGGGATGTCTGGCGAGCAGCTCGCGATCGATCGAGATGTTCGACGTGTAGAAGAAATTGAACGGCACGGTCGTGCCATCCTCGATCAATCGATAGCCGAACTGCAGACCGTAATCGTTGATGTAGTCCATGAACGCCGTGACACGTTCATCGTCCGGCCATCCCGTGTAACCGAGACATGCGATCAGGCGGTCGTCGTTCGACTCGCGGTGCACACGGGCGTGCTCCGCGAGAAAGCGACGCTCGGGCACGGTGTCGTCGCCGATGAAGACGACGAAGCGTCCGCGCGCCAGCGAGACGCCGTGGTTGCGCGCCCGACCCGGTCCCGAGTTCGCCTGCGCGCGATAGATGATGTCGGTGCGGTCGCGGAGTGTCCGATCCGTATCGTCCGAGGAACCATCATTGATGACGATGGTCTCGAACTCCGGGGCGTCAACCTGCTCGCGCAAAGCCGCCAGGACCCGCAGGAGCATGTCCAAGCGGTTATAGGTTGGGATGACTACGGAAAAGTACATAGGTCGTGGGTCGTAGGTCGTGGGTCATTGGGCCTTGTCGCCAAGAGGCCCCACGACCTACGACCGACGACCTACGACCTCATCATGCCGACGCGCCGCCGTCAATACAGAGAACCTGGCCGGTAATTCCGCTGGCGTCGTCGGAGATCAGGAAGGCGATCGCGGAGGCCACTTCGTCGGCGCGGATCATCCGCCGGATCGGGATCTGCTTGAGCATTTCCCTCTTCACTTCCGGATCGAGATTCGCCGTCATGTCCGTATCCACCAGACCGGGGGCGACGCAGTTGACGCGGATGCCGCCGCGCGCGACCTCGCGCGCCAGCGAGCGCGTCATCGCCACGAGCGCTCCTTTGGCCGCCGAGTAGTTCGTCTGGCCGACGACACCATGCAGACCAGAAAGCGACGTGACGTTCACGATCACTCCGCTGCGCTGCTGCAGCATGACCGGCACGACGACCTTCGTCAGCGCAAACGGGCCGTAGAGATTCGTCTCGATGACGTCGCGCCACTCGCTCTCCTGCATGTTGTACAGGAGTGCGTCGCGGCGGACGCCGGCGTTGTTCACCAGCGCGTCGACCCCTCCGAAATTCGTGACGATCGTTTCCACGACTGCTTTTGCGCGCTCGCTGTCGCGAACGTCCGCCTCGTATGCGACGAGCCGCGGACGATCGTGAGCGAGCCCGGAGTTCGCCTCGCGTTGAAACGCTTCGGCTGCGTCTTTCGACGAGTGATACGTGATCGCCACGTTCCAGCCATCGAGGAGAAGGCGCATGGCGGTCACGCGGCCGATTCCTCGTGCGCCTCCGCTGATCAGCGCAGTTTTCGGCATGTTCGGCCGTCAAACGCGTGCGAACGACGCCGCGATCGATTTGAAGACGGCGAGACCGTCGGCGTTGCCGAGGATCGATTCGGAGCAACGCTCCGGATGCGGCATCAGCCCGAGGACATTCCGCGGCGCATTGCAGATGCCGGCGATGCTTCGCGCGGAACCGTTCGGATTCGCGTCGCTCGTCAGTCGTCCCTCGGCATCGCAGTAGCGGAAGATGACCTGGCGATTGCGCTCGAGCTCGTCGAGCATCGCCTCTTCAGCGTAATAGTTCCCTTCGCCGTGTGCGATCGGGGCGCGAAGAATCTGCCCACGCGTCAACTCGGACGTAAACGGTGTGTCCGTCTCTTCGATGCGCAAATAGACGTCCCGACTCAAAAAGCGCAGGTGTTGATTGCGCATGAGCGCACCCGGAAGGAGACCGACTTCGGTGAGAACCTGGAATCCGTTGCAGATGCCGAGGACGAGACCGCCGGCGGCAGCGTGTCTGCGAATCGGGTCCATGATCGGAGCAAATTTGGCCAACGCTCCTGCGCGGAGGTAATCGCCGTACGCGAATCCGCCGGGGACGATCACGCAGTCGCTGCCTTTGAGGTCGGTGTCTTTGTGCCAGAGAAACTCAGCTTCCGCCCCGAGCACGTCTTTGGTGACATGCATCGCGTCGTGATCGCAGTTGGAGCCGGGGAGGATGACGATGCCGAATTTCATCAGGACTAGTTTATCCCGAGCGGAGACGTTCGATCGATCGCAGTCACAGGTCGCAGGTCGCAGGTCGCAGGTCACAGGTCGCGGGGCCTCAGCGCCTGAATGGTCACCGACGCAGATTCATCGTGGGTGCACCCGAGATGCGCTTCGCTCAGCATGAACTTTGGGCACCTTGTAGATCGTCAGGTACCCCGCCTTATCGGTGACGACGAGAGTATTCGTATCGCGATCGTAGGCGACGGCGTAGGCGTTGACTCCGTAAAGCGATGCCGGCGTGACGCGGCGACTCGATCCGGCGAACGCGCCGCTCGATGAGCAGCGCCGCTCCGCGAAAAGCACGACGTCATTCATCGCTCCGAGCGCTGCGATCTGCGGCCCGCTTCCTTCCGGCAAACAGATGCGCTCGCTGTTGACGAGATCGCCGAAGTCGATGCGCATACGCATCCGTCCATCGGAGCCGCTGACCATCGACTTCGCCGTTCTCGCGACGAGTGGCTTCTCGAAAAGCGACTGGCGACTCAACGCGACAAGCGCCCGATCGTCCGCTGCGAAGAGTGCGGCGTCGATCGTCTGATCTGTCTGAAGCGGGTCGCGTGAGATCTCGTTGAATGCATTCGTGTCATAGAGGGCGACAACCGTCGCCTTCGCGTTGCCGAAGTCTTCGGTGCCGAGGAGCGCAAGCGTCGCACCGTTGCCGGCGACGGCGATGGCCATCGGTTCGGCGAAGTCGATCGAACGGATCTCCTTGTTGCCATCGGCGTCGAAGACATGCACGCGCCGGCCGAGAAGATAGAGGTAGCGGCCGTTTGGATCGGGAACCGCGTCGCGGATCGCTTCGCCCTCGATCGTGATCTCGCGAATCACGGCGAGGTTGGGGAGCGAGAGAATCGTCGCGCTTTCGTCGCTGCCATTCGCGATGTAGAGGCGACTCTTGTCGCGACTGAGGCGCAGTGTGACGAGCTCTTTGGTCGCGGCGATCTCGGCGGAGTCGAGCACGAGCTCGCGCAGGACCGCACCGCTCCTGCTGTCGATGACGTCGACGGCCTGCTTGTCGGCGAGGCCGACGTAAATCACGCCATTGCCGACAGCGACGCCGCGCGGACTGCCGGAGATCGACCAGCGACGGACGACTTTCGAATCGCGCGTGGGTGCGACAGGTAGAGAACGCGGATCAGCGGCGAGCAGGGAGAATGCCGCGGAGAAGGTGAGCAGACCGAGTGCGCTGAGCTTACTCCTCGAGTGTGTAGGAGAAGTTTTCGATGACCGTGTTCGCGAGGAGTCTCTCGCACATTTGACGAAGCTGGGTTTCCACGTCTCCTCTGGTCTGCCCACTTTCCGCAAGCGTTATTCGAAACAACTTCCCCACCCGTACATCTTCCACGCCGGCGAACCCGAGGGATTTGAGTGAATGCTGGATGGCCTTGCCTCCAGGGTCGAGGACGGAGGGCTTAAGTTCAATGATGACTGTAGCTTTCATGAAGGATGAAGGATGAAGGATGAAGGATGAACAATCAAGAACATTCAGCCCTCATCCCTCATCCCTCATCCCTCAAAAAAGCGCCATCTGGGCGCCGGCGGGGATCATCGGCCTGCGCGGCGTTGCGCGGCGCTTGATCTCGAACATACCAGTCGGCTGAAACTGCTTGGCGATCCCGAGCTCGAGCTGTACGCCATTCCGTTGCAGCAGGCGATTCGCCAGATCGCGCACGATCGATTCGTGATTGTTTCTCTCCGACAGATGGATCATGCAGAGCGTTTTCAGCTTCGCTCCCATCATGCGCTGCACGGCGAACATCGCGTCATCGTTCGAGAGATGGCCGAAGCGCGACATGATCCGGCGCTTGAGACTCCATGGATACGTACCCATGCGCAGCATGTCGATGTCGTGGTTCGCCTCGAAGAAGAGACCGTCGCAATCGCGCATGTGCTGGACCACGGTTTCATCCGTGTATCCGAGATCGCTGGCGATGCCGACGCGCGTGCCGTCGCGCGCTTCGATGACGAAGCAGGCCGGATCGGCGGCGTCATGCAGT
>DASYUK010000382.1:0-1973 GCA_036001325.1 Thermoanaerobaculia bacterium
CGGCTCGCGTGAACGCAAACACTTCCCGCCCTTCCGCCCGCGCGAGTTGGGCGAGAATCTGCGCGGACGAACCGAAGCCGTAGAAACCGATGCGGCGCGCGTCGCCGGTCATCCGGTAGGCGCGAAATCCGATGAGGCCCGCGCACAGCAGCGGCGCCGCTTCCTCGTCGCTGTAGGTTTCAGGCAGCGAAAAGCAAAATCGCTCGTCGGCGACCGCGTACTCTGCATAACCGCCGTCGATCGTATAGCCGGTAAAAAGCGCGCGATCGCAGAGATTCTCGCGACCGCTTCGGCAGTAGACACACTCGCCGTCTGTCCATCCGAGCCACGGCACGCCGACGCGCTCTCCCGATCCTTCGACCGTACCGACGAACTGATGACCGACGATGAGCGGCAGCTTCGGATCCTGCAGCTCGCCGTCGACGACGTGCAGATCGGTGCGACAGACCGCGCAGACGCTGACGCGGATGAGGATCTGGCCGTCACGTGGCTTCGGCGCCGGCACGTCGACGAGTTCAAGTCGCGCTCGCGGCTCGCGCAGCAACATCGCTCGCATTGTTGTCAGGGTACAGGGGACGTCAAGAAACTCTACAGGTGGTGGGTCGTGGGTCGTATGTATCGGGGGCTTCAGCGTTCTTGCGATGCAGCCCCCGGTACCCACGACCTACGACCTACGACCCGATTTCCCTCATCTTTCGCAACTGCGGCGACATCCACATCGTCAATGCCACGACGACCAGCGTCATGCAGCCGCCGAAGATCACGGAGGGAACAGTTCCCATCAACCGCGCCACCACGCCCGACTCGAACGCACCGATCTCGTTCGAGGCTCCGATGAAGACCTGATTGACCGATGAGACTCGTCCGAGAAGATGCGTTGGCGTCAGCGTCTGCAACAGCGTGCCGCGGATGATGACACTCACGTTGTCGGCCATGCCGCTGACCGTCAAGAGAGCGAGCGAGAGAAGAAAATTGCGCGAGAACGCGAAACCGATCATCGTCAGGCCGAAGATCGCAACCGAGGCGAAGAGCGCTGCGCCTGTGCGTCGCATCGGCGGACGATGCGCGACGATGATGCCCGTGATCAGCGAGCCGATCGCGGGCGCCGCGCGAAGGACGCCGAGACCTTGCGGTCCGGCGCCGAGAATTCGCGCGAAGATCGGCAGGAGCGCGACCGCTCCGCCGAAAAGAACCGAAAAGAGATCGAGCGTCATCGCGCCGAGCAGCACCGGCTGACTGATCAGAAACTTGATTCCCTGGCGAAGGCTCTCGCTGATCGGCATGTCGGCAGCGACCTCCGGCCGCACGTTGTGTTCGATGAGCCAGAGCGCGACGAGCGAGGCCGCCATGAGCACGCTGACTCCGAGGTACGCGACCGTCGGTCCACCGAATCCGTAGACCAATCCGCCGAGCGCCGGGCCGAGAACCGCGGCGAACTGCCACGTCGAGCTGCGCCATGCCACAGCGTTTGGATAAATCTCGCGCGATACCAACTCGGCGGAGAGCGCGCTGAATGCCGGTCGAGTGAAACTGCGCGCGATTCCGCTCAGAAAAATCACAAGATAGATCGGCCAGACGTGCCCGCGCGCAATCATTCCCGTCGTGGTGAACAGAAGCAGCGCGACTGCCGACAGGAAGACACCGAATGTGCCGGCGAGCGCAATCGGTCGCCGCGGCGCTCGATCGGCGATGTGTCCCGCATAAAGGGCCACAGCGATGAACGGCAGCGCTTCCGCGAGACCGATCATGCCGAGCGAAAGCGGATCGCGTGTGACCTCGTAGACCTGCCAGCTCACCACGACGATCTGCCCCTCGCGCGCGACAGTCGACGTCGCGTAGCTGAGGATCAGCCAGAGGAAGTTTTTTACTTTTAGCGCTGCGTAGGGATCGTGCTTGGTCAAATGGCGCGGGAGTCTATACGGTCGTGGGTCGTAGGTCGTAGGTATCGGGGGCCTCAGGCCAAGAGGCCCACG
>DASYUK010000383.1:0-1734 GCA_036001325.1 Thermoanaerobaculia bacterium
CACGCCCGACGTCACGGTCGCCGATCTCGTCGGCGACATCGATCCGATCAAGGCGGCCAATCAGCGGCTGACCTACGCCGATGAAGAAGTGATCCACTACGGCATCATCCCGCGCACGAATCGCGGCATCTTCGCCATCAACGAGCTTCCCGATCTGGCGCCGCGCATTCAGGTCGCGTTGCTGAACATCCTCGAAGAGCGCGATCTGCAGATCCGCGGATTTCCAGTGCGCATCCCGATGGACATCGTCCTCGTCTTCAGCGCGAACCCCGAGGATTACACGAGCCGAGGAAATATCATCACGCCGCTGAAGGATCGAATCGACTCGCAGATCCTTACGCACTACCCACAGAAGATCGAGACCGCGCGGCACATCACCGAACAGGAAGCCTGGACCAGCCGCGATACGCCGGTCACGGTCGAGATCCCGCCCTACGTTCGCGATCTCGTCGAGAACATCGCCTTCGCAGCGCGGGAATCGGAGCTCGTCGACCAGTCGTCGGGCGTTTCCGCGCGATTGACGATTGCGGCGATCGAGCTGCTGCAGTCGAATCTCGAGCGTCGCGCGGCGCTCACGGGCGACCGCTACGTCTTCCCGCGCCTCTCCGATCTGGCGATGGTGCTTCCGGCGATCACCGGCAAAGTGGAGATGGTTTACGAAGGCGAGCAGCAGGGCGCGGAGGTCGTGGCCAGGAAACTGATCGGCACCGCCGTCTCGAAACTATTCGAACAGAAGTTCCCGCCGGTCGAGCGCGCCGGCACGCGCGGCAGCGAGCGCCGCTACGAAGTCGAGCAGGACGATCTCGATGATGTCTTCGCCGGACGGCGCCGGCAACAGATCAAGAAGGAGTCGCCCAAGCGCGAGGAGCCGCCGCGCGACAAGCGACAGGAGCCGAACTACGACATGATCCTCGCCTGGTTCATGGAAGGAAACAAGATCACGCTGTCGGACGAGTTGCCGTTCGCGAAACATTTTGCGGAACTGAAACGCGTGCCGAAGCTCGCCGAGACGGCCGCGAAGTACGTTCAGGCCGAACGCGATGAGGAGCAGGCGTTCTGGATGGAGATGATCCTCGAGGGTCTGCACCAGGCGCTGCGGCTCGCGCGCGAGGACCTCGACTCGACAATCACCTTCCAAGAGCTGATGAAGTTCAACGTCCTGCGAACGGTGAAGTGAAAAGACTCGCGGTTGCGTTGCTCTTTGCGTTGAGCTGTGGAGGACAGGCGCCCGCGCCTGTCCGGACAGGCGCGGCGCCTGTCACCCACATCAAGCATGACCCGCACTCGTACGCGAATCCCGAGCAGGCTCGTGTCGACCACCTCGCGCTCGATCTGACGGTCGATTTCGAGAAGAAGAAGCTGATTGGATCAGCAACGTTGCAGGTCAGCGGCCGGTCGCAGCTCACGCTCGACACGCACGACCTCACGATTCGCAGAGTCAGCGCGCCCTACACACTGGGCAATTCCGATCCAGTCCTCGGCGCTCCGTTGATGATCGACGTTCCGCCGGGAGCGAGATCGGTGACGATCGAATACGAGACGAGTCCGAACGCCGGCGCGCTGCAATGGCTCGACCCGGCGCAGACCGCTGGAAAGAAGCAACCGTACCTGCTGTCGCAATCGGAATCGATCAACGCCCGATCGTGGGTGCCGATTCAGGACTCGCCGCAAGTGCGTTTCCCGTACGAGGCGACGATCCGCGTGCCGAGAGGACTCGTCGCTGTGATGAGCGCG
>DASYUK010000384.1:0-2105 GCA_036001325.1 Thermoanaerobaculia bacterium
GTCACGACGGCGGCGATGATGAACGACAGCACGATCGCGTACTTCGCCTTCTGCATCAGGAACGCCGGCGTGACGATGCCGAGGCGCGCCAGGAAGAAGATGAGGATCGGAGTCTCGAAGACCAGGCCCGTCGCCAGGATGATCATGCTCGCGAACGAGAAGTAGTCGTCGATCGTCACGACCTGCTTGAAGTTCTTTCCCGTCTCGAGGAAGAAACCGCACGTCGCGGGCAGGATCCAGCGGAATCCGAAGTAACCGCCGGCGATGAAGAAGAGTGATGCGAAGATGATGAACGGCGTTGCGTAGCGCCGCTCTTTCTTGTACAGGCCCGGCGCGATGAAGAGCCAGAGCTGGTGCAGCACGAGCGGCGACGCCAGAAACAGTCCGGCGAAGAACGCCACCTTCATGTAGAGGAAAAACGGACCGGTCAGCCGCGTGTACGCGAGCTTGTCGCCCGGTGGCAGAAACTGCGCGAGCGGCTGTTCCATCCACGTGAAGATCGCATCGGCGTAGCGCCAGCAGACGGCGAAGCCGACAGCGATCGCGATGAATGAGAAGAGCAGCCGTTTGCGCAGTTCCTCGAGGTGCTCGAGGAACGACATCTTCTGAAGCTCGCGCTCGGGATCCTCGGCTTCAGCGGTCGACTCGAATGCCGATTCGGTCACGACTCGGAAGGATTCGAAGGCCCTTCGGCAATGGCCGGAGGCGCTGGCTCAGTCCTTGATACCGTCTCGACCGGCGTGATCATCGGCGGCGAGATCTGTCGCAGCTCATCGAGGCGCACCTCGCGCTCGACGGTATTCTTCAGATCATCGGTCGCCTTCTTGAATTCGCCGAGAGCTTTTCCGAGGGTGCGTCCGATCTCCGGAAGGCGCTTCGGGCCGAAGACAATGAGCGCGACGATGAAGATGAGAACCAACTCCGGAACGCCGAGACCGAACATAGAACCTCACTCACTCGAGGTGACGGGAAAGTGAACAGACCGCCGCCGGTGAATACTCCGCCCTTATAATCACGTTACAACAACGACCATGGCCACCATTCAGAAGACGCACAAATGGACGTTCTCGCTGACGCTGCTCGTCACCCTCGTCGGTGCCACGCTCGCCGGCGGATTCTACGGGAATCGACTCTTCGGCGCTCCGATGCAGAGCGATCTGCACAAGCGACTCAAGGAGTACACCGACCTCCTCGGCGCGGTGACGGCCTGGTCCGCTGAAGACATCGGCTCGGACAAGTTCGTCTATTCATCGATCGACGGGATGCTCCGGACACTCGATCCGCACACCTCGTTCCTCGAGCCGAAAGAGTACTCGGACATGCAGGACCGCCAGAAGGGGACCTTCTACGGTCTGGGCATTCTCGTGACGAAGCGCAACGATCAGGTCACGGTCATCACACCGCTCGAAGGGACGCCCGCCGCGCGGCTCGGCATCCGCGCCGGCGATGTGATCTCCGAAGTGGAAGGTACACCGACGGACGACCTGCCACTCGACGACGTCGTCAAGCGTCTCAAAGGGCCGAAGGGAACCACAGTTCATATCAAGATCATCCGCGTCGGAATCAAGGAACCGATCCCGCTGACGATCATCCGCGCTGCCATTCCGACGAACTCGATTTCGAACGTACTCATGCTTCGTCCCGGCGTCGGC
Organism: Thermoanaerobaculia bacterium; assembly: GCA_036001325.1. Lineage (GTDB taxonomy): Bacteria > Acidobacteriota > Thermoanaerobaculia > Gp7-AA8 > Gp7-AA8 > DASVHS01. Next base: position 1,653 of record DASYUK010000384.1, read on the forward strand.
TACGTGAAGATCAAAGACTTCACGTCGACGACGGTTCGCGAGCTCGACGAAGCGATCGATAAGCTCAAGCCGCAGGGGATGCAGAGGCTCGTCCTCGACCTGCGCCAGAATCCCGGCGGTCTGCTCGATGCCGCGGTCGGCGTCGCCGATCACTTCCTCGAGAAGGGACAGATGATCGTCTACACGAAAGGTCGCACCGCCGATTCCGCGCAGGATTACGTCGCGCCCGGCAAGCACGAACGACTCAACGTGCCGCTCGTCATTCTCGTGAACCGCGGCAGCGCATCGGCGTCGGAGATCGTCGCCGGCGCGATCCAGGATCACGATCGCGGTCTCGTCGTCGGCGAGACGAGCTGGGGCAAAGGGCTCGTGCAGAGCGTCTACACACTCCAGTACGGAGCCGGCCTCGCGCTCACGACGTCGAAGTACTACACGCCGTCGGGTCGCAACATC
>DASYUK010000385.1:0-3614 GCA_036001325.1 Thermoanaerobaculia bacterium
GAAGTCGGAACCGTGACCGCGATACGTCGCCGCGAGCGGCGGATGAAGGAAGAACTTCACGTCGACCGGATCTTCGTCGAGGATCTCGTGTGCGACGCGACCCAGGCGCGCGGTTCCGGCGGTATGCGAGCTGGAAGGTCCGACCATCACCGGTCCCATGACGTCGAGAATCGAGACTTTGCGATCGTGTCGAATGGCCATCGGTCCTATACTACATTTACGTCCGCTGTGAATCGTCCAATGAATACTAAACCGGTCATCCTCGTCGTCGACGATGACGTTCCCATTCTGACGCTGATGCGTACCGTTCTTCGCGAGTTCGGCTTCGAGGCGCGCGTGGCCAGCACCGGTCCGGAAGCGATCGCTGCTGTGCAGAAGCAGACTCCCGACCTCATCCTGCTCGACAAGAACATGCCCGGAATGTCCGGCAGCGAAGTCGTTCGCGCGCTGCGCGACGAAGCCGGTCTGAAGAAGGTGCCGATCCTGATCCTGAGCGGCGAGCCGGTCGAGCCGGATGAGATTGCGCGGTTCGGTGCTGCCGGCGCCATCATGAAGCCGTTCGACGTCATGCATCTGATTGAGCAGATCCGTTCGCACGTAGGCGTCGCGCGCTAGAATTGCACGCACTCAATGGCTCACGAGATCGATCAACTCGCCTTCACGGCCGTATTCGGCGATGACAAAGCGAAGGCCGGCGCGCGCCAACAGATTCATCTCCGCGCGCGCAAGAGCGGCGCGATCTCGTCGTCGATCTTTCCGCTTTACATGGCGCTCGGGCGCGGCGAGATCCGTAAGCGATTCACGGTGCCGGCGTTCAACATCCGCGCGCTCACATACGATTCGGCGCGCGCTCTCTTCCGCGCCGCGATGAGACATGAGGTTGGACCGTTCATCTTCGAGATCGCGCGCTCGGAGATTGGCTACACCGAGCAGCGACCTGCCGAATACGCGGCGTGCGTGCTCGCCGCAGCCATGCGCGAAGGCTACAAAGGTCCGGTCTTCATCCAGGGCGATCACTTCCAGGCCAGCGCGAAAAAGTGGGCCACCGAAGAAGGACGCCAGAGCGAGATCAAGGCGCTGGAATCGCTGATCGACGAGGCGCTGGCGGCGGAGTTCTACAACATCGACATCGACACATCGACGCTCGTCGATCTCTCATTTCCGACGCGCGACGAACAGCAGCGCAATAACTACGAGAACACCGCGCATCTGACGCGCCACATCCGCGCGAGACAGCCGCAAGGGATCGACGTCTCGGTCGGCGGCGAGATCGGCGAAGTCGGCAAGTACAACACGCAGCCTGACGAAGTGCGCGCTTACATGGAAGGCCTCAAGCGCCGCCTCGATGGCGTCAACGGCATCTCGAAGATCTCCGTGCAGACCGGCACATCGCACGGCGGTGTTCCATTGCCCGACGGAACGATCGCGCAGGCGAAGATCGACTTCAACGTGCTGCGCGAAGTCACGGAGATCTGCCGCAAGGAATACGGCATTGCTGGCTCCGTCCAGCATGGTGCTTCGACGCTGCCAGAGGAAGTCTTCAACAAGTTCCCCGAATCGAACGCGGTCGAGATTCATCTCGCCACCGGCTTCCAGAACATGATCCTCGACGCGCCGGCGCTGCCGGCGGAGATGAAAGAAGAGATCCGGCAATTCTGCTTCGCCAACGCCGCCGATGAGCGGAAGGCCGGCGAGACCGACGAGCAATTCGTCTACAAAACTCGCAAGAAGGCCCTCGGACCCTTCAAGCGGAAGATGTGGGAGCTGCCGCCGCAGAACAAACAACCGATCGTCGACGCGCTGGAGAAGAAGTTCGAGTTTCTGATGGAAAAGCTCGGTGTGTTCGACACGCGCGACGTCGTCGACAAGCACGTGCCGGCGGTTGCGACTGAGCTGCCGACTTACGCTGCGGCGTCGGCGGAACTGACGGCGTCTGCGACCGTCGACCCGAACGAAGGCGAATAGCTTTCCGGTCGCTTCGGACATAGAATGTCCCCCCAACCGTCCAAAGGAGGACTTCTATGCACAGCCGGACCATCGTCCGTCTATTCCTCATCGCCTCGGTCGTCGCCCTCGCTGTCGCCGTCGCCCCTGCTGACGAAAAAGCGAAAGCGCCCGACTGGTCGATGAACGCCACCGCCATTGAAGCATGCAGTTGTCCGATGTTCTGTCAGTGCTACTTCAATTCTGCACCGGCGGGCCATGCCGAGCATCAGGGGCATGCGACTCACTACTGCCGCTTCAACATGGCTTACAAAGTGAACCGCGGCAATTACGGCACAACCGATCTCGCCGGCGCGAAGTTCTGGGTCGCGGGCGATCTCGGCGGCGATTTCTCGAAGGGTCAGATGGATTGGGCCGTGTTGACCTTCGATCCGTCGGTGACGAAAGCGCAGCGTGAAGGGATCACAGCCGCTCTTGGCAAACTGTTCCCGGTGAAATGGAGCTCGTTCAAGGTCGCCGATGACGCGCCGATTGCGTGGCAGGCAAACAAAGACATGGCCGCCGCGCGACTCGATGCTGGAAAGACGGCGGAAGTCATCCTGACACGGCCTCAAGGCAATACGGATGATCCAATCGTGATCAGTAATCTCAAGTACTGGGGCGCTCCGCGCAACGATGGCTTCATCCTGATGCCGAACAAGACAGAGGCCTATCGCGTCGGCGACAAGGCGTTCGAGTATCACGGCACGAACGGCTTCATGATCACGGTCGACATCAATTCCAAGGACACGATGTAGTGTGGCGCCGGCGATTCGCCGGCGCTCGCCGCCGCGATCGGCGGCGCCACATTCTTCAGTGGCACTTTTCTAGCAGCCAGAGCAGAGCATGGGAAATCTGCTCTGGCTGATCATCGTGATCCTGGTGATTCTGTGGCTGGGCGGCTTCGCCTTTCACTTCGGCGGAAGTCTCATTCATGCCCTGCTCGTGATCGCAGTGATCGTGCTGATCGTCCAGTTGATCACGGGCCGCCGCGCAGTTTGAAGGCGCGGACGATCCGTTCGACGCGAGACTGATCGACTTCCGCTTCGACGTCGGCGTCGCGCTTGAGCGCGGTGCCGACGATTGCGCCGTCGGCATCCGCGAACGTCGCGGCATTTGTCTCGTCGATCCCGCTGCCGATGATGAGCGGCGCGTCGACCGCGCCGCGCAGCATCTGGAGATGATGCGGATCCGTAGCGGCGCCGGTCTCCGCGCCAGTGATGATGATCGCGTCGGCGAGGCCGCGCAGGCGCAGATCCTTCGCCGACTGAATGACGTCGACGTTTGCCAGCGGCGCAGCGTGCTTCACCTGGGTGTCGGCGAAGATCGCCACATCAGGCGCGATGCGACTGCGATACCGCAACGTCCCGGCGGCCTCGCCTTCGATGATGCCCTGGTCCGTCACCATCGCCCCCGTATGGACGTTGACGCGGATGAATGCGGCGCCGACTGCTGCGGCGATCGCTAAAGCAGAGCGCGCATCGTTGCGCAGCACATTGACGCCGATCGGTAAACGCACTTCCGATAGCGCGCAGATCACGCGCGTCATCGATGCGATCGTCTCCGGCGGCACGCGCGTGGCGAAGAACGGACGGTCGCCGAAATTCTCGATGACGAGGCCGTCGCATCCG
>DASYUK010000386.1:0-3193 GCA_036001325.1 Thermoanaerobaculia bacterium
GTTGTCCGATCTCGCCGATGTCGTCATCGACAACTGCGTTCCGGCGCGGGACGCGCTCGTCGACGTCGACGGCTGGAAGGCGCCCGTCGCGGCCGGATCGACCGTGGCATTCGTGACGATCGCCATGTCGATCGTGGCGGAGGTAGCGAAGGAGCTGGCCAGGCGCGGCATCGAGTCGCCGACATTCGTCTCGCCGAACGTTCCGGGGATTCCCGCTGACAACAACAAGAAGGTGTTCGCGGCATATGAAGAGGCGTTGCGGCGATGAATCGACAGCGGCTCTTCTGGGGTGCCTGCGCGGGGATGTTCGTGTTCGGCATTGTCCTGGCGATTCTCGGCGCGCTGTTCGGGCTTCCCGAAATGCGCGGCCGGCTGGGCGTGAATCTCGCGCAGCAGGGCGACATCTTCTCGATGCTGTTCTTTGGCGTGTTTCTGTCGACGATCATCGTCGGCCCCCTGATCGACAGCTTCGGCAACAAGCTCGTACTCATGGTGTCTGCCGCATTCGTCGCATTTGCGCTGGCGGTGTTGGCCTTCGCCCACTCGTTCTCTGCCGCTCTCATCGCGGCGGCGACGCTCGGCTTCGGCGGAGGAGGCTTGAACACATCGGCGAATGCACTCGTCGCCGACCTCTATCCCCAGAATCGCGGATCGATGCTCAATGTCCTCGGCATCTTCTTCGGCTTCGGCGCGCTCTTCATTCCGCTCCTCGCCGCAAGCATCACCGGCATGATGTCGATCCCGCAGTTGCTGTTGATCGCCGCGACACTCGCCGCGGTGTGCGCGGTCGCTTATCTGCTGATGGCGTTTCCGCCGCCGCGTGAAGCGGTTGGGTTCTCTTTTCTGGCGTCGATCAAGGCAGTGCGCATACCGGGAGTTCTCCTGTTCGGCGTCATTCTCTTCTTTCAGTCGGGGAACGAGTCGACGATCGGCGGTTGGACGTCGACTTACGTCGTGTCGATCGGCGCGCAGCCGACAACCGCCACGTGGATCCTCGCCTTCTATTGGGCGGCGATGATGCTGGGACGGTTCGTCAGCGCGAAGCTCCTGCAGTACGTGACGAAGGCGAGACTGATCCTGGCGAGCGGCATCGGCTCGGCGATCGGCTGCACGGTCATGCTGGCGTCGCACGAGATCGCGGTCATCGCCGCGGGGGTGATCATCATCGGCCTGTCGTTCGCTGCGATCTATCCGACGACTCTCGCCATCGCCGCCGATCGGTACGAGCATCTGGCGGGAACGATCTTCGGCCTGCTCTTCGCGATGGGGCTGATCGGCGGCATGCTCTTTCCGTGGATCGTCGGTCAGTTGGCGCAACGACAGCACAGCGTCCGGCCGGGAATGCTCGTTCCGCTGATCGGCGGCCTGGCGATCGCGATCGTGGCGGCGATCGTCGGCCGACGCAGGTAAAATCAACGACCTCGTGCGCGACTCGGTTGTTTTCTATCTGAACGGCCAGCGGCAAACGATCAGCGCCGATGACGCGTTACAGTCGCTGTCGCGCTATCTGCGCTACGACCTTCGCGCGACAGGAACGAAGATCGTCTGCGAGGAAGGCGATTGCGGCGCGTGCACCGTCCTGATCGGGCGCCGCGAGAACGGAGTGCTGCGATACCGGCCGATCAACTCCTGCATCATGTTTTTGTTTCAACTCGATTGCACGCATGTCGTCAGCGTGGAAGGGCTCTCCTCCCACGGCCTCACGCCGGTGCAGGAGGCGATGGTGCGATGCCACGGAGCGCAGTGCGGCTACTGCACTCCGGGATTCATCATGGCCATGGCCGCGATGTACGAACGTCCTCGGTCCTCGGTCCTCGGTCCTCGGGAGGTTCGCGCCGCGCTGACCGGTAATTTGTGTCGCTGCACTGGATATGAGCCGATCATCAAGGCTGCGTGCGAAGTGCAGAACCAGCCGACGATCGAAGACCTGTATCCATCGAATGAAATGTTGGGCGAGTTCGCGGCAATCGAGTGCGAGCCGCTGCGTGCCGGTAACTTCTTCAAACCGGTTGCGCTGAAAGACGCGATCGAATTCAAAGCCGCCAACCCGAAATGCGTCATCGTTCAGGGCGCCACCGACTTCGGCGTCTGGTGCAACAAGCGCGGCTTCACACCGGACGCCGTGTTGAGTCTCGACGGCATCGACGGCCTGGGTGAGCTGAGCGTTCAGGGCGGTCAGCTTCGCGTCGGTGGCCGCGTGTCGCTCACGCAGCTTGAAGAGTTCGTGCGCGACAAAGTGCCGGAGCTCGCCCAAGTCCTCGATCGCTTCGGCTCGCCGCAGATCAAGAATGCAGGGACGCTGGCCGGGAACATCGCCAACGCGTCACCGATCGCCGACACGCTACCGTTTCTCTACGTCACGGACGCGCATCTGGAGCTGAATGGTCGAGCCGGCACACGCACCGTCCCCATCACCTCGTTCTATCGCGGCTACAAGACACTCGACCTCGCCGCGGACGAGATCATCACACGCATCGTCATCCCGCTGCCGTCGCGCGGCGACACGCTGCGTCTGTACAAGATCTCGAAGCGCTCGCATCTCGACATCTCCTCGTTTACCGCGGCGATGCTCATGCGTCGCGCCGGCGATCGCATCGACGCGATTCGCATCGCGTACGGCGGCGTCGGACCGATGGTGCTGCGCCTGCCGCGCACCGAGTCGTTCCTCGCCGGCAAATCGTTCTCGCTTGACACTCTCGAAGACGCCGGCGCGATTGCGAAGGAAGAGATCACGCCGATCACCGATGTCCGCGGGTCACGCGATTTCCGGCTGCAGCTCGCCGAGAACGTGCTCAGGAAATTCTATTACGACGTGACAGCCTGATCCTCGAGCGGAAGCTCGAAGCGCACGGTCGTACCCGCGCCGCGCGTGCTCTCGACCGCCACGCTGCCGCCGACGCTTTCGGCACGCTCGCGCATCGTTGCCAGACCGAGGCGTGGGAAATCGCCGCGTATCTTCGCGGAGGGATCGAAGCCGATTCCGTCGTCCGTTACTGTCGCGACGATGCGGCCCGCCGTCTTGTGCAGCGCCACGGTCACTCGCGATGCGCGTGCGTGCTTGCGCACATTCGTCAACGCTTCCTGAACGATGCGGACGAGCTGCAGCTCGACGGCCGGACGCACGCGCAGATCGCCGTCGATCATCAGCTCGGTCGAAATGCCGGTCTGCTCCTTCCATCGCTCCAGATAATCG
>DASYUK010000387.1:0-1987 GCA_036001325.1 Thermoanaerobaculia bacterium
ATAGATCGATTGGCGCGCGGCGATGTCACCGGAAAGTCCGTCGCTGAAGACCGCGAGGAAATACATGAACGTCGACGTCAGCGGCACGATGACTGCCCACGCAAAACTCTCGGCGTTTTCAAAGTTGACGCGTCCCCCCGGCTCGAGGAAGAAGATCCTGATGATCGCGAGCACGAACAGGTAGGCGAGCAGAGCGAACAGTCCCCAACGATGCCGCTGCCGGAATTCCCAGGCGATTGCCGCAGCGTGCGAGCGCATGATCACGCGTCCGAGTCTTGCGCCGCAGACATCCCGACATGTCCGACGAAAATCTCATCGAGCGAAGGGACGCGTCCGTCGACGCGATGCGATTCCTTGATGTCGTTCAGCGGCGCGCTCAGAACGATCCTGCCCTGGCTGATCATCGTGACGTGATCCGCCACCTGCTCCACTTCCTCCAACAAGTGAGACGAAAAGAGAACCGTGCGGCCTTCATCGGCGATCGTGCGAATGACCGCACCGAGAATGTCGCGGCGAACGATGGGATCGAGACCCGACGAAGGTTCATCAAGCACGAGTAATTCGGGTCGATAGGCCAACGCGATGAGCAGTCCTACTCGCGCCTTCTGCCCCCTGGAGAGGCTCTTGATTTTCGCCGTCGGGTCGAGTGCGAACGTTTGCCGCAACTCCTCCGCGTAAGCATCGTCCCAGGCGGGATAGAACGCGCGCGAGTAGCGAATGAGCTCATCGACGCGCATCCAACCGGGAAGATCCCTCTCCTCGGAGAGATAGCCGATGCGCGACAGAACACCGACCGGATCGGCGACGGGATCAAGGCCGAAGACGCGCACCGAGCCGCTCTGCGCCCGCAGCAGACCCAGAATATGTTTGATGAGCGTCGTCTTGCCCGCTCCGTTTGCGCCGACGAGGCCGTAGACCGCTCCGCGTGGCATGGACAAGCTCACCGAGTCCAGGGCTGTCGTGGCACCGAAGCGGCGCGTCAGATTCGACACGTTGATCACTGATTCGCTCATCTTCGAACTCATGCGGAGCTGCGCTCGATCGTCTTCAGGTCCGGGCCGGCAGAGCTGCTGTCGCTGACCGTGTGCGCCTGCGTCTCGATCTCGTCGCAAAGCGCGCGCACTTTGTCGCTGAGCAGTCGCACTTCCGATGGCGTCGTTTGGACCAGACGCGCGCGAAGCGACGCCACGTGAAGCGACAGCGTCTTTAGCATCTCCCCTCGGCGATTTCGTCTTTCCTTTGCGTCTTCGATGCGCGCTGACATTTCGCGCACGAGTTGCAGTTGCTTTTCCAGGAGCGATCGCATCGGTGCGTACTCCTCGACTGCACCGAGCGCCGCAATCTTGTCGGCGAGACGCTCCTCTTCGCCCGGCTCGATGCTCCGCGCGAGGTCGGCGATCTGCCGCTCCGCGTGCTCGATTGCGTCGACGAGCTGCCGCGCGGCGACTGCTGCCTCAGCGGCGAGCGGCCGCAATGGACCGGAAAGCGTATCGGCGTCCCGCCGGATCGATTGCAGGTAGTCGTGCGGTGAATCCGACCGCGCCGTTGTCTCCGCCGGTGCGGGCGCGAGAATCGGCGCGATGTGCGGTCGGGCCCAGAAACTCGCACGACTCGCCGGAATTGTGTACATGACCCGAAACGCATCCGCCGGAGCGAGACCGCCTCGCTTGAGATCGCGCCGGGCGCGAACTGCCAGGCCGGCCCAAATCGCTACCATCGACATGAGAACCGAAAGCTCGATCGTGAACGCGGTTGGACGCCAGTAGAAATTGAAAGCGTGCCCCTCGGCGAAATGCAGCCGCAGAGGAACGTAGACCATCGGAACGAGAACCAGCACGAGTACTGCCCCGCGGAGATACCGCACGGCGACAGGCAGTCTTCCCCAGACATTGCCGCTCCGGCGCAACGACCGCGGATACCACCAGAGCCACCACGCAGGCTCGCGCCAGAACACCCGTTGCGATTGACGCATCGCGAAGCCCTCGCG
>DASYUK010000388.1:0-9809 GCA_036001325.1 Thermoanaerobaculia bacterium
CGCCTTCGACAAGCTCGATGTTCGAACGCGCTTCCAGCTTGGCGCGCAACAGATCGAGCATCTCGCGCTGAAAGTCGACCGCGTAAACACGGCGCACGAGGCGCGCGATCGGAATCGCGAAATAGCCGGTCCCCGCGCCGATGTCGGCGACGGTCATGTCAGAGCGCAGGTTCAGCGCAGAGACGACGTCATCGACCGGCAGCCACTTCAGTCGCTCCGGATCTTCGAGCTTGTGAACTTCGGATACGCGAAACGTCCGGTCGTTGTGACTCAAGTGCGGCTGGCTCTGGCGGCAGTGCAGACTATCGCGACGGTGGAAGAACCGGCGGCCCTTCCGGAATGTACGACCGGAACTTGCTTTCTTTCACATCCTCGGCGAACTCGCGGCGGATCTCCTCGATGTTCTTCGGATTCTTGTAGAGATCGATCATCGTCGCGGCGAGCGCTTTCGCCGCGTAGATCATTCCTTTGTGACCGATCGACATGCCGCCGCACGCGACGACCGGCCATCCGTGCCACGGCGTGTCGACCGGCGCGGTCACGGCCTGCATGGTGATCGTCGGGATCTTCCAACTGACATCGCCGACATCCGTCGATCCGCCCTCGGCCGGTCCAGGATTCGTCTCGAACGGTTTGACGTCGGGATTCAGCCCCTTCTCGGGCACGTTCGTCGCGCGCTGAATCGCCTTCGCGAACTCCTGCTCGTCGCTGGTGAATTGCATCGGTCCGAGCCACATCAAATTCGAGTACATCAAGCGCTGGCCGGTCATGTTGACGTTCATGTTCCAGTCGCCGCCGCGCACTGTGACCTTGGATGTGACATCCGCGGCGAGCGCTGCGCCTTCGGCCATTTTCTTGAGTCGCGCGAACATCTCCTCGACCGCCGGCATCTCGAGATCGCGAAGCCAGATCCACACCTTCGCATATTCAGGAACGACGTTCGGGACATCGCCACCATTGACGATGGCGTAGTGCATCCGCGCGGTCGGCTTCACGTGCTCGCGCATCATGTTGACGGCGTGCGTGAAGATCTCCAGCCCATCGACGGCACTGCGCCCGTTCCACGGATCGTACGCGGCGTGCGCCGCGCGTCCGCGGAATTCGACCTCGATGTCCATCAGCGCTTGCGTGCTCTTCGTCTCCGCCTCGGTCCTGTCGGCGGGATGCCAGGAAAGCATCACGTCGACACCATTCATCACGCCCTCGCGAAGCATGTAGAGTTTCCCACCCACCGCTTCCTCCGCCGGCGTGCCAAAGAAGCGGATCGTGCCGTTGAGTTTTCCCGCCGCGATCAGTTCTTTCACGGCGATCGCGGCGCCAAGGCTTCCGACGCCGAAGAGGTTGTGACCGCATCCGTGGCCGGGCGCGCCCGCCTCGAGCGCTTCGCGCGAGGACTGCGCTTTCTGCGAGATTCCGGGAAGCGCATCGTATTCGCCCAAGATGCCGATGATCGGACGTCCCGCCCCGAATTCCGCGACGAATGCGGTGGGCATGTTCGCCACACCGCGCGTGACACGAAATCCGTTCTTCTCCGCGAAGTCGGCGAGCGTTTTCGACGAACGCGTTTCCTTGAGGGCCGTCTCTGCGTAGCGCCAGACCTCGTCGCTCAGCGCCGTGAGCTGATCGCGATTCCGATCGATCGTCGCGGCCGCGGACAGCTTCTCGGCGACGTTCGGCGTGGTCGCTGCAGATGCTGCGACAGCGACAATCAGAATGAGAACAAGTGCAGTCTTCATACTGGCTGAGAGATTAGCACGCCAGACGACTGCCACGTTTAGGCGGCGAGACACGTTGCGGACCGCGCGGGCTGCTGCGCTTAGTTGGGCGGGGGGCCTACGCAATTCTCCGAAGTTTCTTTTCAACGGCCTGCGGAAGGCTCACCCGGACGAAGTATTCGCTCGGGAACAAATAGTCCTCGCCCGACTCGTCGATGACGCGGATCATGCCGTGCTGACTGCCGAAATCGTCTTCGAGAACTGGATAGAGTTTCCGCAACTCCAGCGAAGCTTCGTAATCGTCGTTTCGGACGCAGATGGCAAAGTGTCCCTGCGCCGCGTCTTCTGACGGCGCCGGACTACTGCGTTTCGGGCGGGACAGAGCTGAGTTGATCCCCTTACCGGATGAGCGCCCTTTTGAATTTGAATTCTTTCTTTCCGATGCCATGAGCTTCGTACCAGTGAATTTCAGCTTCGCAAATCGTCCCATCTGACAGCCGCACAGTCGCTTGCCCGTCATCTTCCGCCACATGCCTCGACCATAACGCCGAGCAAGTCGGCGCCGGTCGCGCAGACTTTTCCCGGCTGCGATCGTCACGACGCCCGTGATCTCGCCGATGATGTCGAACTTCACTCGCGCCGAGATTACCGGAACGCGCCGCCGCGAGCCCAAACGATCTCACGCTCGGCCCCGCGCTGCCTTCAAGCACGACGAGGACACGTTCACTTCGCGCACCGAAGATCGCCAGCGCACGCCTCGATGATCAAGCCTTGAAAGTACTCTCGGATCTTGACGGCAGCGGATTCGTCTTTGGTGACTCTGCCGCGCTTATCGAGAAAATCTGTTGCGGTGCAGATGACCACGTGAACATTGAACGGCCCATTCGAGCCCCGAGCACGCGCCATCACTTCGTATGATCCGATTCGGGTTCCGCCCAGATGCGTGAAATGAGAACCCATTGAAGGCGCATCTATCCCATCCATGCGCGAATCCGCTCCGCCACTTTCTCCGGCGTGAAACCGAGATGCTCGGCGATCTGCTCGTACGGTGCCGAGGCGCCGAAACGATCGATGCCGATGATCAGCGCGTCGTGGTTGAGGTACTTGTACCAACCCCATGACCGCCCCGCTTCGATCGCGACGACTCGGCTGCGATCGGGCAGCACCGAATTCTGATACGACGCGTCCTGACGATCGAATAGATCGAGACATGGCGCCGAGACGACACGCACGCTCGTACCCTGCGATCGCAACGAGTCGGCAGTCTTCACCGCGAGCGGCAACTCGGAGCCCGTTGCAATCAATGTGATGTCGCCTTCGGCGTAACGGTCGAGCGGGTATGCGCCGCGCCAGATCGTGTGCGGATCGAAACTCTCGCCGCGCGGAACCGGATCGAGCTTCTGGCGTGTGAAGACGAGAACCTGCGGCCCTTCATTGTTCTTCGCCGCCCACGCCCAGGCCATCGCCGTCTCTGCGCCATCGCCGGGACGCCACACCGTCATGTTCGGGATCAGTCGCAGCGAGAAAAGCTGCTCCACCGACTGATGCGTCGGACCATCTTCGCCGAGAAACACCGAGTCGTGCGTGTAGGCGAAGATCGAAGGAATGTTCATCAGCGCAGCGAGTCGAATCGCCGGACGCATGTAGTCGGAGAAGATGAGAAAGGTCGACCCGTACGCGCGCCACGACCCATACAGCGTGATGCCGTTGAGCTCCGCCCCCATGGAGTGCTCGCGCACTCCGAAGTAGAGATTGCGACCCTTGAAGACCTCGAGCGCGGGCGGTTTCTCCGGCGCTTCCTTCGAGCGGACGATATTGCCGGCGTCTTTGATGTTCGTCTTTGTGGACGTGGAGAGATCCGCCGCCCCTCCGATGACGAACGGCGCGATCGCCGCCAGCTTCTGAATCACCTGACCGGAGAGATCACGCGTCGCTGCCGCTTTGTCGCTCTTCGCCGCTTCGACGAGCTGCGTCTCGAAACCATCCGGCAGTGTGTGGTTCCAGTAACGATCCCACTCCGCGGCGAGCTCAGGATTCCTTGTGCGCCACTCAGTCAGGCCCTTCCCCCACGCTCTGTGTGAGCGCGCGAGCTTCTTCGTCTTGCGCGCGAACTCGTCGCGCACTTCATCGGGGATGTAGAACGCCGGCTCCTGCGGCCATCCCAGTGCGGCCTTCGTCGCCTTCACCTCGTCGGGGCCGAGGGCTTCGCCGTGGGCGCGGGAGGTGCCGTGGTATTTCGGACTGCCCCATCCGATGATCGTGCGGGCCATGATCAGCGACGGACGATCCGTCACTTTCTGTGCCTTCTTGATCGCCTTGCGCACCGCGTTGCGATCGTGGCCGTCGATCGACTGCACGTGCCAGTGCATCGCTTCGAAGCGCTTCTTCACGTCTTCCGAAAACGAGAGCCGCGTCTCGCCGTCGAGCGAGATGTAGTTGTCGTCATAGAGATAGATGAGATTGCCGAGACCGAGATGGCCGGCCAGCGACGCCGACTCGGAACTGATGCCTTCCATCAGATCGCCGTCGGAACAGATCGCATAGATGTAGTTGCTGACCGGCTTGAACTCGTCCTCGCCGTTGAATCGCGCCGCCATCATCTTCGACGCGATGCCCATGCCCACCGCGTCGGCAAATCCTTGTCCGAGGGGTCCGGTGGTCGCTTCGATCCCCGGGGCGTGGCCGTACTCGGGATGGCCCGCCGTCTTCGAACCCCACTGCCGGAAGTGCTGCAACTGATCGAGCGTCATCTCTTGATAGCCGGTCAGATGCAGCAGTGAGTACAGAAGCATCGACGCGTGGCCCGCGGAGAGCACGAAGCGATCGCGGTCCTGCCACCGCGGCTCCTTCGGATCGTGGCGAAGAAACTCCGTCCAGAGGACGAAGGCCATATCCGCCATCCCCATCGGCGAACCGGGATGGCCCGACTTCGCTTTCTCGACGGCATCGACCGAGAGGAATCGAATCGTGTTGACGCAGAGCTCTTCGAGCTTGTCCTTCGGACCGATCTTCGGCTCGTTGCTCACTTCGGCGGCTGCGATCGCGGTGGCGCCCTCGGCGGCGGCGCTTGTCTGTTGTTCCATGCTCGGCTCCGACTCTGAAGGCCGTGGATTATACTCGGCGCTAATCCGCGGTCCGACCAGTAGCGATCATGCCAGTGGACGAAAGTGTGACCGTCAAGGGGTCTCCTGTACGGAGCCTGCAGAAATTCATCGAGGCCGATTTGACGCCGCAGCAGCGCGAAACGGTCTACGGAAAGCTTCCGCCGGAGTACGCGGCGAGATTTCGCGCTCCCATTCTTCCGACCGAGACGATTCCAGTGCACATGCTCAATGTCTTCACCGAAGAAGGAGCGAGAGCGAAGGGCGAGCCGGTCGAGCAGTTCGCGCGACGCGCTGGACGAGAAGCGGCCAGCGACGCGGTCAAGGGCATCTATCGCTTCTTCGCCATGGTGCTCACACCGCCGGCGCTGCTGGCGAAGGCGGGCCAGATGTGGAGTGCGCTCTACAATCGCGGGGAGCTGCGCGTCGATGAGCAGACGCCGCATGGCGCGCGCATCAGCCTGATCGATTTTCCGTCGGAGATGGCCGGCTGCTCGAGAACCACCGGCTGGATCGAGAAGATGGCCGAGCTCACCGGCGTCGGGGACGTGCACGTCGAACAGACGCAATGCTTCGCGAAGGGCGAGCCGAATTGCGAGTGGCGCATTTCGTGGAAATGAGAGGCGAATGAACAAACTATTTCCTGCGCAGTCGGACCATCCGCTGTTCCGCTACTTCACCGACGAAGAGCGCAAGCGCGTCGAAGACATCAGCGAGGTCAAGAGAATGGCCGAAGGCGCCTTTCTCATCCGCGCCGGCGAGGTCGATTCGACGCTCTTCACGGTCGAAGATGGGCATCTCGACATCGTGGCCATTCGCGACGGCAAACCCGTCGTCGTCGCCACCGTCGGTCCCGGCGATGTCCTCGGCGAAGTGGCGTTCATCGATGACTCGCCGCGATCGGTGTCGGTGCGAGCGGGAGAGGAGCAGGTGACCGTCCGCGCCTGGAACAAGAAGGCGCTGTCGGAGCGGTTGGCCTTCGAGCCGCAACTCCTTGCCAAGTTCGCCGTGGCGATGTGCGAGCTGCTGGTGGAGCGGATTCGCGACACGGCGCGGCGCGTGTGAATGCGTGGAGGCCGGTTTCTCAACCGGCCATCTCGCTCCGGCATCTATCCAAGAATTACGGCGCCCTTGTCGCTGTGCGCGATGTCTCGCTCGAAGTCATGCCGGGTGAGGTTTTTGGTTTCCTGGGCCTCAACGGCGCGGGAAAGACGACGACGATCCGCATCCTTCTCGATCTGCTGCGTCCGAGCGGAGGATCGGCGGCGCTGTTCGGATTCGATTGTCAACGCGAGAGCAGAAAGGCGCGCGCGCTGGTTGGATACCTCCCCGGCGAGCTCGGCTTCTACTCCGATATGACCGGGCAGGAGATGCTTGATCTTATGGCGCGTCTGAGCGGAACCGCTCCGTCGCATCGAGAGCAGCTTCTCGATCGGCTCGAGCTTGCACGCGACGATCTTCGCCGTCGTCTTCGCGAGTACAGCACAGGGATGAAACGAAAACTCGGCCTGATCCAGGCGTTGCAGTGTGATCCCCAGCTCGTGATTCTCGACGAGCCGACCGAAGGACTCGATCCGCTCATGCAACGCGCACTGCACGAGATCCTGTTCGAGCTTCGCGGCCGCGGCCGGACCGTGTTCATGTCGTCGCACGTGCTATCGGAAGTCGAGCGCGTCTGCGATCGCATCGCCGTGATCCGCAAAGGCGAGATCGTCCTGCTCTCGAGCGTCGATGAAGCGCGACGTCTCAGCGGACGAATAGTGCGCGTCTATTTCTCGCGCGGTGTCGAGGCGATGACGCTACCGGCGGGCATGAGCTTCATCGAGAGAAAACCGGACGAGTGGATGCTGCGCGTGGCTGGGGAAGCGGGCGCGCTCATTCCGCTTCTGGCGGCGCTGCCGGTTCGCGATGTGGAGATCACCGAGCCGGCGCTCGAGGATGTCCTGCGGAGCTTTTATCGTGAGTGAACTGATCGCACTCGTTGGACACTCGCTTCGCCGGCGCCGCGGACTGTTCGCGGTCATGTGCCTCATTTTGTTTCTCTTCCAGATCGTGATGATCGTCGCGGCGCGTGCCATTCAAAATTCGGGAGGATTCTCGACACTCGGCGCTCTCCTGCCGAGTTTCATGGAAGAGTGGACGAACATGGCCGCTCTCTCCTTCCGCGGCATGGTCTTGTTTGGTTACACACATCCGGTCGTGCTCCTCTTCTTCATCGCCATCGCCATCGTCATCGGGAGCGAGCCGGCGATGGAGATCGATTCAAAATTCATCGATCTCGTGATGTCTCGGCCGCTCGCGAGAAGCGTCGTCATCAATCGCTCGATCATCGTTCTCGTGACGGCGACGATCGCCGGCATCGCCAGCATGATCGCCGGCACAATGGGCGGACTCGCTCTACTTGCGCCGCCGTCGGTACGCACGCCCGAGGCGCGCGTGATTCTCTCGCTCGCATTGAACCTCGGTCTCATCGTGCTGGCCTGGGGCGCTGTGACGCTCGCGATCGCGTCGTTTGCGAATCGGGGCGGGAGCGCGGCGGCAATCGGCGGACTCCTCGCGTTCGTGATGATCGTCGTCGATTACGTCGGTCGTTTCTGGGAGGCGGCGCTGCCGATCTCACGCTTCTCGCCGTTTCACTACTTCAATCCGTTTCAGATCATCGGAGGGCAGCCGCTGCGGATCGCGGATGTGCTCGTGCTCATCGCCGTCTTCGTGGCGGGATGCATCGTCGCGAACATCGCGTATGCGCGACGCGATCTGGTGTAGCGGCGCGCTTCAGCGCGCCGAATCCACGCGCAGTAGAAAACAACACGACACGACTCTCAGCCGTCGACAATGGAGAACATGCCGATCGGCAACGACACTTTCGTCACACGAAGCCGCCTGCCTCATCTAGCGAAACCAGGAAAGACGTACTACGTAACGTTCTGTACGCAGAATCGAAAAATACTGCCTCCTACAGTGCGGGATCTGACTCTGGCCATCTGCATCCAATTTCACGAGTCATGGTGTTGGATCGATGTCGTCGTCGTGATGCCCGACCACGTTCATGTCCAATTCACTCCGTACGATCACTCGACTGCGAAAGAAGTCATGTGGAGGTTCAAAGGGCGCTCATCGCGGGAAATCAACCTATTGCTTGGCCGCGCCGGCCGTTTTTGGCAACGCGAGTCCTTCGATCACATCCTGCGATCGGATGAGGATCGCTTCAAGAAGGCCGAGTACATTGCGAACAATCCGGTGCGCGCGGGGCTGGTCAGCAGGCGAGAAGATTATCCGTGGTTGTGGATGCCGGAGACGGCGCGCTGAAGTGGAGCGGCGGGCTTCAGCCCGCCGACGGCGCGCTGAAGCGCGCCGCTACACTTAGCGGCGAATGAGCAACGGCGCGTAGCCGGCTTGCGCTGCTTGCTGCGCTGCTGCTGCCGCTTCGCCGCGAGACGCGAACGGGCCGGCGAATACGATCGTGAGACCGTTCTGCACGGCCGTGTATGCGGTCATCCCGAGCCGGTGAATGCGACTCACGAGATCGTTCGCATTGGCAACCTGGCGAAAAACGCCGAACTGCAGTGCGTACTCTTCGCCGGTTCTCGGCGTGATGTACGTTTCCAGTCCAACCGACTCGGCGCGCCGAGCCGCGCGCTCGGCCTCATCACGCGTCGGGAACGGTCCCACACTGACGAGATGAAGACCGCGACTCTCGGTCACTGTGGCTTGGAGACCGATGCGCATCAGTTTCTCGCGAGTTTCTTGCGCGTTCAGCACGCTGCGATAGGCACCCACCTGAACACGAAATTCGCCGGTTGCTTCGACTGGTGGCGGAGTTAGCGATACGGCAGTGGCTTGCTGTTCACCGACATGCAGCGAAGCGGGCCCGGTCGGTAGCGTGACCGTTTGCGACGTCGCGTGCCCTCGGCTTCGAACGATCAACGTGTAAGTTCCCGCCGGTAGCGACCGAAAAACGAAGTTGCCGCTCGTGTCCGCCGTCGTCTTCCGCCCGAGAGGCGCGATCTCGACCTCGGCCCCTCGCGCGACTACGCCGGAAATGCTTCGCAACGCGCGCAGCGAGAAGGACAGTTGCTGCGGCTTGTCGGCCTCGAGATGAATCGTGCGCCCATCATCGAGGAGCTCATAGCCCGGCGGTAATGAATCGATCGCAGGCTCGACGCGATAGTCGCCCGGTGGAAGATTGACCGCAAAGTCTCCTTCTGAGTCCGTGCTGATACGCTGCGGGCGAAGTGGCGCTGAAGCGATCATCACCGATACGTCGGCAACGCCAACCTTTGCGTCGCTCGTCACCCGCCCGCTCAATCGCGCCGGCGACCACACGAGACCGAAATCGGCGCGATCTCCCCCGCTGACCTCGATGGAAGAGGGCGTCGTGAAAAATGCCGGTTTCGAAGGGGGAAGCTCGGCGGCGACGCGATGCGGTCCCGGTCGAACGTCGCGGAAGATATAGCGGCCACCCTTGTCCGTCCGTGTGCGCCGTGTCGAATCCAACGCAATGACGATCCCTTCCAGCGGAGTGGCGATCCCGCTGAATGAGCCGGTCATTGCCGGATCGAGAAAAACGAATCCTTCGACGGGTCGACCCCTGTGAAAGAGCGTGGCCAAACCGCGAATGCCTGTGCGAGCTCCGACGCCGAACGATGAGCGCTCATCGGGCAGCGAAGGCGGAAAGCGCGTCCGCCACCGCGTGTACGAGCCGTAAAGATCGGTGCCTGCACCAATCCGCCGGCTGTACTCGACCGTTCCGATCAGTGTTTCGCGTTGAGTGCGGATTCCCTCTTCATCGTCATAGATGATGTGAAATCGGATCGTGTCGTTCCATGGCGAAAGCCATCCGAGATCCAATCCGCCCAGAACGCGGCGTGGCGCGAGATTCACCGTCACCCCTTCGATGTAGCCGAGGTTCAAGAGTGCAGCGTTGTCGCGAAGGACGCGGGCGAGATCCTCCGGTGAGCGAACGGAGATGCCGAGTTGCAGCAGCGCGAGC
>DASYUK010000389.1:0-3830 GCA_036001325.1 Thermoanaerobaculia bacterium
GGGCCGCGCCGATCTCGTCGAGAATCGTCTGATCGGAATCAAATCGCGGGGCGTTTACGAGACGCCGGGTGGCACTCTGCTCGTCACCGCGCTCAAAGCGCTCGAGTCGATCACGCTCGATCGCGACACCGCGCACGAAAAGGAGCGCATTGCCACGCGGTACGCGGAACTGGTCTACAACGGTCAGTGGTTCTCGCCGCTTCGCGAGGGATACGATGCTTTCGTGAATTCGGTAACCGAAACGGTCACCGGCTTGGTGACCCTGAAGCTCTACAAAGGCAACGCGACAACGATCGGCCGCAAGTCAGACTACTCGCTCTACCAGCAGGATCTGGCGTCGTTCAACATGACCGGTTACAACGCGAGCGACTCGGCCGGCTTCATCCGTCTCTTTGGTCTGCAGCTCCGCGGGCGCAAGCGCCTCGCGCCGATCGCGGTGGAGGAGCTCGCACACGGTGACTAATCGCATGTGGGGCGGCCGCTTCGATGCGGCTCCTTCACAGCTCCTCAAGGCACTCAACGATTCGTTCGCCTTCGATCAGGAGCTGTTCGCGGACGACGTGCAGGGCTCGATCGCGTGGGCACAGGCGCTCGCCGATGCCGATGTGCTGACGCGCGAAGAATGCAGCTCGATCGTCTTCGGATTGCGCGACATCCCTGCGCCATCGGAGACATTCGAATACGAAGATGTTCATTCCTACGTCGAAGCGAAGCTGCACGACAAGATCGGCGCGCTCGCCGGCAAACTGCACACCGGCCGTTCGCGCAACGATCAGGTTGCGACCGACCTGAAGCTGTGGCTGCGTCGGGCATGCGACGAATGCACCGCGCTCACGACCGACTTTGCGCGAGTTGTCGCGCAGAAGGCGCTCGACGAAGCGGCCACGCCGATGCCCGGCTACACGCATTCGAAACGCGCCGAGCCGGTCACGTTCGGACATTGGTGCCTCGCCTATGTCGAGATGCTGCGTCGCGATCTCTCGCGCATCGCCGATGCGATCGAGCGCAACAACACCTGTCCCCTCGGATCGGGTGCGCTCTCCGGGACGCCGCTCGCCATCGATCGCGAGGCGCTGGCCAAGTCGCTCGGCTTCGCGCGCGCATCGGCGAACTCCCTCGACGCCGTCTCCGATCGAGATTTCGCGATCGACTATCTCAGCGCAGCGTCGCTGCTGCTCTCGCACCTCTCGCGCCTCGCCGAAGACGTCATCTTCTTCAGCACCGATGAGGCGGGATTCATCGAGCTGCCCGATGCGCTCGCGACCGGCTCTTCGCGCATGCCGCAGAAGAAGAATCCCGACGTCCTCGAGCTCGTGCGCGGGCACGCCGCGCGCGCGATCGGCGAGCTGACAGGACTTCTCGCATTGATGAAGGGACTCCCGCTCGCTTACGACAAGGATCTGCAGCTCGACAAGGAGCCGCTGTTCCGCACGCGTGCCACGCTCGCCGTCATTCTGCCGGCGCTGACCGCGCTCATCGCCGGACTGAAGCTCAATCGCGAACGAATGCGCAACGCGGCGTCCGACGACATGCTGCTGGCGACTGCCGTCGCCGATGCCATCGCCGCGAAGGGCACACCGTTTCGCGAGGCGCACGACATGGTCAGTCGCAATCTCGACTCGTTGCATCAGCTCGCGAAGGAGCACGGCGTCACGCTCGAGTCGGTGCTGGCGAAAAAGAGCGCGATCGGTGGAGCGTCGCCGGATCGCGTTCGCGAAGCGGCAAAACTCGCGCTGGAGGACCTTCGTTGAAACTTCCGAAGGGATTCCTCGCGTCCGGCGTTCGCGCCGGCATACGGAAGAAGCGTCCCGACCTCGGCCTCGTCGTCGCCGAAGATGGCGCGAATGCCGCCGCCGTCTTCACGAAGAACAAGTTTCAGGCCGCGCCTGTGGTCCTGTCGAAGGCGGCTCTGAAAAAGAGCGGCGGGCGAGTGAAGGCCGTCGTCGTCAACTCCGGCTGCGCGAACGCCGTCACCGGCAAGGAAGGTCTCAACGCGGCGAAGCGAGTGCGCACCCGCGCCGCCGAGCTCCTCCGCTGCACCGCGGATGAGATCTTTCTCGCTTCGACCGGCGTGATCGGTGTCGTCCTGCCGGACAAGAAAGTTCGAGAGTCGCTGCCCGACGCGATCAATCGCCTTTCTGTCGGGGGCATCGCTGCGCTTTCGCACGCGATCCTGACGACCGACATCGGTCCGAAAGTCGCGCAGGCGTCATTCACGATCGGCGGCAAGCGCGGTCGCATCGTCGGCGTGGCCAAAGGCGCCGGGATGATTCACCCGAACATGGCCACGATGCTCAGTTTCATCACGACCGACGCCGCGCTGACGCCGAGCACGCTCGATCGCGAGCTGAAGCACGCAGTCGGCGGCAGCTTCAATGCCATCTCCGTCGACGGAGACACATCGACGAACGACTGCGTCCTGCTGATGGCGTCCGGAAAGCTTGGCAACGACATGAACGCATCGCTCGACGACTTCCGCCGAGCGCTCATGCAAGTTTGCCGCGACCTCGCCTGGCTGATCGTCCGCGACGGCGAAGGCGCCACGCGCGTGATGGAGCTGGAGGTGACCGGCGCGCGAACCGAGCGCGATGCGAAGCTCGCCGCTCATGCTGTCGCCACGTCACCGCTCGTGAAAACCGCGCTGCATGGCGGCGATCCGAACTGGGGACGCATCCTCGCCGCCATCGGTCGCAGCGGCGCGCGCTTCTCGATCCGCAAGGTCTCGCTCTCGGCCGGCAACGTTGCTCTGGTTCGCGACGGGGAACCGGCCGAATATCGCGAGAAAGACGCCGCCCGCGTCTTCTCGCGTGAGCGCGTTCCGCTTCACGTCGACCTCGGCGGCGGCAACGCGCGCACCGTCGTGCTGTCGAGCGATCTCGGGCACGACTACGTGAGCCTGAACGCGGATTACCGGTCGTAGGCTACACTTTCGCGCCATGAAGAAGGCGCTGATCGTTCTCCTTCTCGCCTCGACATCTCTCTACGCGGCCGCGCCTGAGCCGCTGCACGCGCGGCATGGCATGGTGACTTCCACGAGCCCGATTGCATCGCGCGTCGGCGTCGACATTCTCAAGCGCGGCGGCACGGCCGTTGACGCTGCGGTCGCCGTCGCCCTCGCGCTCGCCGTCACCTGGCCTTCAGCAGGAAACCTCGGCGGCGGCGGATTCATGCTCATCCGCAAACGAGATGGGACAGCCGAGGCGATCGATTATCGGGAGAGGGCACCGCTGGCGGCGACGCGGGACATGTACCTCGACGCGAGCGGTAACGTGATCAAAGGCGCGTCGACGCAGGGATACAAAGCTGTCGCGGTGCCGGGGACGATTGCCGGCCTCGTGCTCGCTCATAAACGGCACGGCAAGTTGAAGTGGGCCGAGCTCGTCGAGCCCGCGCGCAAGCTCGCCGAGGGGTTCACGGTGAACTATCACCTCGGGCGGAGTCTGCAGAGCAAGACGACGAACGAGAAGCTGCAGCCGTTCCCGGAGAGCCGGCACATCTTCCAGCGCGACGGAAACTACTATCAGTTGGGCGACACGATCATTCAAAAGGATCTCGCCGCCACGCTGACGCGCATCAAAGCGGATGCTTCCGACTTTTACATCGGCGAGACGGCGAAGCGCATCGTCGCCGACATGCAGAAGCACGGCGGCCTCGTCACGCTCAACGATCTCAAGACCTACACGCCGACGATCCGCAAGCCGCTGCGCACGACCTCTCGTGGCAACGAGATCATCACGATGCCACCGCCGTCATCCGGCGGCGTGGCCCTCATCGAGATGCTGAACATGCTCGAGCCGATGGATCTCAAGAGCCTCGGCTGGCACTCATCG
>DASYUK010000390.1:0-4065 GCA_036001325.1 Thermoanaerobaculia bacterium
TCCCCAATTCATCAATCCGCCGACACTCGTTCATAATCCGCGCTACACGCAGGTCATCACGATTCCCGACAGCGGAATGATCTTCGTCTCCGGACAGGCAGCTACGCGTCCGGACGGTTCGATGGTCAGCACGGAGTTCGATGCGCAGGCGGCGCAGGCGTTGGAGAACGTGCGGCTTGCTCTCAAGGCGGCCGGTGCAACGCCGTCTGACATCATCCGAATCAACACATTCATCGTCGATCTCCCCGGACACATTGCCGCCTATCGTACGGCGAGAGAGAAGTTCTTCGCGGGCATTGCGAATCTCCCCACGAGCACGACGATCGGCGTTCCAGCGATCGCCGGCGAGGGTGCGCTCATCGAGATCGAGGTGACTGCGTACAAGGCGAAGAAGCGATGAAGGCCAGGGCGGCGCGATTCATCCTTCATCCTTCATCTCTCATCCTTCTAATCGCGCTAACTGTCCCCGCGCACGCCCAATCCCTTCACATCACCGAAAAGCCCACCGGCCTCGTCCACGGCACGCTCTACGTTCCGATCGTTGCGAGCGACGACGTGAAGCGCATCGTGCTCTTCATCAATGGAGTGAAGTTTGGCGAAGGGATCGGACACACGCTCACCGTACAGGTGAACGTCGGTCAATACATCCGCCGCCTGCGCATGCGCGCTGTCGGATACGACGACAAAGGCAATGCCATCGCCGAGGATGAGATGGTCGTCAACGATCCGCGGCCGCCGTTTCGCGTGCGGCTCATCGCGCCGCGCGAAGTTCCGACCAGCGGCTCGATGACGCTCTCCGCGAATGTGATCAAACCTCCCGATGTCGCGGTCGCCAGCGTCGACTTCTACGTCGGCGAACAGAAAGTCGGCAGCGCGACTGTTCCGCCGTACGCGACATCTGTCGACGTCAAAGCAGCGCCGCAGTCCGTGTACGCGCGCGTTGTCGCTCACAGCAGCGGCGGAGCCGAGGCGAACGATGTGGTGTTCTTTGGCGATCAGCCGCGAGATCAGATCGATGTCACGGTGCAACAGATCCCGATGTCGGTGGCCTCGGGCAGCGGTCCTGTGCGCATCGACGAGCTGACGCTGCGCGACGACGGGAAGCCGCGCAAGATCGAGGCGCTTGCGGCGGCGTCCGATCAGCCGCTGAGCGTGATCCTTCTGATCGATTACTCCGAAAGCATGCTCGAGGAATTGCCGGTGGTGAAAGAAGCAGCGCGGCAGTTCGCCAAAGCGCTGCTGCGCCCGCAGGATCGCATCGCCTTCGTCGGTTTCAATCAGCGCACATTCTGGCTGACACGATTTACGAACGACTTCGAGGCGGCGGCAGCGACGGTCGATCGCCTGAAGCCGATCGGCGAGACGCATCTGTACGACTCGGTGATCGAGATGCTGTATGAGCTGCAGAAACAACCGGGCCGGCGCGCGCTGGTCATTCTCACCGATGGCGTCGATCAGGGAAGCGCATTCACCCTCGACAACGTCGTGCACTACGCGCGGTACGCGGGCGTGCCGATCTATCCGATCATCAAGAACAAGCGACTGACGATGCTGATGCGTTTCGGCATCGGCCGCTTCGAAGCCCGGCGCCTCGGCCAGATCGCGCGCGATACCGGCGCGACGTACTTCATCATTCAGAAGGAGCGCGAGCTGCCCGCCGTTTATTCACGGATCTCGGCGGAGTTGCGGCAGCAGTATCAGATCGCGTTCTACTCCGATCCGTCGGCGGCCGACCAATGGCATTCGCTGGCGATCGAAGATCGCGGCGGGCATCATCTTCGGATTCCGCGCGGGTACTTTCCGTAGTGTGGCGGCCGATTTCCGAATCGGCCGGTTGAGGAACCGGCCTCCACACGGCATGTTCCGTGAACTGCGGCCGGCCATGCAGCGAGGCGCCCCTCTCTTTCCCGAAGCGGCGAAGCGCCACCGTGTGTACCGCGGCCTTTCCGAGCGCCAGGAGCGAATCTTCACCGCGATCGCCGCGGGTATCGTGCTGCTGTTCATCGCCGGTTGGATCGGCGCGATTGTGGAGACGCGACGATTGGAGCGCGCCGAACGGGCCAAAGAAGCGGCTGTTGCGCGCGCTCCTGCGGCGCCGGCGCCACCGGTGACGCATCAGGTCGCGAACGCGATCCTCGCCCCGAGCGCGCCGAAGACCGCATACATCAATGATGCGATGCTCGCGTTCCTGGCGCCGCTGCGCGGGCAGTCGGGACGCGTGCGCTTCACGACGCAAACGCCCGGATCGGCGATCGCGAAGGGAGCGCCCAGTGGCGCAAGCGCCGTGCTCTCGCACGACGGTACGACGGAGATCTCATCGACCTTTACGGCACCAGAGAATCCAGGCGTGTACAACCTCGCCGTGAAGTTCGACCAGGCCACGCGCGCCATCAGCGATTTCAACGTCATCACGCTCGTGCCGTTCTCGCAGAAACAGTCGGGGCGCATCGGTCTCTACTACCTCGGAAGCTGGCCGTTCGAGAGAGGTGGAAGACCGATGACGCCGGCGTATTCGAATCCGAGCGGTTTCATCGAGGTGACGCGCGAGAATGCCGACACGTACGTCTCCGAACATTTCAAGCTCCGTGATTTCGTGACGAAGGACCAGCCGAACGTCTGGCCGAAATACCTGCTGCTCAATCCGAAGCTGCTCGACAAGCTCGAGCTCACGATTCAGGAGCTCGAGGCCAGCGGGCATCCGGTCAGGCACATGACGGTCATGAGCGGCTTTCGCACACCGAGCTACAACCTGACCGGCGGCAATACGCAGGGGCGCGCGAACCTGAGCCGGCACATGTACGGCGATGCCTCCGACGTCTTCGTCGACAACAACGGCAACGGCATCGAAGACGATCTGAATCACGATGGGCGCATCGACGAACGCGACGCTCAGGTCGTGGCCGATGCCGCCGAGCGCGTGGAACGAAAATACCCTTCCCTCGCCGGAGGAATTGGCGTTTATTCCGCATGCTGCGGTCACGGACCATTCACGCACATCGATGTGCGCGGATATCGTGCGCGATGGCGCGGCACCGGCAACGGATGATGTAAGGAGGAGGTTGCAGTGGCAGAGGAAGTGAAATGTCCGGAGTGTGGGAGCGTACGAAAAGATCCGTCGACGACGTGCCCGACGTGCGGCGCGCCGCCGATCCGTCCCGACGAGCAGCGCGGGCCGGAACAGGAGGTCCGCACCGAGGACCTCGAACCGTACGTGACGTTGCGCTACATCGCGCGGCTGTTCAAGGTCCTGGCGGTCTTGATGGTGCTGATGATGATCGGCGAGGTCGTGACCGGTCTGCTCACGGAAGCGGGCGCCGCGCTGCCGACGCTCATCGCCGAGGTGACGCAGATGCTGGTGCTGGCGGGGGTGATGTGGGCCGGAGGCGACATCACCATCCTGCTCATCGACCTCGGACACGACATCCGCGTGTCGCGGATTCTTCTCGGACGCATCAACGCCGAGCTGCATCGCCGGGCCGGCGATACCACGGACGCGACTACGAAACGCTGACGATCGCGCGCGTCATCATCTCCCGGAACTCACGGAAGACGTTCTCCGGCGGGATGCCCATCTCGCGGTGCCCGGCCGCGCGCTTGAACAGAGTCTCCGCCGTCTTCTCATCGAGAACGCGCGCATCGATCGTGCGATTGTTGATCTCGCAGAAGGCGAACATCGACGCCAGCGCCAGACGGCGGTTGCCGCCGCGGAACGGACGATACGATAGCAGCGCAAAGACGAACGCCGCCACTTTGTCGGGGAACGACGGATAGGCTTCGCGTCCGAGTGTTGTCACTTGCGGGCGCTGCACGGCGTTGAGAAGGCCGAACTGCGATTCGACGACGCCCGGTTGCGCTTGCGTGCCGCCAAATTCCGCGCTCACCGCCCGGTGCAGCTCGACGAGATCCTGCACGGTCAGATAGCGGGTGCCGCCGTCAGTCGGTGAGCCTGCGGAAGGCGTTCGGGTACTTCTTGATAGCACGCTTGAAAGCAGCGGCGACGATTGGATTCGAGAAAGTAAGCTGGTCGGTCGTGAGCCGGGGGCGCGGCTTGCCGTTGCCGCCGGA
>DASYUK010000391.1:0-49961 GCA_036001325.1 Thermoanaerobaculia bacterium
ATCGCGATGAATCGCGAGGCGTACGATCAGATGAAATGCAAGCGGCGGATGGAGATCGTCCCCGGCGCGAGTCACCTCTTCGAAGAACCGGGCACGCTGGAAATCGTGGCGCGGCTCGCGCGCGACTGGTTCACGGAGCACCTCGCCCAGAGGATCGCCACGTGATCCGCGAGCTTCCCACGACGGAGTGGAGCTCGTTTCTCGAGGCGTTCTCGATGCAGCACGACCGGTGGCTCGTCAACGTCGAGAACCTTCGGGGCAGCAACTGCGATCTCGAAGTGAAGAGCGAGCCGTTGGAAGGAATCATGGCGCGGCCTCGCGAGATCATCATCACCGTCGGCGGCAATACCAATACTCATCGCCGTGTCATCGTGCGTGATCCGCAGCGCGTGAGCGTGGAGAGCGATGGCGGCGTCGATCAAGCGCTGCAGATCGAAGAGCCCGACGGCAGCGTCACGCGCGTTGCGTTCCGATCGCCGATCGCGCCCGAGCTCGTCGACGGCCTTCCGCCGTAAATCAGTGCTGAGTGCTGAGTGCCGAGTGCTGAGTGTTCGGTGTCCGCGCTTCGGCTCGCTGCAGGAGGTCGCGAACTTCATCGTCGGTGGTCTGATCGAAATTCTCGTACCAGAGTCCGACCGCGCGGAACGGCTCGGGCGTCATGGCGCAGATGATCTCATCAACCTCTTCGCGGAAGTCATCGCACGTCTCGCGCGCGGCCACCGGTACGGCGACGATGACTTTCGACGCCCCTTCCTGACGGAGGGCAGCGGCCGCCGCGCGCATCGTCGAGCCGGTGGCCAGCCCATCGTCGATCACGATGACTTTCTTCCCCTTCACGTCGAGCGGCGGCCGGTTGCCGCGGTAATCTCGCTCGCGACGCTGCAGCTCGATGATCTCGCGTTGCGCGACCGCCTCGATCGCCCTTTGCGGGATCCCGAGCTGATCGACAACATCGCGATTCACTACGCGCACGCCGCCTGAGGCGATCGCCCCCATGGCGAGCTCCTCATGGCCGGGCACGCCGAGCTTTCGAACGATGAAGACATCGAGCGGGGCGCCGAGAGCGAGCGCAACCGGATAGGCGACGGGCAGCCCGCCGCGCGGCAGAGCGAGAACGATCGCGTCGCGAAAGTCCTCGCCGCGGCTTTTCAGAATCCGCGCGAGATCTTCGCCCGCTTCATAGCGGTCGCTGTAACGTCGCATCGAGGCACCTACCAGATTCTGCGCAATGGATCCTGCCGCCGGTCATCAGGAGCGTCGCCATCGCCTGAGAACTCGTCGTAGTCCTCGAACTGCTCTGGTGTCTGGATCAGAGTGTCTTCGTCGTCATCGAATGTCTGTGATCTCTTGCGAGAATCCGTCTTGCGGTCCGTTGTTTCCACTCGCATGAAGGAAAACGTTTGCAACGGCTGTACCGTATCGGAAGCGATGCGGATCTCGATTGCGCTCTGCACTTGGAACGGGGCGGCGTTCCTGGAGGAGCAGCTCGCCAGCCTGGCCGCGCAAACGCGGCAGCCCGATGAGGTGATCGTCTGCGATGACGCGTCGACCGACGAGAGCGCCGCCATCGTCGATCGATTCGCAGCGCTTTCGCCCCGTCTATCTCGCAATCCGGCGCGTCTCGGGACCGTCAGGAACTTCGAGCAGGCCATCGCGAAATGCAGCCGTGATGTGATCTTTCTCTGCGATCAGGACGACGTGTGGCGTCGCGACAAGATCGAGGTCATGACGCGAGCATTCGAGGCCGACGAGAATCTCGCTTGCCTCTTCTCGAATGCGCGGCGGATGACTGACACCACACTCTGGGATCACATCGGCTTTCGTCCTCGCGAGCGGCGGCTCGTCGGCAGCGGTCGCGCATTCGATGTGCTCGTCGAACACAACGTCGTGACCGGGGCGACGATGGCGTTTCGATCACGCTGGCGCGATGCGATCCTCCCGATCCCCGAAATACCCGGCATGCTGCACGATCAATGGATCGCGACGGTGCTCTCAGCCGTCACGAAGGTCAGGTGCATCGACGCGCCGCTCATCGACTATCGCGAACACGATACCCAACAGGTGGGGGCGGGTGCTGCGGCGGGCGGGCTCGGGCGGTGGGTGGGGGCGGCGCGGGGGACGGGGGCGGGGGATTATGCGCGCCACGCGATGCAGCTCGTGGCAGTGCGGCATCGGCTCGAGTTCATCGGTGCACCGCGCGAGCGCATCGAGCAGTTGCGCGGACGGATCGCCCATCTGCGCACACGCGCATCGCTTCCGGAGCGCCGGCTGTCACGCATCGGAACCGTCATCCGCGAACTCGCCTCATTCCGCTATCACCGCTACTCGAATCACTTCTGGAGCGCGGCCAAGGACTTGTTTTGGTAGGGGGTCAGGTCTTCACTTTTCACTTTTTTCTACAGCTGGGAGAAAAAAACTGAAAAGTGAAGACCTGACCCCATCACAGCGCTGCGTGCGCGAAATGGCCGACAACCGCCGGCCGCAGGTTCCAGATCTCGCGCGCGTACTGCGTGATCGTGCGATCGGACGAAAACTTGCCGACGCGGGCGACGTTGAGCAGTGACTTATGGAGCCAGGAGATGCGGTCGCGATAGACGACGTCGACGCGCTCCTGCGCATCGATGTACGACTGCAGATCGGCGATATGCATGTAGTCATCGCGAGTGGAGAGAAGTTTGGCCACGATGGGACGGAACAGGTCCTTGTCGCCGCGCGAGAAATGACCTGACGCGATCGAGTCGATAATGCGCCGCAACGCGCGATTCGCGGCGAGATACAGTTGCGGATCGTATCCGCGCGCAACCAGATCAGTCACTTCCTCAGCGCGCAGACCGAAGATAAAGATGTTGTCCGCGCCCACTTCATCGCGGATCTCGATGTTCGCACCGTCGAGCGTGCCGATCGTCAGCGCGCCGTTGAGCGCGAGCTTCATATTGCCCGTGCCCGACGCCTCCTTCCCCGCCGTCGAAATCTGCTCCGACAGCTCCGCCGCCGGGATGATCGCCTCGGCCAGCGAGACGCGGTAATCGGGAAGAAAGACGACTTTGATCAGATCGCGCGTACGCGGATCGGCGTTCACGACCTCGCCGATCGAGTGAATCAGCTTGATGATCAGCTTGGCCATGAAATAGCCGGGCGCCGCTTTGCCGGCGAAGATGAACGTGCGCGGTGCGAGAGGCTCCACGCCATCCTCGACAATGTGCCAATAGCGATGAACGATGTGCAGCGCGTTGAGAAGCTGGCGCTTGTACTCGTGAATGCGCTTCACGTGAGCGTCGAACATCGATAGCGGATCGATGGCCGTGCCGGTCAGCTCCTTCGTCAGCCGAGCCAGCGCGACTTTGTTGCGCCGCTTCACTGCTTCGAGGCGGTCCAGCAGCGAGATGTCGTCGGCGAAGATCTCGAGCTGACGCAGTTTGCCAAGATCGGTGATCCATTCGTCGCCGATGTATTTCGTGATCAGCGCGGAGAGGGGACGATTTGCGTGGAGCAACCATCGCCGTGGCGTCACACCGTTCGTTTTGTTATTGAAGCGATCGGGATATAGCCGATGGAGCTCCGGCGCGAGCGTCGTCGTGACGAGCTTCGTGTGCAGCTCGGCCACGCCATTGACGGAGTGGCTGCCGGCCATCGCGAGACTGGACATCCGTACCTCGCCGTCGTTGATGATCGAGACGCGCTGCTGCATGTAAATATCCCCGGGGAAGCGCCGCTCCACTTCGGCGAGAAGACGGCGGTTGATCTCCTGAATGATCTGCAGATGGCGCGGAACAATCCTCGACATCAACTCGATCGACCACGTCTCCAGCGCCTCGGGCAACAACGTGTGGTTGGTGTAGCCGAGAGTGTCGACCGTGATGGCCCACGCCGACTCCCAGGGCAGCCGCTCCTCATCGACGAAGATGCGCATCAGCTCCGCGACCGTCAGCGCCGGATGGGTGTCGTTCATCTGGATCGCGACCTTCGATGAGAATTGATCGAACGAATCGTGCGTCTCTTTGTAGCGCTTGATGACGTCGCGTACGGAGCAGCCCACCAGGAAGTATTCCTGCAGCAGACGGAGCTCGCGGCCCGAAGCGACCAGATCCGACGGATAGAGGATCTTCGAGATCGCTTCGGTCGCGATTTGCCCCTGCACCGCGCGGATGTAGTCGCCGCTGTTGAAAATGCCGATGTCGAACTCATCCGATGAACGCGCCGAGAAAAGGCGTAGCACGTTCACCGTTCTGCCGCCGTATCCAACGATCGGCATGTCGTGCGGAACGCCGATCAGCAATTTGAAGTCGACCCATTTCGGCGCGTAGCCGCCCTTGGCGTCGCTCAGGTGCGCGACGTTGCCGTAGACGGGAACGGTCACCGCCTCATCGAGACGCTCGATGAGCCACGGCGATCCGCCGGAGAGCCAGTGATCGGGCTTCTCGTGCTGATAACCGTTGACGAAGGTCTGCTTGAAGAGTCCGAATTCGTAGTTGATGCCATAGCCGAAGCCGGGATAGTCGAGCGTCGCCAGCGAATCGAGAAAACACGCCGCGAGCCGGCCGAGGCCGCCGTTGCCGAGGGCGGCGTCGGCTTCGAGCGATTGGAGCTCTTCGAGATCTTCGCCGAGCTCGCCGACGATCGCGCGCGCCTCATCGTAGATGCCGAGGTTCGTGAGGTTGTTCCCGAGGGCGCGGCCCATGAGGAACTCCATGGAGAGGTAGTAGAGGCGCTTCGCGTCCTGCTCGCGGTAGCGGCGTTCACTCTCGCGCATCGCGTCGAGCGATGGCCGGTGCACCGCCACCGACAGAGCCTGCAATCGCTCGCGATGTGACGCCTCTCTCCAGACGCGACCTTTGGAATAACGAAGATAGAGCTCGATGCCCTCGCGGAGCGAGATGTACTCGCGGCTCGGACCAGGATCGTCTTGTCGCACCATGATCAGACTACGTTACTCTCCCATGCAATCGTAGCGGCTACAGCAGCGTCGCGCGAGATGCGCTCGGTATAGCCGAGCTCTTGCCGCATTCTGGTGGTGTCGATGATGAGGTCGCAACGGAAGTCGTAGTGGAGCGCGGCGCGACGTCGCCGGGCGAACTTCACAAGTCTCGCCCACTCCCGTTCTGTCGGCGCATCCGGCTCGCCAACGTTGTAGATGCGGCCGCTCGCACGATCATCCATCGCGCCAAGAACGATCGCATCCGCGACATTCTCCACGTAGCCCCGAGTCCACCGCCATTGTGGATGCGTTTCGTCGATCGAGCGCAACCGATGTTGCTCATCGCCCGGCCCATAGACGGCAGGCAGACGAAGAATGGTCGTGGTCATCTTCATCGCTTCTCGCTCGACCAGGATCTTCTCGTATTGCGTCGCCTCTCCGTACGGAAAGAGACGTTCGCGCAATGGAGACTCCTCAGTCAGCGGAACGCGATCGGGGTCGCCCGGCTCCGTGCGAATGAAACGACCGTACTGGCGATAGACATCGGCGCTGCTGATCATCACGAGACGCCGAGCGCGAGTGCGCATTGCGTCGACGAGCATTCTGGCGTCGCGCTCGCTCATGGCGATCATGTCGATGACGACGTCGAAATCGCCGCGGGCGAGGTCGCCGACGCGACTTCGATCCGCGTGGATATGCGCGCCGTCATCGCATGAAGTACCGCGATGAAAGACGATGACGTCGTCTCCACGCTCGCGCAACGCGCGCACGACGTGCGGCCCGATGAATCGTGTGCCGCCGACGACGAGGACGCGCACGTTTTACGCCGCGCGCACTCCGAACTTCTCCGCGACCTCGACGATTGCGCTGCTCGCGCGGTCGAGGTGCTCGCGCGTGTGCGCGGCGCTGATCTGGCAGCGCAGCCGCGCCTGACCTTGCGGCACGACCGGATAGCCGAACCCCGAGACGTAGATGCCGCGGTCGAGCAGCTCAGCCGACATCGAGATCGCTTTCGCGGTGTCGCCGATGAGGATCGGCACGATCGGATGGATGCCCTCGCGAACGCTGATCCCCTTCGACGTGAGCTGGCGCCGGAAGTACACCGTGTTCTCCCGCAGCTTCGTCACGAGGCTCGTGTCCTTTTCCAGAAGATCGAATGCGGCGATCGAGCCCATCACGACAGCCGGCGGAAGCGTGTTCGAGAAGAGATACGGCCGCGATTTCTGACGAAGGTAATCGACGAGCACTCTCGGTCCCGTGGTGAAACCGCCGTGCGATCCGCCGAGGGCCTTCCCGAGGGTCGACGTGTACGCGTCGATCTTTCCGAATACTCCGAGCTCTTCCGCCGTGCCGCGTCCGGTCTTGCCGAGGACTCCCGTGCCGTGAGAATCGTCGACGACGAAAAACGCGTCGAACTCTCGCGCGAGCGAAACCATCTCGGGGAGCAGCGCCAGCGAGCCTTCCATCGAGAAGACGCCGTCCGTCATCACGATTCTGTTGCGCGCGTCGCGCGTCGCCTCGAGCGCGCGTCGCAGGTCAGCCATGTCGCGATTCTTGAAGCGCTCCTTGCGCGCTTTCGAGAGGCGCATGCCATCGATGATCGACGCGTGATTCAGCTCGTCGGAGACGATCGCGTCGTTCTCCAACGCGATCGTCTGAAACAATCCTTCATTCGCGTTCCAGCACGAGCCGTACAGGATCGCATCCTCGGTACCGAAAAACTGGGCGATACGCTGCTCGAGCTCGCGATGAATGGTCTGCGTCCCGCAGATGAATCGGACCGAAGCGAGTCCGTAGCCGTAATCGCGTTCCGCTTTTTCCGCCGCCTCAATGATCGTCGGGTGATCGGCGAGTCCCAGATAGTTGTTCGAGGTCAGCATGATGACCTCGCCTTTGCCTTCGACTTCTACGACCGGTCCCTGCGGGCTCTTCAGCGGCAACTCGCGCTTCAGAGTCCCGGCCGTTGCCATCTGATCGAGCTCGGATTTTAAGGTCGTGAGCAGTGACATCTTTGGAGTGCGGCGGCTTGCCGCCGCTTTGGGCGGGAGGGCGGTGGCAAGCCACCGCACTCCAAGGCTATTCGTTATCGTATTTGAGATCGCGCCGGAAGCACATCTGGTTCTCGATGTCGAAGACGACGCAGGAGTCGATCGGCCGCGAGTAGACGTGCATGCTGATTGCGGGCTGCTCCCATTCGGCGAGATTCTTGATGCGGTGAATGGTCTGCTTCTTGTCGACGGTGTTGAGCGGTCCGCCGGGAATCGCCAGTTCGTTGTGAAGATGCTGCATCTCGATCTCAGTCGCGCCGGCCAGACAATCCATTCCCACAACCTGCTCATTCTCCGGTCGATTGCAACTCACCTTCCGATAGTTCTCGACCAGGAGCTTCCCTTCGATCATCGTCATCCAGCCGAGCTGACCGTTGTGAGTGTGCAGTGGCGTGACCGTCCCGATCGGCCAGCAGATGAGCATCACCTCGATCATGTCGTTGCGAAAAATCTTGTTTCGCGTGTGCCGATCAGGCACCCACAGCTTGTACCGCTCGAGATCCTCGGCGCGAATCTCGTAGGCGACGAGATAGTCGTAGATCTTCTGCTTGGTGATCACTCCCTCGGAAAGACGCTTGATGCCGTCGATGAACTGCTCGGCCGAAATGGGAGTCGGGGAGTAGATCGGCTGGGGAACCGCGGTGATATTCTGCGTATCCATCGCCTCCATTCCTCCGTTTGCTCCACTATAGCGCCAGGGGAGCAATTTCCACACCCTGATGCGGTACACTGCGCCGCGCCCGCAGTCAAAAAATCAAAGGAGGATGTATGAAAAGAGGCTGGTTAGCCGCCTGTCTCCTGTTCGTCGCCACCGGTGTTTTCGCTCAGATGACCCCGATGCCGAAGCCGGAGCTGTATCTCATCCATGAAGAGGTCGCCCGACCATCGATGCTGACGCAGTACGAGTCGGTCACGCGCGACTTTCTCAATGCATTCACCGAGAAGAAAGCCGATCCGAAAATGTGGGGGATGAATCTCTACATGACGAATGACATGCATTACATCTATGTCGTTCCTATTTCGAACTGGGCGGTGATGGACGCGATGCCGCAGAACTGGGCATCGATGAGCCAGGCCATCGGCAAGGACCGCTGGAAAGATCTGATGACTCGCGGCAACAGCGCGATCTATTCGTACAGCGAGACGGTCGCAGTGCGGCGCCCGGACCTCTCGTACGTCCCAGCGACTCCGCGCTTGAAGCAGGACGAGCAGAAGTTCGTGCACCTGATGTTCTACTACATCGATGCGGCGAAGACCGACGAAGCTGAGCAGGTGGCCAGGGATTACGCGGCTCTGTTCAAAGCGAAGAACGTCACTGATCCATTCACGATCTTTCAGGCTCTGAGCGGCGAAGATCTTCCGCTGTACGTCGTGTCCGTCCCGGCGAAGAGCGCCGCCGACTACTACGCCAACGATGAGCGCGTGAATGCGATGCTCGGAGCTGACGTCCGTCCGCTTCAGGGGCGTGCGATGGCCCTTGCGCGCAAGCTCGATCATCGCGACGCGACATACCGCCCCGATCTCTCCTATCCCCTCCCCACAACGATGACCGCGGCGAAGTGACGCGAAGCGTCCGGAGGCCGGTTGAGAACCGGCCTCCACACTGCTAGTCTGCGCGACCGCAATGCCGGACAACATTCGGAATCTGGCCGTCATCGGCGCGCAGTGGGGCGACGAAGGGAAGGGGAAAATCGTCGATCTGCTCTGCGAGCGATTCGACGTCGTGGCTCGCTATCAGGGCGGGCATAACGCCGGCCACACGGTCAAATTCGCCGATCAACACTACGCGCTGCGCCTCATCCCCTCCGGCATTCTCCATCGCGACAAGCTCTGCCTCCTCGGCAACGGCATGGTCATCGATCCGGAAGCGCTGCTCGAAGAGATCGAGAAGCTGCGCGGAATGGGAGTGCACATCGATGACAACTTGAAGGTCAGCGATTCGGCGCACGTCATTCTGCCTTATCACAAGGCGCTCGATCTGGCGCGCGAGAGCGCGGCCGGCGAGGCGAAGATCGGAACAACGGGCCGCGGCATCGGACCGGCGTATGAGACGAAGATGAGCCGCTACGGCATCCGCATCGCAGATCTTCTCGATCCCGACATCCTGCGTGAGAAGATCGAGCTCGCGAGCGCGGAGCGGAATCGTGTGTTGCAAATCGTCTACGGGAAAGAGACGTTCGATCCTCAGCAGCTCTTCGATTCGTATGTCCGTTACGGCGAGGTGCTCGCCCCACGAATCACGAACGGGGCGCTGCTGATCAATGAGAAAATTCGCGCCGGTAAAGCGGTGATGTTCGAAGGGGCGCAAGGGACGATGCTCGATGTCGATCACGGCACGTATCCGTTCGTCACCTCATCGAGCACCGTCGTCGGCGGTGTCTGCACGGGCCTCGGCGTCGCGCCAAAACACATCCATCAGGTGATCGCAGTCGTCAAGGCGTACACGACGCGCGTCGGTGCGGGGCCGTTCCCGACCGAGCTCAATGAGGCGCGCGGCGAACATCTGCGCACACGCGGCAACGAATTCGGGACGGTCACCGGACGGCCGCGCCGCACGGGTTGGCTCGATCTGCCGCTTCTCCGCACGTCGGCAATGCTCAACGGCATCGACAGCATCGCCCTGACGAAGCTCGATGTGCTCGACGACTTCGAGCAGATTGCAGTTTGCACCTCATACAAAGTCCGCGGCGAAACGTGGAAGACGTTCCCGACATTTGCCGTCGATCAGTATCAACCCGAGTACCGGACGATGAAGGGATGGTGCCAGTCAACGGCCGGCGTGACGTCGTACGACGCGCTGCCGCAGCAGGCGAAGGATTACGTCCGCTACATCGAGGACGAGATCGGCACTCCGGTGACGATCATCTCGACGGGGCCACGCCGGGAAGAGACGATCGTGCGCGCGTGAGGTATAAGTGAGCTCATGCGCAAAAGCATCTTGATGTTCGTCACGCTGGCCGCGTTTGTAGTGGTGATGTCGGGGCAGACCCAGCGACGATCGACACCACCGGTCATCGTCAAAGGCGTCGGAGAACGCACGCCGCAAACCGGTGGACCCAAACCGCCGCCGCCGCCGCCCGAATTGAGCGCGTCGGCGAAAGCGCAGCTTTTGAAGAGTCTGAACCTCACGGGACCGGGAAGCCTGTATGTGAAGTTGACGCCGCGAGACAATTACGTCGCGTCGAGGGGCTCGCTCTTGTTCCAGGATGCCTCGATCGTCGACGGGAGCGTCAACTGGGTCGCATGGTACGCGCCGGCGAGCGATGCGAAATCCGTAAAAGTTCTTGTCAAGTCCGAGGGCGCCGGACGCCGCTATCTGTTCGACTGCTCGGTCGGATCCAGCATGCTTGATCAGGACAAGGGGCCGTTCAAACTCTGGCGCGGTCAGAAAATCATTCAGACCTTCGATGTTGACGAGACCCACATCGCGTTCCTTCTCGATGCCGCCGATGCCGGTTGGAACACGTTCCTCATCACCGGCGGCCCCGTCTGGTACTTCTTCTCGTGCGAAGTCACGAGGCTCTGATGCGTCTCGTCATATCGATTCTCACGTTCGCGACCTTTGTGATGGCGGCGTCGGCGCAACCGCTCGTATTCAAGAGTGTCGGCGCGCGCACGCCGCAAACGAGCGCTCCCAAACCTCCTCCACCGCCGCCGCCCGGTTTGAGTGCGGCGGCGAAGGCGCAGCTTCTGAAGAGCCTCAACCTCACAGGGCCGGGAAGTCTCTATGTGAAGTTGACGGTGCGCGATAACTATGTCGCCTCGCGCGGTCACCTCGAATTCGGCAATGCGTCGCTCGTGTCCAGCGGTGTGAATCTCGCAGCCTGGGAGAATCCGAACGCTGCGAACGCGCTGACGATCCTGGTCAAGGGCAATGGCCCGGGACAGCGTTTTCTGATCGACTGCGCCGTAAATTCCAATCAGGAAAAGATTCCCTTCAAACTGAGGCAAGGCAACAAACTGCTTCAGTCGTTCGAGAGCAATGGCTCCGCCGGGCAACATCTCGTTTTCCTGCTCGAGACGACCGATGACCTGCTCAACGAGTTCACCATTACGGGCGCAGCGAATTGGTACTTTTACTCTTGTGAAATCACGAGGCTCTAGTCATGCGCAAGAGCACATTGATGTTCGTCACGGTGGCGGCGAGAGTTGGAAGACGTTCCCCACGTTCTCCGTCGATCAGTATCGACCCGAGTACCGGACGATGAAGGGATGGTGCCAGTCAACGGCCGGCGTGACGTCGTACGACGCGCTGCCGCAGCAGGCGAGGGATTACGTCCGCTACATCGAGGACGAGATCGGCACTCCGGTGGCGATCATCTCGACGGGGCCACGCCGGGAAGAGACGATCGTGCGCTGAGTTGATAGAGCACCGCCGTTCCCAGTCCCCATGCCGCGTTCACGATCGGACCGATCAGCAGCGAGGGCATTCGGAATCCCATCGGCTGATGCTTGATCGGCGCGACGACGAACCAGGCCACGAGCGTCGGTGCGAACGCGCCGATGATCGTCGCGGCGAGGTAGTAAGCGCCCTGGCCGCGGATGCGCGCGATCGCCGCGATCAGAATGATGCCCCACACACCGCCCCAGAACGCGAGCGAGATCACGGATGGAACGCCGAACGGCGGCACGCGATTCATCGAATACGGCGCGCGCGGCGCGACCCCGGCGAGATGAAGCAGCCAGAGCACAGGCTGGTGGAACACGAGCGTGGCGATGAAGCCGGCGACAAAGGAGAGGATGATCTGCTTGGCCATGCGCTGAATTTACTCTGATTTCGCATTTTGGATTTTGGATTTTGGATTTTGAATTCCCGCACTTCGAAAGTAGTCGATCGTTCGCTGCAAACCCTCTTCCAGCGGAACGCGCGGCTCCCAACCGAAGAGCGCTTTCGCTTTCGAGATATCGGGCCGCCTGATCTTCGGATCATCTTCGGGAAGCGGACGAAACTCGATCGGCGCTTTTGTGCCGGTGAGGCGCTTGATCACCTGCGCGAATTGCAGGACGGTCATCTCCGCCGGATTGCCGAGATTCACCGGCGTGGTCTCATCTGACATCAGGAGCCGATAGATGCCGTCGACCAGATCCGAGACGTAGCAAAACGAGCGCGTCTGCGATCCATCGCCAAAGACCGTGAGCGGCTCGTCGCGCAAAGCCTGGGCGATGAACGCGGGGACGACGCGGCCGTCGTTGATGCGCATTCGCTCGCCGTACGTGTTGAAGATGCGGACGATGCGTGTATCGACGCCGTGAAAGCGGTGATAGGCCATGGTCATCGCTTCGGCGAATCGCTTCGCTTCATCGTAGACACCGCGGGGACCGACCGGATTCACGTTCCCCCAGTAGTCCTCTTTCTGCGGATGAACGAGAGGATCGCCATACACCTCAGAAGTCGACGCCAGGAGATAGC
The DNA here is from genome assembly GCA_036001325.1 of Thermoanaerobaculia bacterium. Classification (GTDB taxonomy): domain Bacteria; phylum Acidobacteriota; class Thermoanaerobaculia; order Gp7-AA8; family Gp7-AA8; genus DASVHS01. Next base: position 12,374 of record DASYUK010000391.1, read on the forward strand.
GAGCCTTCTTGTCTTTCGCCACGCCGAGGGTTTTGTGCGTGCCGAGGGATCCGACTTTCAGCGTCTGGATGGGCTTCTCGAGGTAGTCGATCGGACTGGCGGGCGACGCGAAGTGGAGAACGTAGTCGAGCGGGCCTTCGCAGTGGATGTAGTTCGTGACGTCGTACTTCACGAAGGAGAAACCGTCGCGGCCGATGAGATGCTTGATGTTCGCCGGCGATCCGGTGATGAAGTTATCCATGCAGATGACTTCATGACCGCGATCGAGAAAGAGCTCGCAGAGATGCGATCCGAGAAACCCCGCCCCGCCCGTGATCAACGCACGGGACACTACGCGCGTCTCCTCTTGCGCACCTCACCCTTGCGCGCACGAATCTCGTCCGATCGACCGACCGACGTGTACGTGAATCCGAGCGCGCGCACGCGCTTCGGGTCGTAGACGTTGCGCAGGTCGACGAGCACCGGCTGGCGCATGTCCTTCTTGATGCGCTCCAGATTCAGCGCGCGGAACTCGTTCCACTCGGTGGCGATCACCAGGGCGTCGGCCCCTTTGGCGGTCTCATATGCATCTTTGCAGTACGTGACGTTCTCGAAAATCGCGTGACTGTTCTCCATCGCCTGCGGATCGTAAGCGCGAATCGATGCTCCACGTTTCTGCAGACCTTTGATGATGGGAATCGTCGGGGAGTCGCGCATGTCGTCAGTCTCGGGCTTGAAGGCGAGGCCGAGCATGGCGATCGTCTTCCCCTTCACAGATCCGCCGAGCGCTTCGACGATCTTGCTCACCATGCGCTGCTTGACTTCATCGTTGACGCGCAGCACCGCCTCCATGATCTGAAACTCGTAACTGTGCCGGCGGGCGATGTCCGCCATGGCCGACGTGTCCTTCGGGAAACAGGAGCCGCCGAAGCCGGGGCCGGCCTGCAGAAACTTCGAGCCGATGCGCGAGTCGAGACCCATTCCGCGCGCCACGTCCTGAACGTCGGCGCCGACTTTTTCGCAGATCATGGCGATCTCGTTGATGAAGGTGATCTTCGTCGCCAGAAAGCCATTCGACGCGTACTTGATCAGCTCCGCCGATTCGACATTCGTGACGACGAACGGGATCTCCAGCGAATGCAGCGGCGCGTAGATCTCCTTCATCAGCTCGGCGGATTCAGGATCGGAAGCGCCGATGACGACGCGATCGGGTCTCATGAAGTCCTCGATCGCCGATCCTTCGCGCAGAAACTCGGGGTTCGAGACGATGGATACGGGATGACCATGCGGCATTTCCGAAATGATCTTTTCGATGAGGCGGCCCGTTCCGATCGGCACGGTCGATTTCGTGATGACGAGCTTTGGCCCATTCATATGCTCGGCGATCGATCGTGCCACCGACTCGACATAGCGGAGATCGGCGGAACCGTCAGGGCGTGAAGGCGTACCCACCGCGATGAAGATCGCGCGCGATTCTCGTATCGCCTCAGCGAGATCGATACTGAAGCTGAGGCGTCCTTCCTCGACGTTCTTGATGACCAGTTTGTCGAGACCGGGCTCGTAGATCGGGATGCGCCCTTTGCGCAGCGCCTCGATCTTCTTCACATCGATGTCGACGCAGATGACGTCGTTGCCGAAATCGGCGAGACCGGCACCGGTAACGAGGCCGACGTAGCCCGTCCCGACGACTGCGATTTGCACTAGAAACTCCTTATAGCAAGATGCCTTCTCCCACCGGGAGAAGGTGCCGCGAAGCGGCGGATGAGGGGCGCCCCTCACCCGGCCTTCGGCCACCCTCTCCCGGTGGGAGAGGGCATTGGGATCACTGTTGTGTCGAAGTTGCGACCGTAGTCGTTGTTGTTGGCGGCGCGGCTTCCGACGATGTCGTTGTTGGCGGCACGACGGGCGGCGGGGTCGCGGTCGCCGGCGCGACGTTTGTTTTCTGCTGGTTGTAGCGCTTCTCGATGCCGCTCTCCTGCCGGCTACGAATCAACCATCGCAGCAGTTTCGATTCATTGATGCCGATCAGGACATCGTTGATCGACTCGTACACCGACGGATCGGCGATCAGCTTGCCTGCCGTCCCTTCGCCGTTGTTGATCTTCCGCACCGTTTCGTTGAGCTGTTGAATGAGGAGTTGAAACTCCGTGAGCGCCTGGTCGCCATACGGCTTGTCATTCAGAAGACGCGGAAGGAGGCCCTGCCCGTTCTGCATCGTGGCGCTGAACGTCGCGAGATTCGCGGACGTCACACGCAGATTCTCTACGAGCTCGAGGATGCGTTTCTTCCCTTCCGCATCATTCAAGAGTGCCGGAATCGTTCCGTTACCTGTCTCGAAACTGCGCTGGATCGTTGATGCCACCGAATGCAGTGACTGCGCGGCACCCGTCAGCGATGCGGTGAGCTGTTCGCCATAGGCATCGTCGTAAATCAGCTTGCCGAGCACGCCGTGGCCGCTTTCGATGTGTGCGAGCGCGGCGTTGGTCTTGTTGAGTGTCCGCAGCAACGTCTCGGTCAGGCGCTGCTTCGTCTCCGGCGCGCTGGTCAGCTCGCCGAGGAGACCTTCGCCGCGATCGACGCGGGCGAGGATGTTCTTCATCGAAAACGAGATCTGCACGAGGTTGTCGACGAGATCTTCACCCGACGAGATGAGCTGATCGACGTTCGTCTGCTTCTGCGCGGGGATTGTCGATCCCGGTTCGAGAACATCGAAGCGCAGACTTCCCGGCGTGATCTCGATAAAGGAGTCGCCGGTGAGCAATCCGAGTTTCTTCAGACGAGCGCGCGAGTCGCCGCGGATACGATCGGAGTACTTGCGATCGATCATCAGAGAGATGCGTACATTCTTCAGCTTGGGATCGTGCGGCAGAAAAACGTCGTGGATGACGCCGATCGTCACGCCGGACATGCGCACGGGATTGCCCTCCGCCAGTCCGGTTACGCTCTCGAGCTGCACGGCGTACTCGTTCTTACGCGCAAAGATCTTCTGCTCCGAGCCGATGAAGAAGAGGAACGTCATCAGCACGATCAATGCGCCGGACACCAGCAGCCCTACTCGAATCGTCTTGTCTTTTTTGGTAGCCATAAGGATCCTGACCTACTGCTTCGTTGGTTGTGCTGCGACGACTGCCGACGACCTGAGAAACTCGCGCAGCATGGGGTGATCGGCGTCGCGCGCTTCTTCGATCCGACCAACCCACTCGAAGTGCCCGTCATTGAGAAATGCGATACGGTCGCCGACCGAAAACGCGGATTGGATGTCGTGCGTGACGACGACCGAGGTTACGTTCAGCTTCGATTGCAGATCGATGATCAGTTCATTGATCTTTTGCCCGGTGATCGGATCGAGGCCCGTGGTCGGCTCGTCGTAGAGAATCATCTTCGGATCGAGAACGATCGAGCGCGCCAGGCTGACGCGCTTGCGCATGCCGCCGGAAAGATCGACAGGCATCAGATGCTCGCTGCCCGGCAAATTGACCAGCTCCAGTTTCTCGCGCACCGCGCGCGTGATCTCTTCCTCGGCCATGTCCGTGTGCTCGCGCAACGGAAACGCGATGTTCTCGAAGACGGTCATCGAGTCGAACAGCGCTCCGCTCTGAAACAGCATCCCGAACTTCATTCGTACGCGATACAGCTCCTCCTCGGGAAGATCGGTGATGTCTTCTTCCTCGACGATGATTCGCCCGTCGTCGGGAGCTTCCAGTCCGAGGATATGGCGGAGGGTGACCGACTTGCCCGAGCCTGAGCCGCCGAGGATTACGAGGACTTCGCCCCGAAGGACTTTCAGGTTGGCGCCGCGCAGAACCTCCTTCGGGCCGTAGGCCTTGGAGACATCGCGGAACTCGACGAAGACGTCGCGCGCGTGGGTACGCCGCTCCGGCACTCCCCGCGGTTCGGCTCTGCGATCGATAGCAACGGTCTCAGTCATCAGAAGGAGAGAAGAAACAGCTTAGTGAGAAAGAAGTCCATGATCAAAACCGTGATCGCGGCGGTGACGACGGTCGTCGTCGTGGCGCGACCGACACCATCGGCGCCGCCGGTCGTGCGCAGCCCGTTGTAGCACGCGATCAGACCGGTACTGAACCCGAAGAAGAACGTCTTCCCGATTCCGGAAGCGAGGTCGTTGTATTTCACTGTGGTGATCACGCTGCGGATGTAGAAGTTCGCGCTCAGATGCAGAGTGAAGACGGCGATCACCAATCCGCCGATGATGCCGAGAAAGAAAGACACGACGGTGAGCAGCGGGAACATCAGCGTGGTCGCCACGACTCGTGGCAGGACGAGCTTCCTCACGGGATTGGTCGCCAGCGCGCGCAACGCGTCGATCTGTTCGGTCACGCGCATCGTGCCGATCTCGGCGGTCATTCCCGCGCCGACGCGGCCGCCGACCATCAGCGACATCAGCACGGGCGCCAGCTCGCGAACGAGCGAGAGCGAGACGACTTTCCCGATGAACAGCTTTCCGCCGAACTCCGAGAGCGAATAAGCAGTCTGCAGCGCCAGCACCATGCCGATGAACATCGAGGTGATGACGACGATCGAGATGGAGCGTACGCCGACCTGATCGAACTGCGCGATGAGCAGTTCCCGCTCCAGCGTCCCGCGGAAGAGCTGCTGGACCGTCTGCACGGCGAGATCGGTGATCTCGCCCATGTAGATGAATGACTGTTCGATTTTGCTTCGCGTGCGGGCTAGGAACATCGGCAGTCGCAACTCCCCTTCACTGACCAAAAATCCTCCGCAATAGCTTTCGAATCGCGTTCGCGTCCTTCTCGCGCTGCTTGCGGTCGCGCTCGCGATCGTCGGCCGGCATCTGCGGACGCTCCTCGCCAACCGCCGGCCGCTCATCGCTGATCGACGGCGGGAACGGATTGTCACGCCAGCTCGGTGGCGGCAACTCGCCGCTACCCGCATGCAGCGGACAGACCGAGGTCGGCTCCGTGCCGGCCACGAAGATCTCACGATGAGACTGCGGACACCACGGCGTGGCGAGCATGCCCGATTCGGGATCGATCTCGCGGGTGACGACATCGTCCGGGCGCTTCCAGTCGACGTCGGGCACGAGGCCCGCGACACGATTCATGTGAGCGGTCCAGATGGGAACGCAGGCATCGCCACCGGCGAGCCTGAGACTGTGTCCATCGTCAAAGCCGATCCATACCAGCGACAGAATCCGCGCAGAGTAGCCGATGAACCAGGCGTCGCGATAGTTGCTCGTCGTGCCGGTCTTGCCGGCAAAAGGACGCGTGAATCCGAGAGAACGCGTCTTCGCGGCCGTGCCGTAGTCGAAGACATCCTTGAGCATGTCGTTCATCACGTAGCAGACGCTGGCCGGCGCCACGCGTTTCATCTTCACTTCGCGGCTCTCGAGGAGCTCTCCCTCTCTCGTCGCGACGGCGAGAATCGAAATGGGCTCGGCTTTCACGCCGAGGTTAGCGAAAACGGAGTACGCATACGCGATCTCGAGCGGCGTGACCTCAAATGAGCCGAGCGCCATCGACGGATATGGCTCGAGCCGGCTCTCGACGCCGATGTTCGCGGCGGTTCTGATCACGTTCGGAACGCCGGCGTTGATCGCCGCGCGCACCGCCGGGATGTTGTACGAGTGTGCCAGCGCCTGACGCACGCTCACGAGACCGTGAAAGCGGAGATCGTAATTCTGCGGACGCCACACTGCGGCGCCGGCCTGTACGCTGATCGGCGAGTCTTCGAGAACCGTTGCCGGCGTGAATGCCTGTTGGCCGCGCTGCGGATCCATCGCTGTGACGTAGACGAACGGTTTGAACAGCGATCCCGGCTGACGCTTCGCTTGAATCGCGCGGTTGAACTGCGTCTTCGAGTAGCTGCGGCCGCCGACGAGCGCTTTCACATAGCCGGTGCCCGGCTGAATCGTCAGCATGACGCCTTCGAGCGGAGTCGGCGAGCTCTTGATGTAGCGATACTGCTTTGTCAGATTCGTGATGCCGCTGTCGAGCGCCTGCTCCGCGGAGCGCTGCATGATCGTGTCGAGCGTCGTGAAGATGCGCAAGCCGTGCGTCTTAAGCTGCGTCTCCGGATACGTCTCGCGCAGTTGGCGCATGACGAAGTCGACGAAGAACGGAGCGCTGCGCGACGTGCGAGGGAACCGCGTGACTGACAGCGGCGACTTGACTGCTTCGTCGTAATCCTTCTGCTCGATCTTCTCTTGCTCGAGCATGAGTCTCAGCACGGTGTCCCGCCGCGGCTTGGCGCGTTCCGGGTATTTCAGCGGCGAGAGAACATTCGGCGAGCGGATCATGCCCGCCAGCGTCGCCGCTTCCGGCAGCGACAGATACGTCACGTGCTTGCCGAAGTAGACCTGCGAGGCTTGCTCGACGCCGATGATCTGCACCGCGCCGTTCTGCCCGAGGTAGATCTCGTTGAGATAGTTCTCGAGGATCTCCTGTTTGCTGTAGCGAGCCTCGAGCAACACGGCCATCAGCGCCTCGACCGCTTTGCGGCGCCAGGTGCGCTCAGGATTCAGGTAGAGGTTCTTGACCAGTTGCTGCGTCAGCGTCGAGCCGCCGTGGGTCCACGATTTCTGCTTCAGATCGGTGATCAATGCGCCGATGACGCCGCGGATCGAGATCCCTTCGTGGAAGTAGAAGTTCTTGTCTTCCGTGGCGATGATCGCGTCAACGACCGACTTCGGAACGGCGTTGAGTGAAACCGGCAACCGATCCTCCATCTCGTTGTTGTAGATGGATGTGATCAGCTCCGGCTCGATGCGCACGCCGCGCAGAGTGACGTTCTCGGTGAGGCGGCGGATGTTGCGCACTTCGCTGCCGTCGAAGTCGACGACGATCGGCGTCGCGCCGAACTCCATGTCGGGGTAATCGAAATTCTGCAGGTAGATCTCGAGCGTTTTTCCGACGTAGCGATACTCGCCGGGCGTCGAGACGCGTTGCGCGACTTCGTGATAGCCCACATGATTGAGCTTCGGCTCGAGCAGTGCGCGCGGGTAGTTGAGCCCCGGCACCAGCGGCGTGGCGTCGGAATAGACGCGGCTCGGCAGATCCCAGCGCCGGCTGGACTCGAATTTCTTTGTGACGACAGCGTAGGTGTAGCCGACAAAGCCGATGAAGGCGACAAAGACCACCATCACGAGGAAGGCGATGCCGGCGGAGTGGCGCCAGAGGAAATCCTTGATGCGGGAGCGTTTGGCCATGAAGCTCTCAGCTCTCAGCTGTCAGCTCTCAGGGTAACAGTCTCTACGGGACTAAGAATCCGTAGCGCCGGAAAACGGCTCGTGCAGGCTCGCTCCGGAGGTAGTCGAGGAACCGTTGTGCGGCCGCTTTCTGGTTCGAATCGGCCAGAACGGCAGCCGGGTAAGAGATCTTCGGCCCCTCCGCGCGTGGAATCTCGTAGGCGATCTTCACCGCGCGAGAGATGAGCGCGTCGGTCTTGTAGACGATTCCGGCGTCGACGTTGCCTGATTCGACAGCGGCAAGCGCGCCGCGCACGTTTTCGGTCGGAACGATCTCGCCCGCCACGCGCTCCCAGACGCGCTCCCTGCGCAGATACTCCTTCGCATAGATGCCTGCAGGGACGCTCGATGGCTCCGCGATGGCGATCGAGTGTCCAACTAGATCTTTCGCTGAAGCGATCTTCGATTTGCTGTCACTCGGAACAACGATCACGAGCGCATTGGACAGAATGCTGCGGCGGCTCTTCTTCACGATGAGGCCCCGCCGCTGTAGATCGTCCATCTTCGGTTCGTCCGCCGAGATGAAGACATCGATCGGCGCGCCTTCCTCGATCTGCCGCGCGAGAATGCTCGATGCGCCGAAGTTGAAGACGACTTTGTCGCCGTAATGCGAGGCGATCTCCTGCAGCACGTCAGTCAGACTGGCGGCGGCGGAGACGTGAATCGTGATCGCGAGTGCGAGAATCATCGCAGTGCCTTCTCCCGGCGGGAGAAGGTGGCCGAAGGACGGATGAGGGGCGAGCCACTCGCCAGAATCTCGCCCCTCACCCGGCGCTTCGCGCCACCCTCTCCCGGTGGGAGAGGGTCACATAGAACTCATCGAGTTGAGGAACTCCGCATTCGTCTTTGTCTTCTCCAGCTTCTCGACGAGCAGCTCCATCGACTCGACGGTCGACAGCGGCGAGAACACCTTGCGAAGGACCCAGATGCGATTGAGCTCGTTCCGATCGAGCAGCAGCTCTTCCTTGCGCGTACCCGACTTGTTGATGTCGATCGCCGGAAAGACGCGCTTCTCCATCAGCTTGCGATCGAGATGCACTTCCATGTTGCCCGTGCCCTTGAACTCTTCGAAGATGACGTCGTCCATGCGCGAGCCGGTGTCGATCAACGCGGTGGCGATGATCGTCAGCGAGCCGCCCTCTTCGACGTTGCGCGCCGCGCCGAAGAATCGTTTCGGCCGCTGCAGCGCATTCGAGTCGACGCCGCCCGACAGCACCTTGCCCGACGGTGGAACAACCGTGTTGTAGGCGCGCGCCAGACGCGTGATGGAGTCGAGCAGGATGACCACGTCGCGCTTGTGCTCGACGAGGCGCTTGGCTTTCTCGATGACCATCTCCGCGACCTGCACGTGACGCGAGGCCGGTTCATCGAAGGTCGACGAGATCACCTCGCCCTTGACCGAGCGCTGCATGTCGGTGACTTCTTCCGGACGCTCGTCGATGAGAAGAACGATCAGCGTGATCTCCGGATGATTCGCGGTGACCGAGTTCGCGATCGCTTGCAGGAGCATCGTCTTGCCGGTCTTCGGAGCGGCGACGATCAGCGCGCGCTGCCCCTTGCCCACCGGAGCGATGAGGTCGAGGACGCGCGATGAAACGTTGTTCGACACTTCGAGCTTCACGCGCTGCTCGGGATAGAGCGGCGTCAGGTTGTCAAAGAGGATCTTCTCGCGCGCGACATCAGGATGCTCGAAGTTGACCGCCTCGACTTTGATCAGCGCGAAATAACGCTCGCCTTCCTTCGGCGGACGCACCTGACCGGAGACCGTGTCGCCGGTGCGGAGATCGAAACGGCGGATCTGCGACGGCGAAACATAGATGTCATCCGGACCGGGGAGGTAGTTGTACTCCGGCGCGCGCAGAAAACCGAAACCATCGGGCAGGCACTCCAGCACGCCTTCGGAGAAGATCAGACCCGACTTCTCGGTCTGGGCCTGCAGGATCGCGAAGATCAGATCCTGCTTGCGCATCCCCGACGCGTTCTCCACGCCGAGATCCTTGGCGAGTCTTGCAAGGTCAGGGAGCTTGATCTCCTTGAGCATCCGGATGTCGAGCGTCTCGGATGCGGGCTGAACCTGGGGTTTCACTTGTGGAGCGCCGCCGCCCTCGGCGGCGGTCACCGGCGAGGGCGCCGGTGCTCCACCATTGCCATTCTCCGGCATTTCAGCCTGAACTTCCTCGGCCGGCACCTCTTCGCCGTTCGCTTCGGGAGCGGCTTCCGTTGTCTTCTCCACCCTCGGCTTGCGCGGTTTGCGCGCCGGTTTCTCTACAGGCGGCTCCTCGGTCACAGTCGCGGTCGTCTCGTTATCGATTTCCTGTTCTGCCATTTTGTGTTCCTCACAAACGCGAAAACATCTCGCGCCTGATTTCTTCGATTCCCTTTTTTGTAACTGCTGATGTCGCGATCAGATTCGAAGGATCGACGTCGAGCTCCTTCGCGATCGTTTGTTTGCTCTTGAGAAGTTGCTGGTTGGAGAGTTTGTCGCTTTTGGTCAGGACAATCTTCTCGTCGATGCCGGCGGCACTGCTCCACTCATGCATCTGACGTTCGTCATCGCCAGGCGTTCGCCTCACATCGAGGAGAAGAAGGATCAATCGCAGGTCGTCGGCGCTGTCGAGGTAGCCGCGAACGAGATCACCCCAGGAGCGCATGACACTTTTCGGCACCTTCGCGTAGCCATAGCCCGGCAGATCGACGAGGTAGAAGCGATCGTTCACCAGATAGAAGTGAACGGCCTGGGTCTTCCCCGGCGTCTGGCTCACCCTTGCCGCCGCCTTTCGCTTGATGATTGCGTTGATCAAACTCGATTTCCCGACGTTGGAACGTCCGACGATCGCAAATTGCGGTCGCTTGTCTCGCGGAAAGTCTTCGGGCCTGTATGCCGCCCGATGGAAGCTGACTGACTTGATGTCCAATGAGATCAGGGCTTTGAGTAACTGTGACCCCCGAGTGGAGCCACCTTCTTGTAACGGTTACAGAAAAGCCGGTGAGTTTGCTACGGAGTACTTCTTGAGGCTGTGATGGTAACGCGCGGAATTGTGCAGGTATTCTGCCGAGGGGTCAAGTGGAGAGCGGCGGCCAGGCCGCCGCACTCCAGATTTAGTGAGTTACCGGCGGTTCCGAGCCGATCACCTTTTCCGGCTCGGGCAGCTTCGCCTTTGCCGCGAGCGGGACGATCGTGCCGTCGAGGGCGACTGAGACGACTTCGTCCATCGATGCGACGAGGTGAAACTCCATCTTCTCGCGGACGTCGGCCGGGATCTCCTCGAGATCGCGCTCGTTATCGGCCGGCAGAACTACTCGGAAGATGCCGGCACGCGCCGCGGCGAGGATCTTGTCCTTGACGCCGCCAACCGGAAGAACTTTGCCGCGCAGAGTGATCTCGCCTGTCATAGCGATGTCGCGATGCACGGGGATCTTCGTGACGGACGAGAGTAGGGCCGTCGCCATCGTGATGCCTGCCGACGGACCATCTTTGGGGATCGCTCCCTCAGGAACGTGAATGTGGATGTCGAGCGATGCGTGGAAATCGGGATCGAGGCCGAACAGCTCTGCGCGTGAGCGCACATACGACAGCGCCGCGCGTGCCGACTCCTGCATGACGTCGCCGAGCTTTCCGGTCAGCGTCAGGTTGCCTTTGCCGCGCGACAACGCGACTTCGGTCGACAGAATCTCGCCGCCGACTTCGGTCCACGCGAGACCGGTAGCGAGACCGATTTCGCTCTTGTCGTGGATCGTCTGCGAGCGGAATTTCGGTTTGCCGAGAAGCTCGCGGACCTTGGAGCGATCGACGGTGGTGGTGTATTCGGGGCCGTGCTGTAGCACCTGACGGGCGACCTTGCGCAAGACTGAGCCGACTTCACGCTCGAGGTTGCGGACGCCCGCCTCGCGCGTGTAGGAGTCGATCAGTTCTTCGAGCGCTGAGTCTTCCCACGTGATCTTCGCCTCTTCGAGACCCTGCTCGGTGCGCTGTTTCGGCACGAGGAACTGCCGTCCGATCGCCAATTTCTCCAGGTGTGTGTAACCGGAGAGCCCGATGATCTCCATGCGGTCTTTGAGCGGCGCCGGAATCGTGTGCGTCACGTTCGCGGTAGCGATGAACATGACCTTGGAGAGGTCGTACTCGACGTCGAGGTAATGATCGACGAACTGGTTGTTCTGTTCAGGATCGAGAACCTCCAGCAGTGCCGCGGACGGATCGCCGCGGAAGTCCATCGACATCTTGTCGACTTCGTCGAGCAGAAAGACCGGATTGATCGTCCCGGCCTTCTTCATCCGCTGGATGATCTGACCGGGGAATGCGCCGATGTAGGTACGGCGATGACCGCGGATCTCGGCCTCATCGCGCACGCCGCCTAGGGAGAGGCGAACAAATTTACGGCCGGTAGCGCGGGCGATCGACTTCGCGAGCGAGGTTTTGCCGACGCCCGGAGGTCCGACGAAGCAGAGGATCGTTCCCTTCGGCTGCTTGACGAGCTGGCGCACCGCGAGGAACTCCAGGCAGCGTTCCTTGATCTTTTCCAAGCCGTAGTGGTCCTCATTGAGGATCTGCTCGGCGAGATCGATGTCCTTGATCTCCTTCGTCGATTTCTTCCAGGGAACTGAGACGAGCCACTCGATGTAGTTGCGTGAGACGGTCGCTTCCGCGGAGACGCCCGGCATCGCTTCGAGCCTCTTCAGCTCCTGCATGGCCTTCTCTTTCGTCTCCTTCGGCATGCCCGCCTCTTCGATCTTCTGGCGGAGCTCTTCAATCTCATCGGAGCGATCGTCCTTGCGACCCAGCTCGTGGTGGATCGCCTTGATCTTCTCGTTGAGGTAGTACTCCTTCTGCGCGCGCTCCATCTGCTTTTTGACTTTGGAGTTGATGCGCTTGTCGATGTTGATCTTTTCGATCTCGATCTCCAGGAAGTCCTGCAGCTTCTGCAGGCGCTCGTAGGGCGAGGGAGTCTCGAGGAGCTGCTGCTTCTCGCTGGTCGTGATGAGGAGATGCGAAGCGAGCGTGTCGGCGAACTTGTCGGGATCGTCGAGCTTGAGCGTCGACATCACGCCTTCGAAGGCGAGATGGTGCGACATCTTCGCGTACTGCTCGAAGATCTCGACGAGCTTCTGCATGTATTGCGAGACTTCAGGGGTGAGCGGATACGTCGTGTCGATCGCGCGTGCGGCGACGGTGACGAAGCCGCCGGATTCGTGGTTGCCGACGATCTCGGCGCGGCTGAGTCCCTCGACCATGACCTTCACGTTCTGGTTCGGGAGCTTGAGGTTCTGGACGACGGTAGCCATGACGCCGACCTGGTAGATCTCCTCCATCGAGGGATCGTCGATCTTCGGGTCGCGTTGGGTGGCGAGGAAAATCCGCTTGTCGGCTGTAGCGAGAGTCGCCTCGAGCGCCAGGATCGACGCTCTCCGGCCGACGACGAACGGCGCCATCATCGACGGGAAGACGACCATGTCGCGCAGCGGCACAAGCGGGAGTTGCAAGAGTTTTTCGTCTGACATTTGGTTGTAGGTCTCTAACCGATCTAACAACGGGCCATTCCCGCCCGCCCTTCCTACCCGGCTTTACGGTAGAGCGTAATGGGCTGGCTGCGGTTGTCCACGACCTCGCGCGTGATGACGCACTCGCTGATCGCATCCTGCGAGGGGATCGTGTACATGATCTCGAGCATCAGCTCTTCGATGATGATCTTCAGCCCGCGCGCGCCGACGTTACGCTTGAGCGCCTCTTCGGCGATGGCCTCGAGCGCATCGTCGGTGAACTTCAGCGTCACGTTCTCGAAGCCCATGATGGTCTGATACTGACGGACCAGCGAGTTCTTCGGTTCGCGCAGGATCTCGATCAGAGCAGCCTTGTCGAGCTCGTTCAGCGTCGCCACCACGGGCAGACGTCCGACGAACTCGGGGATGAGTCCGAACTTGATGAGGTCCTCGGGATGGACCTGAGCGAGCAGCTCACCGGTCTTGCGATCGCGCTTGCTGGCGATCTTCGCGCCGAAGCCCATCGTCTTTTCGGACAGCCGTCGCTCGATCACCTGATCGAGACCGACGAACGCCCCTCCGCACATGAAGAGGATGTTCGTCGTGTCGATCTGGATGAACTCCTGGTGCGGATGCTTCCGTCCGCCCTGCGGTGGAACATTCGCGACCGTGCCTTCGAGGATCTTCAGCAACGCCTGCTGCACACCTTCGCCGGAGACATCGCGCGTGATCGACGGGTTGTCGCCCTTGCGGCAGATCTTGTCGACCTCGTCGATGTAGACGATGCCGCGTTGAGTCTTCTCTTTGTCGTTGCCGGCCGCCTGATAGAGCTTGAGGATGATGTTCTCGACGTCCTCACCGACATAACCCGCTTCCGTGAGCGTCGTCGCGTCGACGATCGTGAACGGAACGGAGAGCATCCGCGCCAGCGTCTGAGCCAGCAACGTCTTGCCCGTGCCGGTCGGACCGATCAGCATGATGTTCGACTTCTGCAGCTCGACGTCCTGACGCGTGTTGCGCTGGTGGTAGTCGATCCGCTTGTAGTGGTTGTAGACCGCAACCGCGAGCTTCTTCTTCGCCCGCTCCTGACCGATCACGTAGAGATCGAGAAATTCCTTGATCTCTTTCGGCTTCGGCAGCGCGCCGGAGCCCTCCATCGTCCCAGGCTCATCCTTCCGATCCTCGGCGATGATGTCCAGACAGATGTCGACGCACTCGTCGCAGATGTAGACGGTGGGTCCGGCGATCAGCTTCTTGACGTCCCGCTGACTCTTGTTGCAGAAGCTACAACGCAGTACGTCGCCGCTGTTGCCCTTTTTTGACATTGTCCGGTCCGGTCCCTTCCCGCGGGGTGACTCAATTCTCCGCTGCGCTTCCGGAAGGTGTCAACTCAGCGAGGTCAAACGGCATTCCATGCGCCGGACAACCACGCTAATCACGCTTGGCAATCACCTGATCGACGATCCCGTAATCGACCGCATCCACCGCCTGCAGGATGTAGTCGCGGTCGGTGTCGCGCGCGATTTTGTCGACCGGCTGGCCGGTGTGATGCGCGAGAATCTCGTTGAGACGATGCCGCTGACGCAGGATGTCCTTCGCATGAATGTCGATGTCGGTGGCCTGCCCTCCGAGACCCTGCATCCATGGCTGATGGATGAGCACGCGCGAGTTCGGCAGGCAGTAGCGCTTGGTTTTATTGCCCGCGGCGAGGAGAACGGCCGCCATCGACGCCGCCTGACCGATGCAGATCGTGGCGATATCGGGTTTCACGTACTGCATCGTGTCGTAGATCGCCAGACCGGCGGTGATCGATCCGCCTGGTGAATTGATGTAGATGGAGATGTCCTTCTCCGGATTCTCGGCCTCGAGGAAGAGCATCTGGGCGATGATCAGATTCGAGACGGTGTCATCGATCGGCTGGCCGAGAAAGATGACGTTGTCTTTGAGGAGGCGCGAATAGATGTCGTAGGCGCGTTCGCCACGCGACGTCTGTTCGACAACCATCGGGACTAACACCATGGGATGAGTCTCCTTCACTGCCCTCTGCCCTCGCGGAGTGTACCGCGAGTTGACACGCGCGGGCCTGAACGAATGATCAGTAGTTGGTAGTTGGTAGTTAGTTAGTAGCTGGTGCCTCAGCGCGAAAAGGCACCAGCTATCAACTACCAACCACCAACTACTAATCGCGTGTTTTCGCCTCTCGCAGCACGAGCTCGAGCGCCTTCTCCTGCGCCAGCGACAGGCGCAGCGCTTCATATCCGCCGTCGTGCTTGAGGTGGTGCTTCACGTCGGCGAACTCGCGTCCCTGTTCATTCGCGGCGCGACGGATCTCGGCGTCAACCTCGACGTCGCTTACCGTGATGCCTTCCTTTCGGGCGATCGCTTCGAGGATCAGTCCGCGCTTCGTGCGTTTCACCGCTTCAGGGCGGAAGTCCTCGCCGATGCGCCGCCAATCGAGATCCGCCTTCTCCAGATCGATGCCTTGCGACGCGAGGAAGCGCGCGTAGTTCTGGAGCGATTTGCCGAGCTCCTCTTCGACGAGCGTCTCCGGCACGTCGAAATTGTGTGCGGCGATCAGCGCGTCACCGATCTGGTTCCGCTTCGCCCGCAGCACTTCCATCTCGCGGTGCCGACGGAGGTCGTTCGCGATGGCCTCACGCATCTGCGCGACACTCTCCCATCCGCCGACACTCTTCGCGAACTCGTCGGTCACTTCCGGCTTCTCCTGTATGCGAATCTCTTTCAACGTCACGTCGTGCCGCACGGTCTTGCCGCGGAACGCTTCGGTACTCGCATCTTCGGCATAGACCTTGTCGAATGACGCCGACTCGCCCGGCTTCTTGCCGCGCAGCGCGTCGTGCAACTCGGGAAGCGGCGACTCCTCGCCCATCTTGAAATGGCCGGAGTCGGTTTTCGTCTCCATGCCTTCGGCATTCGAGACAATGTCGATCACAGCGAAGTCGCCTTCTTCCAATCCGCGCTCGGTCTCGGGACGGTACGCGCTGGCCTGATCTCTCAAGCGCGCGATCATCTGGTCGACGTCGGCATCGGTGACCTCGACTTTCGGATCATCCACCTCGATGCCGCGATACTCGCCGAGCTCGATGTGAGGCTTCACCTCGAAATTCGCCTTGTATTTGACAGGCGCACCTTCGATGTACGGGTCGAGGCGCTCGAGCTCCGGATCGCCGACAGGCTCGAGTCCTTTTTCGGCGATCGCTTCGCGGAAACTCACCGGCAGCAGCCGGCTCATCACTTCGTCCTGAATCTCTTTCGCGAAACGAGAGCGGACGACATTCGCCGGAATTTTGCCCGGTCGAAAGCCGGGCAACTTCGCGTGACGCGAGAATTCACTCGTGACGCGCTGCGCTTCGTTCGTGATGCGGTCAGCGGGAATCTCGACCTCGACGGACTTTTTGACGGCGGAGATATCCTGGAAGCTCAGAAGCATAAATGTTGAATCGGTTCTCCTGGTGCGAAAGGCGGGACTCGAACCCGCACGGCTTTGGGCCACTGGATCCTAAGTCCAGCGCGTCTGCCAATTCCGCCACTTTCGCCTCGGTAGAGCGTAATGCAAATTGGTGCCCCCGCCAGGACTCGAACCTGGAACCAATGGATTAAGAGTCCACTGCTCTACCAATTGAGCTACGGAGGCGTGAAGGCGCGGATTCTAGGAGGCGACGGCAGCTCCGTCAAGGCGAGCAGCGGCCAATCCGTCGTAGAGCAAACGCTCGCCACGACGCAAGTAATCCCACGACGAATAGAGCGTTACGACGAGCGCAATGCGGAACAACGCCTCGGCCAGCCACAGCAGCGATGGAACGAACGCGTTCACGCCGATCGTCGTCCCCAGAGTCGCTGCCTGCAGTACGGTCGAAGCCTTGCCCGCGATCGACGGAGGAAAGCGCTTCACCCGCACGCGCGTGTACAGCAGATACGCGAACATGATGATGAGAAAGTCGCGGATCAAGACGACGAATGTCAACCAGCCCGGGATTCTCAGCAGCGGCTCGTTGCTGAACGTGTAGAAGAGATAGCCGGAGATCATCATGGTCTTGTCGGCGGCCGGATCGAGCACGGCGCCGAGGCGCGAGCGCTGATTGAATCGCCGCGCGATCATCCCGTCGAGGATGTCGGTCGCCGCCGCGCTCATCAACAGAACGAACGCCACCGTGAACATCCCTCTGATCGACGCGGCGATGAAAAAGGGGACTAATAGAAGTCTGAGCAGCGTGAGAAGGTTTGGGATCGTCAACATGAGGGTCGTAGGTCGTAGGACGTAGGACGTAGGTACCGGGGGGCATCGTGCGCAGAGGCCCACGGCACCTACGACCCACGACCTACGACCTCTTTATCACGCTTCAGCGCGAAACTGATCCAACGCGTTCTTCGACAAGTAAACGGTCTTGCCTTCCGACAGGAGTAGATCCTGGCGGATCAGCTCGTGGATCAACCGCGAGACGGTCTCGCGCGAGGTGCCGATCATGTTAGCGATGGCCTGATGCGTCGGGCGCGTCACGGCGACATAGCCGTTGTCGAGCACTTTCCCCTGCTGCTGCGCCAGGTCGAGGAAGAATCGCGCCAGCCGTCCGTAGACATCCATCGTCGCCAGCGACTCGATGCGATTCGACGTCCTGCGCACGCGACGCGAGAGCTCGATGAGGATCTTCTTCGTGATCGAGAAGTTCTCCTTCAGGATCTCCAAAAAGTCGGAGCGCCAGATCGTCAGCAGCTCCAACGGCTCCATGGCCACGACCGTGGCCGAGCGCGGCTCGTCGTCGAGCAGCGCCATCTCGCCGAAGAAATCGCCCGGGCCCATCATCGACAGGATGATCTCCTTCCCTTCGGGAGAGATCATCGTGATCTTCACTTTCCCTTCGCGGATGATGCAGAAGACGTCGCCGCTCTCGTCGGCGTGGAAGATCACGTCGTCTTTCGCGTAGCGGCGTGTCTTGGCCACGCTCGCGATCGACGCTAATTCGCGGTCGTCGAGCTCCGCGAAAAGGGCGAGTTTCCGGAAGAGGGCCGGCTGCATTCTCAGCCGATTCTAGCAGTTGGCCCGTTGTTCGTTGTACGTTACGCGCGTGAGCACGTGAGAGGGAGAAAGTGCATGAAGAAAGTCACGGTCGCAGTGGCGGCATGCGCGGCGGCGACGCTCTTTGCGGCGGAGGCGCCCGATCTGACGATGCAGACACGCATCCGTCAGGAGGGATTGCGCAACTCGAAGGTCATGGAGATCGCCTCCGGACTGCTGGACGGCATCGGAGCGCGGCTCACCGGCTCACCGAACATGAAGCGCGCGAACGAATGGACGCGCGACAAGCTGGCCGAATTCGGCTTGTCGAACGCACATCTGGAGAGCTGGGGGCCTTTCGGACGCGGATGGAGCTATGAATCGTGTTCGGTCCGTCTCTTGTCGCCCGACCTGGTGCAGCTCAGCGCGATTCCTAAGGCGTGGTCGCCCGGCACGAATGGTCCACTACGCGGCAAACCGGTCAAAGTGAAGCTGGAGACGAGCGAGGATCTGCAGAAACAAAAGGGAAAGCTCGAAGGCAAGATCGTCATGTCGACCGATCCGGCGACGCCGCGGCCGCACGATCAACCCGATTTCCGGCGCTACGACACGAAGGAGCTCGAAGCGATCGAACAATACGACATCGCGCCGAGGCAGCGATTTACTCCGGAGGAGGCAGTCCGTCGGCGCCGATTCCGTCGCGAGCTCGCGAAGTTCCTTCAGGACGAGAAAGTCGCAGCCGTGATCGAAGAAGGGCGCGGCGACTTCGGCACGATGATCGTTCAGCAATCGGGATCGCAGAAGCCTGAGGAGCCGCAAGGCGTGCCGACGGTGACCATGGCGGCTGAGCACTACGATCGACTCGCGCGTTTACTCGACGCCGGAAAAGACGTCGAGGTCGAGCTCGACTTCCACACGACTCTCTACGATCAGGATCCGAACGCCTACAACACGATCGCCGAGATCCCCGGCACCGACAAGAAAGGTGAAGTCGTGATGCTCGGCGCGCATCTCGACTCGTGGCACAGCGGGACCGGCGCAACAGACAATGGTGCCGGTGTCGTCGCCACGATGGAAGCGGTCCGGATTCTCAAAACGATCGGAATCGCTCCGAAGCGCACCATCCGCATCGCCCTCTGGAGCGGCGAAGAGCAAGGACTCCTCGGATCGCGCGCTTACGTCCGGCAACACTTCGGAGGTCGCGCCGAACCGAAAGATCCCAATCAGCGCGACCTCCCGCTGTCGATGCGAACCGAAAAGACTCCGCTGGAACTGAAACCGGAGCACGCTAAGCTTTCGGCGTACTTCAATCTCGACAACGGCACGGGCAAAGTGCGCGGCATCTATGCGCAGAGCAACGTCGCCATCCGGCCGATCTTCGAGTCATGGATCGAGCCACTCAAGGACCTCGGCGTGACGGCGGTGACGATGCGCAACACGGGCAGCACCGATCACGTGTCGTTCGACGAAGTCGGACTGCCCGGCTTTCAGTTCATCCAGGACCAGATCGAGTACGACACGCGCACGCATCACACGAACTGGGACACGTACGAGCGCTTGCAGAAAGAGGATCTGATGCAGGCCGCCACGGTGATCGCAACGTTCGTCTGGGAAGCGGCGAATCGAGCGGAGATGATGCCGCGCAAGCCGCTGTCGCAATCGGATCTCGCCCCGGCGGAAATGACGCCGCACTAACCCCACAGAGCCCTCTCCCACCGGGAGAGGGTGGCCGAAGGCCGGGTGAGGGACGGGCCCCTCATCCGCCGCTTCGCGGCACCTTCTCCCGAGGGAGAAGGCACTGCGCATATGTTGCGAAGACCACGAGCGCAATCTGCAGCGTATCTTTGAGCGGCCTGTAGTGACTCGTCGCCTGCCCATCGACGAATCCGAGGTCGATGGGCGTGGTGAGGATTTTGAAGCCGCCGCGTCCGGCACGGACGATTACTTCGCTCTCCATCGCGAAGCCATCGGAGCGTAAGCGCACCGCGCGCAGGAGACGCGTGGAGTAGAAGCGGTAGCCGCTCTGTGAATCGGTGACGTCGGTGCCGGAGGCGATGGCGATGCTCCAGGCGGAGAATCGATTCGCCAGGCGGCGTCGCGGAAGCATCTGACCGAAGAGATGGGCGCGACCGCCGATGATCAGATCGCCGCCCGTCTCTTCATGGCACTGCAGAAATTTCGGGATCTCGCGCGGAAGGTGCTGCCCGTCGGCATCGAGCGTGATCACGCCATCGAGATCGTGCTCACATGCCCATTTGAAGCCGGTCTTGAGCGCTGCTCCTTTGCCACGATTGACCTCATGCGTGAGCACCGTTGCCCCCGCTCGCGCGGCGACGTCGCCAGTGCCGTCGGTCGATCCGTCATTGACGACGACCACGGTGTCGATCTGCTCATGCGCGCCGCGCACGACCGGCTCGAGCGTTCGCGCGGCGTTGAATGCCGGAATGATCGCGGCGATGCGCAGAGTCACGCCGCTTCTTTCGAGAGGACCGCGCTGACGATGCCACCGCCGGCGGAGATCGAATTGACCAACAGATGTTCGAGTGCCGCGCCATGTTGCTCGCGATTCACGTCGACGCACATGTCGTCGTCGCCATCGACAAAACCGACCGATGCATGGAGGGTCTGTTCATCGATCGCGAGCGTCGCTGCGGCGAAATGCAGCGCGCCGCCGCCGGCGTACTCGCCGAAGTAACCCTTCGTGGCCACGACCGGCGGAACGCGATCGCCGAACAGCGCCTGAATCGCGCGGTATTCGAGCCGGTCGGCGCGTGGGCTGCTGTTCGCGGAGGCATAGATCGCACCGATCATCGAAGGATCGATCTCGGCATCTTCGATCGCGGAGCGCATCGCCCTGACGACCGCTTCGTGCCCGCTTCCCCAGTCGGAGATCGTTGCGCTTGTATCGCGCGCGATTCCGAATCCGGAGATGTACGCGTAGGGTCGTTTCACAGCCTGAGACTCGATCGTCAACACCGCGCTTCCTTCGCCGAGCACGATGCCGTTGCGGCGGCGATCAAATGGGCGCGACTGTTCGTCGACGATGCCGTTGCTATGAGCGAGCGCGCCAAGTCGGTCGAGTACGCTGAAGATCATCTCATTGACTTCCTCGACGCCCCCGGTCAGCGCGGCGCGCACGCTGCCTTTGACGATCTGCGAAGAGGCGTACATGGCCGCGGCAAGCGCCGACGATTCACGCTGCGTCACCGTGACGTTAAAGCCGCGGAGACCATTCTCGATGGCGATGTGACTCCCCGGCGCATTCGCCACCGACTCCGCGAAAAGCAGCGGCGGCGCGAGAGCGGCCCCCTTCTCGACGTACTCCTGCATGTAATCGACTGACGTTTGCACCGGGCCGAATGCCGTGCCGATGGCCACGCCGACATCGCCGGACAGGGCATCGCCTCCGCGATCGATCGCGGCGAGCCTCGCCGCGGCGACGCCGTATCGCGACAGCGTGTTCATACGGCGCATCTTCATCGGCGAGATGAATTCGCGCGCGCTGAAGTTTCTGACGAGAGCGGCCCGGTGAGCCGAGAGTCCTACGGTGTCGAAGCGATCGATGTCAGTGACCGCGCTTTCGCCGCGCCGGAGCAATGCGCGAAACGCGTCGACACCGACGGCGCCCGGTGCGATCACGCCAATGCCGGTGATCGCAACTCGCGTCATGCTCGCTTGAACATCAACGAGACGTTGCTGCCACCGAAGCCGAACGTGTTGGAAAGAACCGCGGTCAGCGCCATCGGTCGCGGCGTGTGCGGAATGTAGTCGAGCGTGCAATCGGCCGCCGCGGAGTTGAGCCGCAGAGTCGGCGGAGCGGTCTGATTGAGGATCGAAAGCACACTTACGACCGCCTCCACGCCCCCCGCCGCGCCGAGCGTGTGGCCGAAATACGATTTGCTCGACGAAACAGGAACGGTCGAGCCGACCGCGGAGATGATCGCTTTCGTTTCCGCTGAATCATTCAGCAGAGTACCGGTGCCGTGAGCGTTGACGTAGTCGACGCGCTCCGCTCCGCTTTCCTTGAGCGCCCCACGCATCGCCGACTCCGCCCCCCGCCCATCCTCGGCCGGCGCCGTGGGATGATTCGCATCGCACGAAGCGCCATAACCGCAGAACTCCGCGAGGATCCTCGCGCCGCGCGCGATCGCGTCGTCCCACCGTTCGAGCACGAGGTAAGCCGCCCCTTCGCCTAGGGTGATGCCTTTGCGCTCGGCACCGAATGGAGAGCAGGGTTGAGGATCGACGGCCTGAAGAACGTTGAATCCGCTGTAGGTCAGACGGCAGAGCGCGTCGCTGCCGCCGGCGATCGCGACATCGGCGTGTTGCGAGCGAAGGTAATCGGCGGCCATGCCGATCGCCGCTCCTGCCGACGCGCACGCCGTCGCGTTGGAGACCACTCCGCCGCCGAGCTTGAAGACGCGTGCCACAGCGTCGGAAGGTCCGGAGGTCGGTTGTTGCAGCACTCGCGATGCCGCGGCACGACGTCTCCCGACGACGATTCGATGAAAGTAATACTCTTCGCCTTCGAGCAGACCGCCGGTCGACGTTCCCGTGGAGACGATGGCGCGATCGATCGGCAGAGCGACGTTTGCAACATTCGCCTGCTCGATCGCTTCATGCGCGGCAACGACCGCGAGCAGATCGGTGCGCGACAACCGCTTTGCTTCACGCTTCGCGATCGGGATCCGGATATCCGTTACTTCGGCCGCGATGTCGGTGGGAAACGTCTCGCCCGGAAATCGCGTCAGCTTACCGATTCCGGCACGCGACTCGACGATCGAGCGCCACACTTCCTCTTTGTTCCGCCCGATCGAGCAGATGATGCCCACGCCGGTGACGGCGATGCGCACGTTGAGATCAGGTTTGCGCATGTCAGGGAGCCGCGAGATAAAACCGGCCTCGTGCGACTTCTACTCCATCGATCGAGGCCGTGCCGTTGAAGCGGAAGATACGCCCGAAATCAGCTTCGATACTGATGTTCACGATCACGACATCGCCAGGCTCGATCGCCCGCGCGATCTCACAGTTGTCGATTCCACTGAGAAATCCCTGGGCGTCGAAAACCAATCCGCCGGCGAACTGCGCCATCGCCTCGATCAACATGATCTGTGGCGGCAGCGACTCGTTCGCCGTCCAGAGAAATTTTCCTTCGATCGATTTGTCATCCTTGCGGATCAATGCTGACGCCGCGCGGAAGGGGATCTGGTGGGGCAGTGAGGATAGCCATGTCATGGTCGTAGGTCGTGGGTCGTGGGTACCGGGGGCTGTATCGCAAGAACGACGAAGCCCCCGATACCTACGACCCACGACCGACGACCTCTCACGCTTGGGGTAGCTCCTGCGCCAGCTTCTGCTCGACGTAGTTCGCCAGTGTGGAGATCGAGCGGAACGAGTCGCGCGCGCTGGTCTCGTTCTTCACCTTGATTCCGAATTCGCTCTCGAGCATCACAACGATCTCCAGCGCATCGATCGAGTCGAGACCCAGTACGCCGCCGAACAACGGCTCGTCATCGGGGATGTCTTCCGGGGTCATGTCTTCGAACTTCAGCCGCTCGATGAGCAGCTCTTTCAACTTTCGCCTCAGGTGATTGGGCATACGTTGATCTATTGTCACATGGAAGCCGCTGCCGGCAGCGCTTCCCAACGGATCGGCGGCGCGATGACGCCGCGACGCTTCTGGATTGCGACGAGCGCGAAGAACAACTCGAGCTTCAGCCGGTTGCGCTTCCTGGCGAAGACATTTCCGGCGAGCACACCGACGATCGCCGGCAGCAGACCGAAGCGCGGACTGGGCTGCATGAAGACCTCCAGGAATTCGCGCCGATAGAAATTCGAGATGAATCGGAAGTACTTCGACAGCGCGCCGGTCACGTCGCGCTCATATCGCTTGAGGAGGCGCATAGTTCCTTTGTGCAGGCGCGCCTCCACCGCGTTTGCGGCGACGTCGGCCGACTTCATGGCGATGAAGACGCCGGTCGAAAAAATCGGATCGATGAATCCGGCGGCGTCGCCGATGAGAGCGTAGTTCCGGCCGACGATGCGCTTCATGCGGTATGAGAAGTCGCGCCGAGCGTAAATCTGTGTGACGCGCTCCGCGTCGCGCATCCGCTCGGCGACCCACGGCGTCGCCGCGATGGTTTGATTCAGCAGTTCTTCCGGCTCGAGACCGCAGCGGAGAACATGATCGCGATCGACGACGAGCCCGATGCTCATCAGCTCATGGTTGACCGGAATCATCCAGAACCACGCGTTCTGCAACACGACGATGACGGTGTTGCCGGCGTCGCGCCCTTCCGGGCGCGGAACGCCGCGGTAATGAGCGAAGAAAGCGACCTTCTTCAATGATGCGATGTCGGCCTTGTCGCCGACACGGTTTCCGAGGACGGCACCGTGACCGCTGGCGTCGATGACGAAACGCGCTTCGTGGCGCTCGCCGGAGCCGGTCTGGATCACGGCACGCGAAGGATTGGACAGATCGACGGCGGTGACGCTCGTCTCCTCGCGAACATCGACACCCGACTTGCTGGCGTTGCGGAGAAGCAACTCGTCGAACTCGGCGCGCTTCACCTGGAAAGAGCTGTGGTACTGCTCGGGCAGATTGCGATCGAAACGAAATGTGTAGCTGACCTTCCCGTCCCCCGTGACGAAGTACGCGCCGTACTTCGGGAAAAAGTCGCCCCCCTTCAACTGATCGGTGACGCCGAGGCGGTCGAAGAGGTCGTTGTTGTACGGGAGGAGTGACTCGCCGATCTGAAATCGTGGAAAACGGTCGCGTTCGAGGAGAAGGACTGAGAAGCCGCGGCGCGCCAGGAGGGTTGCGGCCGTGGATCCGGCGGGACCGCCGCCGATGACGAGGACATCGTGCATGGATGTGGGAAGATTACTTGACGTTATCCGAAAACGCTCGCTATTCTCGCAACTACTTCATGTACGAGCAATTTGTCTGGCTGGCCACTGAAGAGCCCGCAGCCGCCGCCCTCATCGAGGCGACAGGTCGGGTGACAAGCCGCGCCGAGCTCCTCGGGCGGACCCGCGCATTATCCGATGAGCTGTCCACCGCCGGCTTCGCGGAAGGCGACCTGCTCGCCGTGCAACTGCCAAACTCGGTTGACTTCGTCGCGACGTGGCTCGCCGCGCTCGAGCGACGGCTGGTCTTCGTTCCGATCGACCGCGATGCGCCGGAGACGGAAGTCGGAGCGATCCTCACTCACTTCGGGGTCAAGGGCCTGCTCTATCGACCCGATCGCGCCTCACCATCGATCGCGCTGACGACACGGCCGGCGACGCTGCATCCGCCGCTGCCCCGCGAAGCTCGCCTGGTCAAGCTGACCTCGGGTTCGACCGGGCAACCGAAAGGCATCGTCGCGAGCGAAGAGAATCTGATCGCCGACTGCCACAACATTTGCTCGACGATGCAGATCACTTCGCGCGATCGCAACCTCGGCGCCATCCCCTTCTCCCACTCGTACGGCTTCTCGAATCTCGTCCTCCCTCTCGTTCAGCAAGGTACGGCCGTGGTGATCTCGAATGATTACCTGCCCCAGTCAATCATCGATTTATCGAATCACCACCGCTGCACGGTCGCGCCGCTCATCCCGATGGTGTTCGAACACCTCGCCTCTGTTCCGCGCGGACACGGAGAGTTTCATTCCATACGCACGTTCATCTCCGCAGGCGCACCGCTGCCGCCGGCTTCTTCGCGCCGTTTCCGCGAGCGATTCGGCATCGACATTCATTCGTTTTACGGATGCAGCGAATGCGGCGGCATCACATACGACCGCGAAGGCGCATCCGTCGAGCGCGGCAGCGTCGGCAAAGCGATGAGCGGCGTCGATCTCGAGTTAGACGGTTCTCGACTCGCGGTCCGAAGCGCATCCGTAGCACTCGGATACCTGGTAGACGATCGGACGTTCCAACCGCTCGAGAGTGGCCGTTTCGTCACCGACGATCTCGTCGAGGTGCGCGAGAGCGGCGAGATCGTGCTCACCGGACGCGTGAGCGATTTGATCAACACAGCGGGCAAGAAGGTGAACCCGCGCGAAGTTGAACAGATCATCCTGCAGATCGAAGGTGTTCGTCAGGCGAAGGTCTACGGCGAGCCGGCCGGCGCGCGCGGCGAAGTCGTCGCCGCGGCTGTCGTCGCCAATCCCGATCTTACGCGTGAGCAGATTCGCGAGTTCTGCCGAGAGCGGCTGTCGCTTCACAAAGTGCCGCGCATCATCAAGCTGATCGAGTCGATCCCCGTCGACGAGCGCGGCAAGGTCAAACGTGCGGCGCTGGCGTTGCTGTAGGTCGGTCCTCGGTCCTCGATCCTCGGTCCTTGGTTGTGACCCGCACGGACTTCATCAGACGCTTCACTTGCACTCGCACGTTATCCAGCTCCGCCCACATCCATAACTTCATTCCGCGTAAGGCCATGTGGAACGGCGCGACACTCAGGTTGTAGTAGGCCTTCACGCGGCGTCCGTCGTTACGCAGTGCCGCTTCGCCAACGGCGCGGCGCGCCATTGCGATCGATTTGAACCGGCGGTTGTAAATCGACATCAGGTGATAGCTGATGAACGCCGGTTTCGGTCCGAGGACCGGCATCCACAAGAATTTCTTCATCAGTCGGTAAGCGGGGGTGACGACGAAGATGTAGTACTGCGCCGTGTCCATCAGGAAAGAAGCGGAGAGCAGATCGGACTCTCCCATGTAGAAGTACTTGTCTTTGTAGACGGCGCGGAAAAATCGATCATACGAGCGCAGAAACGTCGCATTGTGATCATCGATGCTCGCGGCGACATCCTCGCCCATCGCGTCACGCTTGATGATCTCAACTGTGGCTTCGGCGGTAAACGCCGCATGATCGAGTCCCGGCGAATAGTAAGGATCGAGAAACGCTGCCGCATCGCCGAGCAGCGCCCAACCCTTACCCATGTATTGCCGCGTCACGTACGGCAGGTGTGAATAGAAGCGGAGGTCGTCGAAGCGCGGCTCGGCACCTTCGAGCAGTTCCGCCAGTGCGGGGATCGCCTTCAGAAATGCGACGAAGTCCTCCTCGCGATTCTTGCTGCAGTGCAGATCGATGAGCCGCTTGTCGAAGACGACGCCGATGCTCGTCTCGCCGTTGCCCAAAGGAATGACCCAGATCCAGTAGCCGTAGCCCATGTAGTGATTGGTGGCCAGGCGTCGCGAGCTGATGTTGCGCGTCGCCAGTGCGCCTTGCCGCGCGGCGATGTCGTCGATGTGGCGGACGTTTTTCCACCGGCACCAGATCGAAGCGATCGGATGCTCGTCGTTGCGATCGATCAGTTCGAGACGGCGGCCGAGGAAGTTGACACGGCCGGTCGCGTCGAGGAGCCAACGGCAGGTGACTTCGCGCGTCTCGTCGCCGATCTCGATCGTCAGCGTATTCGAGAACTCGCCGACCTCGACGTCACGCGCTTTCGCGGGTCGCAGCAGCTCTGCACCTTCAGCAACCGCCGTGACCAGCAGGTATTCGTCGAGTGCGTCGCGCCTAAGTTGAAACGCGGGAACGGAGCTGCGCAGATATCCGCCGCTCTCGCTCGCGTTCGCATGGCCCGTGACTTTGTCGTTCGAAAACCAATAGCGCAAGCCCTCCTTCGGCAGATGCTCGGCCTCGAGGTGATGCCACATCCCCAATCGGCGCGTCAGAAACATCGCGGACATTTCTGTCGTCGCCTCGCCGACCTTGGCGTCGAACGCGGTAGCCTTTTCGACAACGAGCACGCGCAGTTGGGGCGCGTCACGTCGCAGCAGGATCGCCGCCGATGCGCCGCTGAACGCGCCGCCGAGGATGATCACGTCGTAATGGGTCACGCTCTCGGATGCTAACACGCGAATTCATATAGGATGGCGCGCCCTTTTATGGCCGAGACGATCCATCAGCTCTTCGCTTCATGGATGCAGTTCATCCTCGACTGGGGTTACCTCGGCGTCTTCGTGATGATGGCGCTCGAGAGCACGGCGTTGCCGATCCCTGCTGAGATCGTAATTCCGCCCGCGGCGTACTGGGCGTCGCAGGGGAAGCTCAGTCTCACCGGCGTCATCGTCGCGGCAACGCTCGGTTCATGGACCGGATCGGCGTTGAGCTACTGGGTGGCGTGGAAGCTTGGCCGGCCGATTTTTGAAAAGTACGGAAAATACATTCATCTGTCGCATGCCCGGTTGGTCAAAGCGGATGACTGGTTCGCCGCGTACGGCGCAGGTGGCGTCTTTGTCGCGCGACTGCTGCCGGCAGTGAGACACCTCATCTCGATTCCGGCCGGTCTCTTTCACATGGATTTCAAGAAGTTCTCGCTGGTGACGATTGCGGGAGCAGGACTCTTCTGCGCCGCGCTGGCGTGGTTCGGTCAAAAGGTCCTCGGTGATCAGCCCACGCTCATGCACGATCCGTCCGCACTACGGCACGCGATCGAGTCGAAGTCGTACTACCTGATGGGTTTCGCCCTGGTCGTCGGGGCGCTCTATTGGCTGATGACGTGGATGCAGCGCCGCGCGCGTTCTTCGCGAACGCCTGGCCTGTTACCATAGCTGACGACTTCCCCCAGAGGGGTCCGATGCCAGAAAAATCCGCGGAATCGCGGAAGTGGCGTGCCGGTCTTCTGCGCGCCGGACAAGCGGCAGCCATACTCACTCTCGCCACCGGCGTGAACGGGACGCTCGCAGCGATGTTCCCTCGCTACGAGCCGATTTACGTCTATCTCATCGCTATCACCCTCGTCGCCTGGCTGAGCAGCGCTCTCCTCGGCGTGACCGCAGCGGTGGTGGCCGTGATCGTCTACGACTGGATGTTTGCGCCGGTCCGCGTCGTGCCGTCGATGAGTTTCGTCATCCCGCTGACGATCGCGGTGGCGACGGCGATCGCCGCGCGCGCGATTCGCGCGCCGCTGGCGCAGCGGCCGATTCTCCCGCAGCCTTCACCGCCGCCGTTGCTGCCGGCGATCGATCATGGAGGACAGGCGCCCTCGCCTGTCGAAGAGGACAGGCGAGGCGCCTATCCTCCACAAGCCGTCGTCCAGGATGAACGAGTCCCGGAACTGGAGGCGCAGCTCGCCCGTGCGCGATCGCAAGCTGAAAACGAAGCTCGGCTGCGCAATGAAGCGAGTGGCGCGGCAAAGGCGCGGGAAGCTGCATTCGCGAGCGAGATCGAGGCGCTGCAGGAGCGTCTCGCCGATCAAGGGACCCGCTCGGTTTCCGCCAAGCGTGATTACGATGCGTTGCTGAAGCGTGTGACCGACGCGGACGCTCGAGTCGCCGCGCTGCAACAAGGTCTCGAAGTTGCGCAGCGACGCGCGAATGAAGAGCACGCGCGGGCCGCCGAGGAGGCGAAGCACCGCGAGGAGCTCGAAGTGGCGGGACACGAGGCGCTGCAGAAAGCCGTTTCCGATCTCACCGCGAAATACGAGGCGAAGCTGCTCGAGGCGCAGCAGCGGCGCGACCTCCTCACGAAAAGGTTCGAAGTGGCCCAGAAGGAGCTCAACGACATGCGCGCCCGCTTCGATCGCGAAGCGACGCAGCGGCCGCAGTCCGAGACTGCGGATAAGCTGCAGAAGGGCGTCGCCGACCTGACGGCGAAGCATGAGTCAGCGCTCGCCGAGGCAAAAAAACGCGCTGACTCGGCCCAAACCAAGGCCGACGCGTTGCAGCGAGAGCTCGACCGCACGCTGGCATCACTGAGCGACGAGCATGCGCGCGCCGATCGCGAAGCCAAACTGCGCGGACAACTCGAAGCGGCGGCGCGAGCAACGCTGAATCGCACGGCGGGTGTTTCCGCGGAGCATCAACGCGAGGCCTCTGAAGCTCGCGAAACTGCGCGCATGGCGGAGGAGCGGGCGGCTGCGCTCGCGAGTGAGATCGAACAACTTCGCACAGCGGCGGAAGAAGCGCGCACCTCATTCGGGAAACAGCTCGAGTCTGCGAAAGAGAGCGTCGAGCGCGAGCGTGCGAAGCTCACCGCTGAGCTTTCGGCAACTCGAGAAGTACTCGAGAGCGCGCGCAAGGATGTCGAAGTGGAGCGTCAGCGCGCAAACGAGATCCAGGCGCTGAACGAGAAGTTGCGACGGATGGCCGCCGATCATGAGAACGCGATCGGCGATTCCCTGCTGGCCAGAGAAAGCGCCAAAGCAGAGGTGCGCACGATGACGCAAAAACTCCACGAGTTGCAGCGCGCCGCCGATGAGGAGCGGCGCCACGCGGCCGAAGAGAAAGCGGCGCGTGAGCGCCTCGACGCGGAGTGGAGCGAGAAGCTGCAGAAGATCGTCACGCACATCGCCGAGGATCACGAGACCGACATCGGCGAGGCCCTGATGGCCAGAGAGGCGGCGCGCGCCGAAGCGCGCACATTCGCCGCGCGCGTCACCACTCTGCAGCAGCGGCTGGAAGAAGAGCGCGAGAAGTTTCGCCAGGCCACTGAGCGCTGGCAGCAGGAGCGCACTACGCTCGTCGCTCAGGCTGGGGAGCAGACGATCCGGCGGCCGACGTTCCCTCCGACCGTCGAGCAGCCTCTGCCAACGACCACGCAAACGAAGACTGAACGCCCGCATGTGATTCTCGTCGTCCACAGCGACGCCGGCGTGCGAGCGATGGCTAAACATTCGCTGCAGCAGGCCGGCTATTCAGTCTTGACGGCCGCGGATGGCCTCGAGGGGCTGCGCACCGCGACACAGCAGAAACCCGATGTCGTCCTCGCCGAAGCGGTGATGCCGAAGATGAACGCGCGCGAGCTCGTGCAGCTTCTGAAATCGAGGCGCGAGACCGCCGACGTCAAGATCGTCCTCGTCAGCGGTTCGGGGGAAATGGAGCGCGGCGCCGATTTCCGCGCCGATGACGTCGTCCGCAGCCCGATCGACTTCAACGATCTCCGAACCGTGCTGGCCAATGTCCTCTCACGGCGCGGAGTAGCCTCCTAGGCGATCGACTGCAAACGTTGCAGCGCCGCCACAGCCTGCTCCGCCTGCCAGAGATGACGTCGCTGATGCGCGGCCACGATTCGAAAGGCCGAGTAGACGTTGTAGCGCACCCGGCTGTCGAACGGCGAAATGATCTTCACCTTACCGATCGGCAGATCGCGAGTGGAGCGCAGCAAATCGATGAGCTGCGACTGCAGGATTGAAAACTCCGCAAACGCTTCGGCTTTCGCACGGATCGATCGCGGCACGAATGCAGCGGTCGTCTTCATGCGCGAGCGCACGGGCGGCTCGAGAAACCACTTCAGAATTCGGCCCAGCAGGTCCATCGTCGGAGCGCCATTGCCGGTCAAGCCGCGGCTGCGAGCATCGTCCGCTGCTTTGCGGAGCACGGGGAGAAACATCTCTGTGCTGATGCTCAGATGCGACAGACACTCCGCCGCCGACCATTGCGTCAACGACGGGCGAACGGTGAAGAGGCGCGCCGGTGTGTTGTCGACGAGCGCACGCGCGCGATCCGTAGCGGCATTCAGCTCGCTCTCGAGGATTTCGATCGCGTCCGTCACTATTTGAAAAGCGACGGGCCGATCTCTTCGCCGACGGAGATGACCTCGTCGACGGGAAGGCCGGCGATTTTTGCGTGGCGCCGGCAGGCGTCGGCGGAGGGAGCGACGAATTCGCAGAAAGAATGCTTCCCGTCGCTAGTGATGTGGCTGCGCACCCACTGCATCCCGCCGACCTCATCGCACGCCGCGATGACCTTCTTTCCAACCTCGGTCAATTGCTCCTGCGTCAGAGGAGGAAGTGTCCGGGTCACGAGATAGCGTGGCATGAATGGCCTCCTGGGAACGAGATATTCTAGACCGCGGGGAGAGTCTGCGCGAACTCGACCGCCTCGTCGAATGAGAGCCGTTCCCCTGCTCGCCAGTTTGCGCTGGCTGCAGTGCGCAGATCGAGGATCGCCGGGTTGGAGCTTTGTTCCGCTCCGAGACTCTCGCGCACCGCGGATACGGCGCCGGCCAGCTTCTCCGCCCGCTCCTGCTGCCGTTCGTCGAGCGCCAGCAGTGCCAGCGACTCGAGCACTGTGGCGCCACTCCGCCGATCGCCGACTTCTCGGAAGATCAAGAGACTCTCCTCCAGCAGTTCGTGTGCTTGATGAAGGTCGCCTTTCACGTGCATGAGGCGGCCGAAGTCGGACATGCAATTGGCGACGTTCCAGTGATCGCTGAGACGCATGAAGAGCCGCAGCGACTCGTCGTACAACGCCGCTGCGGAATCGAGATGTCCCGATTCGCGGTCGATGTCGCCGAGCCGTTGCAGCGACAGGGCGACGCCGCGCTCGTCTCCAATGCGCCGAAAGCTTTCACGGCTCTCCTCGTAATGAGAGCGCGCTTTGTCCATGTAGCCGCGGGCCCGCTCGATGTTGGCGAGGTTGTGAAGGGAGAGGGCTACCGCTGCATGGTTATCGAGCTCTCGCCAGAGGCGAAGACTTTCGTTGTGCATCGCTTCCGCATCGGCGATCGCGCCTACCCGCAGCGCAGCGATGGCCACGTTGTTCAGCGCGTCGGCGACCCCCCACGCGTCGCCGGTCACGCGGCATAGCTGGAGCATCGCTTCAAAATATTCTCGCGATCCGCCGAAGTCACCCTCGGCATCGGCAAGCACTCCCGCCGCGTACAGACCGCGGCGGCGAAGCTGTGTATTGACATGAGCGGACGCACGCAGCAGTCGATCGATCATGTCACGGCCTTCGCGCCACAGCCCGCGAATTTCCCAGAATCGCCAGACTGTCGAGGCGAGTCGAAGTCCATCCGCGATCTGATTTGCCGTCAACGACCAGGTCAGTGCAGCCCGGATGTTGTTCTGCTCCGCGTCGAGCCTCCGCAGCGCGATCGGTTGTCCCGGACCGGTCAGGATCGACTCGATTTCCTCGCCGAGCGCAGCGAAGAATTTCAGGTGACGATCGGCAAGAGCGCTTCGATCGCCGCTCGATGCGAGCGTTTCCGCGGCGACTACACGGACGGGACCGAGCATCGTCACGCGCTCCGGATTCTGCGAAGCTTCGCGGCGCAACAGGCTCTTGTCCAGAAGCGACGCCACGGTTTCCTCATCGACTTCGCAGATCTGACTGACTGCATCGAGCGTGGCCCCCCCGGAGAAAATCGCCATTTGCTCGAAGAGGCGCCGCTCCGAATCGCTGAGGAGTTGCACGCTCCATTCGACTGTGCGGCGCAAAGTCTGCTGGCGCAGCGGCAGGTCGCGAGGGCCGCCGACAAGGAACGCGATCGGATCGCGAAGCCGATGGAGGAGCGCCGAAGGCGTGAGCAGCTTGACACGCACCGCGGCGAGCTCGATGGCCAGAGGAAGGCCATCGACGAGCCGGCAGATCTCGGCGACGGCTTCCGCGTTGTCGTCGGTCAATTCGAATTCCGGCCGAACGTGCCGAGCGCGCTCGACAAATAGTGCCACCGCGGGATTGAGGCGCACGTTCGCCACGCGCGCGTCGGGCGGCGGTACCTCCAGCGGCTCCAACGGATACTCATGCTCGGCCCGGATGTGCAGTGGGATTTGACTCGTGCCGAGAATCTTGAGACCGCTCGCCGAGTCGAGCAGAGACGCCAGCGCCGGCGCGCAATCGATCACGTGTTCGAGATTGTCGATGACGAGCAGCACGCGATGGCCGCGGAGGCGCTCAGCTACTGTCGTCACGGGCCGCTGCCCCGCGGTCTCGCGAATCCCAATCGTCTGCGCAATCGCCGACGGCACCATTGCCGCCGACTCGACCGACTCCAGCGGCACGAACCAGATGCCACCCGCAAAATCGGACTGCATCTGCGCGGCCACACGGAGCGCCAGTCGGCTCTTTCCACTCCCTCCCGCTCCGGTGATCGTCACCAGCCGCACATCGTCAAGACGCAGCAGGCGACGAATTGCATCGACCTCTCGATCGCGGCCGATCAGCGACGTCACTTCCGCAGGAAGATTCGAGGGGGTGGACTCGGGTGAGGCGGCGATCTCGCGCGTTACCGTTTTTTCCAGCGAGGTCACGCGATGTAGCGATGCACGAATCTGATCGAGCTCGCGAACGACCTGCATCGATGTCGGACGGTCAGAGCTGTCCTTGGCCAGCATGCTGCTGATCAACCGCGCCAACGCCGGCGAAATCTGTTTCGACTGCGAAGGCGAAGGAGGATCGCGCGTGAGAATCGTGGCGATGATGTCGTGAGCGGTCACACCATCGAATGGCCGCCGTCCTTCGAACATCTCGAAGAGAGTCACTCCGAGACTGAAGACGTCCGCGCCGCCATCCATTTCCTGCGATCGAATCTGTTCCGGAGCCATATAGGGCACCGTTCCGACGATGCGGCCGGCACCGGTCGAGATTTCTTCGTCTGGCTTGCCGCGGATCACTTTCGCCAGGCCGAAGTCGAGGACTTTCACCGCCCCGGCTTCCGTGATCATGATGTTGTCCGGCTTGATGTCGCGATGAACGACGGAGGCGCCGTGCGCAGCGGAGAGCGCGGAAGCCACGCCGGCTGCCACCGCGAGGCGTTCCTCGATCGTCGGATCTCGGGTCAGGAGCTCTCTGAGCGTCGATCCGTTGATGTACTCGGTGACGAAGAAATGTCGACCAGCTTCCTCGCCATATTCATGAATCGTGAGAATGTTCGGGTGATTCAGAGCCGAGACGGCTCGAGCCTCGCGACGAAACCGCGCCAGCCGTTCCGGATCGTTCGCGACTTCGCCGGGCAGGACCTTGATCGCCACGCGCCGTCCGAGGATCTCGTCCTCAGCCAGATGGACATCACCCATCCCACCCGATGCCAGCTTTCGCAGGATCCGGTAGTGAGAGAGTTTGTCGGTCACTTCTTCAGCATAGCCTCGCCGAGCTCCCGCGAGCGCCTCGTGGCCGCTTCAACGGCGTTCATCAGTGTTGTGCGAACGCCGCCGTGCTCGAGCGTATGCAATCCGGTGATCGCTGTGCCGCCGGGCGAGGTGACCATGTCTTTGAGGAGCCCTGGATGCTCATTGGTCTCGAGCAGCAACTTCGCCGACCCCAGGACCGTCTGTGCGGCGAGGAGTTGAGCGGTGCGGCGCGAAAGGCCGACCTTCACACCGGCGTCGCTGAGCGCTTCGAGAATCAGAAAGACATACGCCGGACCCGAGCCGGAGAGGCCGGTCACCGCATCCATCAGCGATTCGTCGAGGACGACCGTCATCCCGATCGCATCGAAGATTCGCTTGGCATCCTCGAGATCCTGCTCGCGGGCGTATTCGCCGCGAGCGATCGCTGTTGCCGCGGCGTCGACGAGAGCGGGCGTATTCGGCATCGCCCGCACGACTCGTGTTCCGCCGGCAAGCTTTGACTGGATCGCCGCCACCGGCACCCCGGCGGCGATGGAGATCACCAGCGCTTCGGGACTGATCGTGGTCCCGACTTCGTCGAGCACGCGCGCCAGAATCTGCGGCTTGACCGAGAGAACGACAATCTCCGACGCGGCCGGAACTTTGTTGTCCGTCGTCGCGTAGATGCCGTACGTGTCGCGCAGCTCGCGCATGCGCTCCTCGCGCGGACCGGAAGCAGCGATCTGCGCGATCGCGAAATCGCCTCCGCGCAGCAACCCGCGGATCATCGCCTCGGCCATGTTCCCGGCGCCGATGAAGCCTATGGTTTTGTCGATCGACATGGTCGGTCCTCGGTTCTTATTTTGTCCTGATTCGCGCGATCGCGTCCGCGAGCGTCTCCGCGACCGCGCGATTTCCATCAGGCGTGTAATGCCCAGGCGCGACCGCTTCTACACCCTTTTCGCGCGCGACGGCCAGCAGACGCGGCGTCGGATCGATGATGGTGAATTCTTTCTTGAACATCGCGAGAAAGGGTTGCCACGGATCGCGCTCGCCGCGAAGCTGAGCGGCGAGATTCTCCTTCAGCGGCAGATACACGAGCAGGAATGGCTTTCGTGTGACGTGCACGTCGTTCTTGAAACGCTCCAGGATCGCCAGCGTGAGCTGCATGCCTTCACCCTCGGGACGCATCACATCGACGGTGTCGTCGTGCTTGCGTGAATACTCCGCGATCACGGCGATCAATTTGCTGCGGCGCCACCAGTACGGCCGGTACTTCTCGGTGTAGAAGGCTTCGAGCGGCCGCAGCGGCGACCGATCGAAATGCGCGAGGACGTCGGGAATGTGCTCGGGAGCGATGGTCGGTTTGTTCGCGATCAACAACGATGGACCATCGAAGTGAAAGCGCGGCTTGGAAAAAGGGATCTTCGACTGCGGAAACCCGATCAACCGGAAAACCATGACGTGCCGGGCTACGTTCTCGAACTGCAGGCCCTCGACAATTACGCTGCTGTCGTAATACGAGCCTTCGCGCGAATACCGGAGATACGCCTGATCCATCCCGTAACCGCCGACTCCGAAGTTGAGCGCTTCGGCCTTGACGCCGCGCGCCGCGAGCGCTTTCTCCAACTGCGGTCCGAGGCTGCCGGCCAGTTCGACGTCGTGTCCATGAATGAACGAGTCGCCGAAGAGCGAAATGCGGAACACGCCGGGCGGGATCTCTTTCGTGTAGTCATGATCGGCGCGCAGGCCCGCACCGTTCGCGCAGTACTTTCCGTCGCGCGTGCACGACTTCGGACGATTCGTCCATCCGAGATCGGCATCCCAGGCCATGTATCCATTCGGATCGCGCATGTATTCGTCGACGAGCTGCTTGGCGGTACGCACCGGTAACGCGAACGGCGGAATGGGTTTGCTGCGATAGTAAAAGGTGCCGTCGGCGTCGTACTTGCCGATGATGCGTACGAAGATTTCGCCGGCGAGGAAGGCGAGCGCCAGCGAAAAGAGTGCGTAGATCGCCAGAAACGCGGCGCGCCGAGGCATCAGAACAACGAGTAGATGAACGGAGCCAGCGCCGATCCGGCGGTTAACGTGATGATGCCGGAGAGCAGCAGGAGAATGAGCAGGATCGGCAGCATCCACAGCTTCTTGCGCTCGCGGATGTAGAGATAGAACTCCTTGATCAGGTCAATCATCAGAACTGTTTCTCGTAGTGCCGATCACCGTACGAGTTTCGGTGCGGCTCTGTCCAGTAGGAGTCTTTCTTCGTGACATCGAGAGGTGAACGCCTGACGATCCGCATGATCAGCCCGACCGGCGTGACCACGAGATAGAAGATCGCGATCAGCAGGATCCGGGTGTTGATCCATGCCAACGCCGCCGCGAAGCGCATCCACCAGCGATAGACCGATGCCAGCGAGCCGGGAGCGATCAGCGCCGAAGTGGCAAAAAGGCCCGCGACGATGAATGCTGAGATCGCGACCTCGTCAAGGCCGCTGCGCCATACGCGGACGGCCGCAATGACAGCAAGAGCGCTGGCGATCGTCACACCGAACGTGACGAGTTGCTTGCGCGCCGGCGCGTCGCTCTCAATCCAGCTCGAACTCACGTTTCGCGCCGCTGCTGCGCGGCTGCTCCTCTTTCATCAGCAATGCATTTCCCAGGATCAGGATGTCGATGTCGGTGTTCATGAAACAGCGATAGGCGTCCTCGGGCGTGCAGACGATCGGCTCCCCGCGCACGTTGAACGATGTATTCACGACCACGGGACAGCCGGTGATCTTCTGAAATTCCGAGAGGAGGGCGTGGAAGCGCGGATTGGTCTCGCGATGGACCGTCTGGATGCGTGCCGAGTAGTCGACATGAGTCACGGCCGGGATCGATGAGCGCTTCACGTTGAGCTTGTCGATGCCGAAGAGCTTTTGCTGCTCAGCCGTCATCGCGATCTGATGCTCCTTGCGGACATCGGCGACAAGAAGCATGTACGGACTGGGCCGATCGAGATCGAACCATTCGTGAGCATGCTCGGCGAGCACCGCCGGCGCGAACGGCCGGAACGACTCGCGGAACTTGATCTTCAGGTTCATGCGCTTCTGCATCTCAGGCTCGCGCGGATCGCCGAGGATCGAGCGC
>DASYUK010000392.1:0-14177 GCA_036001325.1 Thermoanaerobaculia bacterium
AGAAGGAAATTTTCGGATCAGGTGGCGGTCGAGTCGATGCGCGAAGAGCTGAACAAGCTGAAGATGCGCGGCACGGTCGTCATCGGCGAAGGGGAGCGCGACAAAGCCCCGATGCTCTACGTCGGCGAGCCTCTCGGCCGCGGCTGGACCGAGGGCGAGATCTATCCGGAGATCGACATCGCCGTCGATCCGCTGGAAGGGACGAACCTCTGCGCCACAGGCTCAGCGAATGCCATCGCCGTTCTGGCGGCGTCGGAGAAAGGCGGCCTGCTCAACGCGCCCGACATCTACATGGATAAACTCGTCGTCGGATCGACCGCCGCCGACTCCGTCGACATGAACAGACCTGTTCAGGAAAACCTGAGCCGGATGGCCAAAGCATTCGAACGCGATGTCGATGAGCTGACGATCGTCGTTCTCGATCGCGAGCGCCATCACGATCTGATCGCGCAGATCCGCGAGGCGGGAGCGCGCATCAAGCTGATCAGCGACGGCGATCTCTCCGCCGGCATTGCCGCCGCCGTGCGCGGCACCGGCATCCACGGCGCGATAGGCATTGGCGGTGCGCCGGAAGGCGTCCTCACCGCGGCGGCGATGCGCTGCCTCAACGGCCGGATGCAGGGACGGCTCAAGCCGCTCGAGAAATGGCAGGAAGACCGCCTCAAAGCGATGGGCTTCGAGGAGGGGAACAAGATTTACGACACCGCGGAGCTGGCGGCGGGCAACGACATCATCTTCTCCGCGACTGGAGTCACGGACGGTGATCTTCTGCGCGGCGTCCGCTTCTTCGGCGGTGGCATCCGTACCTCGTCGCTGTTCATGTCGCTGAAGACGAACACGATTCGTTTCGTCGATACGATCTTTCGCGAGGAGGGTTCGGCGCTGGCGGTTTCGTTCGCGTAGTGCTACGTCTTCGCGGGCATCGACCAGTCGATCAGCTTCATCACGAACGGCATGGCCATGTTGGCGTGCGAGCGCGCGCCCTCCGCATCACCGGTCAGCGCCGCTTTGCGGAACTCGCGCACATGCGTGCGCGCATCGGTCGCCGCCGCGCGAGCGGTGGCATTGCCGCTGGTCGCGCCGTAGAGCCGGTTCGCCAGGGAGTTCGCCTCGTTGCCGATGGTCTTCCACACATCGGCGTTGACGGTGACGGTCGTCTGAGCGTCATTGAGCAGCGCGGCGAGGCTCGTGGCATCGTTGTACACGCGGGTCTTCGTCGTCGCCGAAGTCGTGGTTTTGTGGCGCAACCTCGTCTTGGTCGTTGTGGTTGTTGTCGTCGTCGTGGTCGTCATCTGCGCGAACAGCGGCAACGCCGCCACGCAGCAGATTGCGAGAAGACATCGAACGATTTTCCGTGTCATAGGATCTCCTTTCTGCATTAACGGTCCGTCCCCTCGCCCGATGCGACATTCGTTCCAAACAGCTCGCGAAACCCACGCGGAATCGGCGCGGTGAATGTCATCCGCTTGCCGGTCGTCGGGTGCTCGAAGCCGAGAAGCTTCGCGTGCAGTCCGAGGCGGCCGAGGGGATTGATGGTGCTGCCGTAGAATTGATCGCCGACGATCGGATGTCCTTTCTCCGAGAGATGCGTGCGGATCTGATTCTTGCGCCCGGTCTCGAGCGTAACCTCGAGCATTGAATACGCACGCGACGTCTCGACCGTCCGGTAGTGCGTGATCGCCACCTTGGCCTCGGGATGGCGCTTGACGCTCTCCATGCGCAGATTCGGGCGCTCGAGCAGATTCGATTGGATCGTGCCGTGCGGCGGATCGATCTTTCCTTCGATGATGGCAACGTAAATGCGATCGATGTCGTGTGCGGCGAATCGTTCTTTCAGCGCTTCGCGCGCTTTGAAGTTCTTGGCGAAGACGAGCACACCCGAGGTCTCGCGATCCAGACGGTGAACGACGTGAATCCGTCCGCCGCCCTTCTGTCGCAGATATTCGTTGAGGATCGCTTGCGCGTTGTTCTCCTCTTCACACTCGGTGGCGACGGTCAGCAGACCATTCGCTTTGATGACAACGATGACGTCGTCGTCTTCGTGGAGAAGCGTAAGCGATGAGGGAAGCGTGACGGCCTCCGCGCGCGACAGCACGACGACTTCGTCACCGCGAGAGAGCTTCCGCTTGGCGTCGATCTCCGGCTCGCCGTTCACGCGCACCCGCTTCCCCTGCAGCATCTGGCGCAGCGTGGTACGCGATGAGTCGGGAAAAACCTCGGCGAGGATGTCGAGCAGAGTGGCTGCGCGGTCGGCGGTGATCTTCACGTGATTAAGGATGAAGGATGAAGGATGAATGCTATTTGCTTTCTTCATCCTTCATCCTTCATCCTTCATCCTTCATCCTTATGGACTACAAGCTCGAAGGCGACGTCATGCAGGCGCTGCACCTTCATCTCCGCCAGGGTGAAGAGGTGTTCGCCGAGGCGGGATCGATGCTCTACATGGGTCCGGGCATCGAGCTGCAGGCGCGCATGCAGGGCGGAATCGTCAAAGGGCTGATGCGCAAGTTCCTCGCCGGCGAGTCGATGTTCATGAGCATCTTTCGCTGCAACACTCCGACCGCCAGCATGGCCCTCGCGAATCCGATCGCCGGAAAGATCATCCCCATCGAGCTGAAAGGAAACACCGTTCTCGCCGAACGAAACGCAT
Organism: Thermoanaerobaculia bacterium; assembly: GCA_036001325.1. Taxonomy (GTDB): domain Bacteria; phylum Acidobacteriota; class Thermoanaerobaculia; order Gp7-AA8; family Gp7-AA8; genus DASVHS01. Next base: position 2,651 of record DASYUK010000392.1, read on the forward strand.
TCCTTTGCGGAATGGGCAACATCGATCTTTCCATCGCTTTCACGAAACGATTCGGCGCCGGTCTTTTCGGTGGCGAAGGGTTCATTCTGCAGAAGTTCTCGGGACATGGACTGCTCTTTCTCAATGCCGGCGGCAACATGCTCGAGTTCAACCTCTCACCGCGCGAGCAGCTTCGCGTCGACACCGGCTGCATCGTCTCGATGGCTGATTCGGTCAGTTACGACATCCAGTTCGTCGGCGGATTCCGCAACGCCCTGTTCGGCGGCGAAGGGCTCTTCTACGCGACGCTCACCGGCCCGGGGCATGTGGTCCTGCAAACGATGCCGTTCAGCCGATTCGCGAACCGCATCTCCGCGGCGATCGGCAGGCGTCGCGAAGAGTCGAAGGGGCTAGCGGGAATCACGGGCGGCATCGTCGGAAGCATGATCTCAGGGGACGATTGACATTGTCCTCTCCCACTGGGAGAGGGTGACGCGAAGCGCCGGGTGAGGGGCGCCCCTCATCCGGCCTTCGGCCACCTTCTCCCGCTGGGAGAAGGCTCTGGACCGCGGACTGATGTAACATTTCCATCCTGCAGTAAGGAGAGAGAGATGCGCATCGAGGTGCGCTCCCGGATCGGCAATGCCGTTCTGGGGATTGTCGGCTTGGTCTACGTGTGCGCCGCGCTGGCGCTGCTCGTCTACGATCTTGTGCAGACGTGGGGCGCCGCGTCTCTGGTCGAGTACGCCGTGCGCGTCGTTCTCGTCGGCTCCGCAATCGTCGGTATTCTCTTCATCCTCATCGCCGCGCAGAACCTCGGACTTCGTCTGTCACGTCGCGAAGCTCGGCATCACTCAGAAGACGCTGCAACCGTTCGGTAATCTCGCCGCGACGGCTATTGGCGATCACGCGATCGTCGATCTCTGTGACAGGCATGACGCCCTGCGTGGTGCTGGTGATGAATGCCTCGTCGAGATGAAAGAGCTCCGTCTCGCGCAATGGGCGCTCATCGACGCGAATCTTTGCTCCGATCGCCAGACCGATGACGCGATCGCGAACGACACCCGGAAGGATGTGCTCATCGAGCGGGTGCGTGATGAGCTTTCCGCCGCGCACGGCGAAGAAATTCGAGCTCGCTCCTTCGCGCGCGACGCCGTCGGCGAGAAGCAGCGCTTCATCGGCCCCGGCGCGCTGCGCTTTCTTCTTCGCCAGTGCGTTGGCGAGCAGATTCACTGATTTGATGTCGCAGCGCAGCCAGCGTTGATCCGCCGTCGTGATGATTCGAATGCCGCGTTCCTTCTTCGAGTCATCCGGAAAGGTGAAACGCCGCGTATAGGCGACCGCTGTCGGCTTCATGCCGTCGGGATAGAAGTGAGCGCGCTCTGCTTCTCCGCGCGATACCTGGATGTAGACGATGCCGTCGTCGAACTTCGTGCGATCGAGCAACGCGCGAACGATCTCCTCGAATGATTGCTCGGTCCATGGATTCGGAATATCGATCTCGTGAAGGCCGCGGTCCATCCGCCGGAAGTGCTCGAGCATGAAGACGGGACGGTGACGGAGGAATTTGAAGACTTCGTAGACACCATCGCCGAACTGGAAGCCCCGATCCTCGACGCCGAGGACACGGTCGTCGGTTGTCGTGAAGCGCCCGTTGATGTAGAGGACGTCTGCCATCGTCACACCGCAACCGCTTTCACGATGACCACTGTCCGATCATCCTCTCCTTCTCTCCCCCACTTCGCCACTTTCGCGAGCACGGCCTGGCCGATTTCCTGCGCCGATCGATCGCGATTCGCTCTGACGACTCGCAATAGACGCGGCATGCCGAATTCGCGGTCGGCGTTGTCGTGAGCCTCGACGATTCCGTCGGAATACATGCAGAGCAGATCGCCGGGTCCGAGCTTGGCGAAGCCGCGGACGTAAGTCGCGTCGGGCGTAGGGCCCAGCACGGGACCGGTCGCCTGCAGAAACGTGACGAGATTGCCCGCCAGGATGAACGGAAAGTTGTGACCGGCATTGCAGTAGATCAGGATCCCACCCGTCTCGATCTCGCCGTAGAACAGCGACACGAACTTCGTCGTCAGCCGGCTGCGGTGAATGATGTGATTGAGCTTCTCGATCGTGCGGATGATCTTGAAGTCGCGATCCGTGGCCATGCGCAAACCCATGTAGATGTCGCGCACGACCAGCGCCGCCGGAAGGCCGTGACCCGATCCGTCGGCGATCGCCAGCCCGAGAACATTGTCGGATACGGGGATGAAGTCATAAAAGTCGCCGCTGACGATCTCCGCAGGGACGGTGCGTCCCCAGATATCGTAGCCGGCGTAGACGGGGATGCGTTGCGGCAGGATCGACTGCTGAATGCGCTGCGCTTCGACGATGATCGACTCGTAGTGAATGGTGCGGAGCTTCTGATTGATGGCGTAGCGGATGAGGTTCAGCGAGAAGAGGATGTCTTCACGCGATTGCTCCGGCGGGACGTTGAAGCTGAGGATGTAGTTCTGATCGCCGACGACGATGGCCGCGAAGCGGCGCGCCCCGATCCTCTGTTCGAGGACCGGATCGAAGCCCGGATCCTTCGGACCCATGACCACGCTCCCGTTCTCGAGCACGAGCTCGATCGGTTTGTAATTTTTGGGAACGGTGATCCCGAGCTCACCCTCGTGGAACACGCCGAAGCGGCCGACGAGCAGGTACGAATCGTCGCCCCGCGGCTCATAGACCCGCCCGCCCGTGATCCCCAGCTCATCGCGAAAGTTCTTGGCAATCGTTTCGCCGAGTTGCTCGATCGTCGTGCTGGTAGCTTCCGTTGTCTCGATTTGTTCGAGGGTTTGTTCGACTTTCGTGAGAAGTCTCTTGTAGTCCATTCAATTCTCGGGGCTGTCGGCTGTCGGCTCTCGGCTGTCGGGATGGAGTTGATCCTCGACCGATGTGATCAACCCGTTCAGAGGCCTTGCCACGGCGGATGCAGCCTCTCGAACCTGGCCAAATAGGCCGGCTGGAAGGTAACCGAGATTCAAGGCGATCTCGAGTTGGGTTTCGAGTTCGTGCAGTGATCCGCGAGCGCGATACAGAAATTGCACATATTCTTTTTTCGAGCGCCGGCCCTTCCCCTCAGCGATGTTGCTTGGCACTGACACTGCCGCGCGTCGAATCTGATTCGTCAGACCATAAATCTCACGACGCGGAAAGGTCTCTGTGCACTTGTAAATCTCGGATACGAGTGCCATTGCACGCTGCCAGGCAACAATGTCACGGTAAGAGTCACTCATGGCAACCCGACAGCCGACAGCCGAGAGCCGACAGCCTCATTTCAACTCAACCCCATCAAGTTCGTACGGCGCCCGCACGCCTAGCAATCCAAGAACCGTGGGATAAACATCAGCAATATACGGATCGCGCGTGGTGGCGAGGCGGCGGTTGTAAAAGAAGATTCCTTTCACGATCTCCGGGTCCACTGAGCAGTGATCGCCGCTCCAGACGTGTTTGTTCGGCTCGATGAGATTTTTCGGAATGCCCCCCAGGGATGTTTGCCAGGAGACGCGGTAGCCGTCGTTGTTCGTCACGAAAAGGTCGGGGATCATGTTGGGATCGAAGCGGTGATAAACCTCTTCGCGCGCCAGAACGCGGCGCACAGGATGTTCGCCGGTTTCAGGATCAGTCATGGCGACGAGTCTCTGCTTCAACTCGTTCTTTAATGCGTCGTAGTCGGCGCCGCGATTGACGATACCGCCACTCTCACGCCCCTTCAGATTGATGTAGACCTCGCCGAGCCCCATCGCGTAGGCGCGCGTGCGCGACCAGTCGACGTTCTCCCAGAACTGGCCCTGATCGAAGAGCATCTCGACGTTGCGCTCCTTCGCCTCGACGCCGCTCTTGAGACCCATGTAGCCGTTCACGACGAGCCATGTGTTGTAGTTCACCGATTTGCGGAAGCTGGCGAAGCCGTGATCGGAGACGACGATCAGCGCGGCGTTGCGCCTTTCGGCTGCGGCCAGGGCGTCGCCGACGATTGCGTCCATGAGCTGATACGCGCGCAGAATCGCGTCGCGCCACTTCGCCGCGAGCGCCGCATCGTAAGCAGGATGCTTTGTATCGAACAGACGCCAGAACACGTGCCCGACGCGATCGGGGAATTCGAACTGCTGGACGATGAGATCGTTGTCGCTCTCGAGATTCGCGGCGAAGATCTTTCTCGTCTGACCGACCGTCCAGGTCATGTCGTCCCAGAAGATCTGCTCGTTGGCAAATCCTTCCGAGATCGCCCAGGTATCGATCTGCCATCCGATCGTCTTGTAGAGACCGAGGTCCTTTGCCAGCTGCGGCGCCCAGTTCGTCGGCGTCGAGATTTTGAATCCGGGCGGCAGCGAGCGCGGATCGAAGTTGATCGGCGACAGGTACAGCTTCACTTCGGGCTGCGACGAGATCAGATGAAAGCGGCTGACTCCGCGCAGCTTGATCAGCGGATTGAAGGGAAAGACGAACTCGACCCAGTCACTCCATTGACCGGGAGCCAGCCGGAGCTTCTGCCCGCTCACTTCGACATCGACCGACTGACGATCGTTCGACACCGTCAGCGTCATCGGGATGACGATGTAGTCCGGCTCCTTGAACAGCTTGTTCGGCGGGCCCTGAATCTTCGTTTGAATGACGCCTTTGTTGTCCTCGAGCTGCACGACGTCGATCGAAAACTCGTTCGTGCCGGAGTGCTTCACGTCAAGCTCTGACGTGAAGTAGAACGGTTTGCCGACGCGGCCGGAGATGTCGGGGACTCCGAGTCCCGAGAGCATGTGGCCGTCGTGAAAGTCGGTTGCCGGAAACGTGACCGGCACATGCACGATCACCGCTTTCTTTCCGGCTTTCGCTGCCGCTTCCCAGAACGGAATGCCCTGACGGCGATTGATCACGCCGGGCACTGACTGAGGAATGTATTTGCTGGTGATGATGAATGCGGCGATCGCGATGAGTGTGGCGCCGCCGATCACGGCGGCGCTCCGCCGGCGAGATCGCCGGCCCCACACAGCGGCGACGACCAGTGCGATGATCGCAACGATGGCCGCTGCGGCGATCGGATTGCGAGCACCGAACAGGAGCGGTTTCTTCGTCTCATCGAATGCCGCGAACACCGGCATGTAGTTCTTCGGATCGCGGCGCAGAAAATCGAAAATGCCGGTGCGCCCGGGATCGATGCCGGTGCTGAACGTCGACCACGACACGGGCGTCTGCGCAGGAATGGTCGGTCGCAGCGGGCGAAACGTGCCGGAGGCACGCAAGCGCGCCAGATTCGGCAGCTTTCCCTCATTCATCCACTGTTCGACCAGTCGAGCGTCGACGCCGTCGAAGCCGAGTACGATGACGCGCTGCTGCGCAGTGAGAGGGAGAGCGAAGAGAAGGACGACATTGAGAAGACAAAAACGACGGAGCATGATCGGCCGCGATCATAGCAGGCACCTCTCTTGTAACGCGTGAGCGATGAAGGAGTAACAACGATGAGAACGCGTCATCTGGTGGCCATTCTGTCGGCGGTTCTGATGGTCGGCTGCGGCGGCGAAAAAAAACGCGCCGGCGGAGGCGGAGGTGCCGCGCAAGGTCTCGTCATCGCCTTCGACGGCAGTCCCACCAATCTCGATCCCCGCATCGGTACCGACACCTACTCGGGACGAATCTGGGACATGTCCGCCAGCGGCGTGATCAAGCTGACGCCCACCGGCGACTTCACCGCCGATCTGGCGGAGAAGTGGGAGACGCCCGATGACAAGACGATCGTCTTTCACCTCAATCCGAACGCGAAGTTTCAGGATGGAAAGCCGGTCACATCGAAAGATCTCAAGTACACGTTCGAGTCGACGATGTCGGAGAACTTTAACAGTCCGAAGAAATCGGGTTACACGAGCATCGGGTCGATGGAAACGCCGGACGATCACACGTTCATCATCAAGTTGAAGGAAGCGAACGCCGGCATCTTCGACAACCTCACCTACATGGCTGTGCCGCAAGGCGCCGATCCGAACGTGTTCGCGAAGCAGCCGGTCCTCGCCGGCGCATACAAGGTGACGCAATTCAAAGCCGACGAGCGGCTGACGCTGCAGGCGTTCGACGGCTGGGTGGGCGGGAAGCCGAAGATTCCTACGGTGACGGTGCGCATCATTCCCGACGCGACCACACGCGTCCTCGAGTTGCGCCGCGGCACGATCAACTTCGAGATCAACAGCGTGCCGTACGATCAGGTCGAGCAGTTCAAGAATAACGGCGACTTCAAAGTGATGACCTCGCACGGCGGCGCCTATCAGTACATCGCGTTCAACCTCCGCGATCCGATCCTCAAGAACAAGAAAGTGCGCCAGGCCATCGCCACGGCCATCGATCGCAACCGCATCGTGCGCGATCTGCTCCACGGCTACGGAGCGGTGACCGACACGATGTTCCCGCCGGGACATTGGGCGCGCGCCGACAACCTGCCGTCATTCAACTATGACAAGGCGAAGACGATGCAGATGCTCGACGACGCCGGCTACAAAGATCCGGACGGCGCCGGTCCGAAGTCGCGCTTCAAGCTGTCCTTCCGCACGTCGACCGATGCGGAAGCGAATCAGCAGGCCGAGATGATCCAGCAGATGCTGAAGGAAGTGGGCATCGACATGCAGATTCAGACGAGCGAATTCGGCACATTCATGGAGGAGATCAAGAACGGCCGCTTCCAGATGTTCTCGCTGCGCCGCGCCGGAATCTCCGACCCCGACTTCTATTACACGATCTTCCACTCGGCGAGCCTCGCGCCGAATGGGCAGAACCGCGGCTACTACGTGAACCCGCGCGTCGATCAGCTCATCACGGAGGGGCGCTCGACGTTCGATCGAGCGAAACGGAAGACCGCCTACGACGAGATCCAGCGCATCCTCGCCGACGACTTGCCGTACGTCTCGCTCTATCACCGCGACAACGTGGCGATCATGCGCAAGAACATCGACGGATTTCAGATGTATCCATCGGGATTCCTGTTGTCGGTGCCGTACATGACAGTGCGATGATCACGTTCGAAGTCGCAATCGTCCGCCTCGCCATCGCTCTTGTCTTCGGCGCGATCCTCGGGGTCGAGCGCGAGTGGCGTCACAAGACCGCCGGCCTGAAAACGAATACGCTCGTCGCCCTCGGCGCCGCGACGTTCGCGATGGTCTCCAACACGTTCGGGCCGACGAACCACAACCCAGGGCAGATCGCCGCCGCGGTCGTCACGGGCATCGGCTTCATCGGTGCCGGCGTCATCATCCACCGCGGAGCGACGATCCAGGGTGTGACGACAGCGGCCACGCTCTGGGCGAACGCCAGCGTCGGCCTCGCCGTCGGTCTTGGCCAGCTTTACGTCGCGGCGACTCTCTTCGCCGCAATCTTGATCGTTCAATTTACGATGCGTCCGCTCGGATTGTGGGTTGCACGCATCAAACACGAGGGCGAAGCGAGTCGCGTCGAGCTCTATGTCGAATGCGAATGCGCCGCGCTCGCGCGCGTCAACGAAGTGTGGTTGACGTACGCCGACAGCGTCAGCCTCATCACGTTGCGGCGCATCACGACGCGGCGTGACCTCACCTGCAGTTGGCGAAACATCTTCATGGCGCCGGGAGAGAAAAGCATCGACCTCAGCGTCGTCGAAGAGAAGCTCGCTGCCGTCGACGGCGTCCACCGCATCGAGTCGCGGTTTTTGGGATTCGAAGAGGCGCCGGGGGCGGTGATGTAGGTCCCTCTCCCACCGGGAGAGGGTGGCGCGAAGCGCCGGGTGAGGGGCGCCCCTCATCCGCCGCTGCGCGGCACCTTCTCCCGCCGGGAGAAGGACCTCAAATATCAAAGTACAGCGCGAACTCCCAGGGATGCGGCCTCAATCGAATCGGATCGACTTCATTCTTCCGCTTGTAATCGATCCAAGTGTCGATCAGATCTTGCGTGAAGACATCTCCTTCGAGGAGAAAGTCGTGGTCCTCTTCCAGGGCGTCGAGAACGACATCGAGCGAGCCGGGAAGCTGCTTGATCTTTCGCGCCTCCTCCGGCTCGAGCTCGTATAGATCCATGTCCATCGGCTCGCCCGGATCGAGTTTGTTACGAACACCATCGAGTCCTGCCATCAGGCAGGCGGAGAATGTGAGGTATGGATTGGAAGAGGGATCCGGCGTTCGAAATTCAATGCGCTTCGCTTTTTCGGATCGTGAATACATCGGGATGCGAATGCAGGCCGAGCGGTTGCGCTGACTGTACGCGAGATTGATCGGTGCTTCGTAACCGGGAACGAGCCGGCGATAGCTGTTCGTCGTCGGCGCGATCAAAGCGCAGAGCGCCGGAGCGTGCTTGAGGATCCCGCCGATGTAGTTGAGGCACATCTTCGAGATTCCGGCGTAACCTTTTTTGTCGTAGAAGAGATTCTTGTTTTTTTTCCACAGACTCTGGTGCGTGTGCATGCCGGAGCCGTTGTCCTGAAAAATCGGCTTCGGCATGAATGTGGCGGTCTTTCCGAAGCGGCGGGCCGTGTTCTTCGCACAATACTTGTACCAGAGCACTCGGTCGCCCATCGTGGTGAGCGTGTTGAAACGCATGTCGATTTCGGTCTGACCGGCAGTGCCCACCTCGTGGTGATGGACTTCGATGGGAATGCCCACGCTCTCGAGCGCGATCACGGTGGCGGAGCGGATATCCTGAAACTTGTCCATCGGGGGAACGGGAAAGTATCCCTGCTTGTAGCGTGGCTTGTATCCGAGGTTGGGGCGGTCGGGGGTTCCCTCGCGGCCTGAGTTCCAGAACCCTGCCTCCGAGTCGATGTAGTAATAGCCGAAGTTGTAGCTCTGGTCGAAGCGAATCTCATCGAGAAAGAAGAACTCGAGTTCCGGGCCGATGTACACCGTGTCAGCGATCCCGCTCTCCTTCAGATAGGCCTCGGCCTTCTGGGCGATATTGCGGGGGTCGCGCGTGTACGCCTCGCCGGTCATGGGATCTTTGACGTTGCAGATGAGAACCAGCGTCGCATCCGCCGTGAACGGGTCCATCACGGCCGTCTCCGGATCGGGAAAGAGGAGCATGTCGGATTCGTGGATGCTCTGATAACCGCGGATGGACGAGCCGTCAAAGCCGATCCCCTCGCTGAAGAGCTCCTCCGTCAGCTCGCTGATCGGAATGGAGAAGTGCTGCCAGAGTCCGGGGACATCGCAGAAGCGGAGATCAACGATACGGGCCGCATTCTCCTTAGCCTTCTTGATCGCGTCTTTGACGCTCATGACGCCTCCTTGTCAGTCCGCGACGCTAACGTCGGGCTGTCGACGCAGCGAGTGGTTCCACCTCTTCACGGCTTTGGCCGTCTCCGCAAACGGTCTCGATGAGCATCGCACAGACTTCGTACGGATCCATGTTCGCGGCCGGACGGCGATCTTCGAAATAGCCCTTGCCGGCGTTCACCGTTACCATCGGGATACGCACCGATGCGCCGCGATCGAACTTTCCAACGCGGAAGGCATGAATCGGCGAAGTCTCGTGTAGGCCCGTCAGGCGCTCTTCGTTGTGAGCGCCGTAGACCTTGATGTGATCTTCGTGACGCTTCTCCAGTTTCTTCATGGCCTCTTCGATGACCTTGAGACCGCCGTTCTCGCGCATCGCCTTTGTCGAGAAGTTCGTATGCGCGCCGGCGCCGTTCCAGTCGCCGCGCACCGGCTTCGGATAGAGCGTCGCGCTCACGCCGAAGTCCTCTCCGATCCGATAGAGCAGCCATCGCGCGACCCATAGCTCGTCGGCGACATCAGGCGCGCCGATCGCTCCGATCTGGAACTCCCACTGCCCCGGCATCACTTCGGCGTTCGTGCCTACGATGTGAATGCCCGCGCGCATGCACGATTCGGTGTGCGCTTCGACGATGTCGCGTCCGAAGACTTCATCGGCGCCGACGCCGCAGTAGTAGCCGCCCTGCGGAGCGGGAAAACCGCTGTCGGGCCATCCCAGAGGACGCGCGCCCTGAAAAAACGTGTACTCCTGTTCGATGCCGAACCATGGATCGTGCTCCTTGTACGTCTGCACAACCTCGCGCAGCCGCGCACGCGTGTTGCTCGGGTGCACGGTGCCGTCGGCGTTGAGGACCTCGCAGAGGACGAGGATGTCGCCCTCGCGATGAAGCGGATCGGGAAGGTATCTCACGGGATGGAGCTGCAGATCGCTCATGTGGCCCGTGGCCTGGTACGTACTCGATCCGTCAAACCCCCAGTCCGGAACGTCGCTCAGCGATTTCACCGAGTCGATGATCTTCGTCTTCGATCGCAGTTTCGCTGTCGGCTTCTGTCCATCGATCCAGATGTATTCGGCGGTGATCTTTGTCAATGTTCACTTCCTCCTTTGAGAAGTTAAGAACGCAGAACGATACCTCATCTCCCCACGCCCGCGACGTGATCCACGGCGACTTGATTTTTTCCCAACGATTTGGCGCGATACATCGCCGCATCGGCTCGCTTGAGCAGCTCGTTTTTCTCAATGTCGACCGACCGCGTCGATGTCGGATCGGGGATGTGCTGCGCGATTCCAATCGACGCAGAGATGATACCCGCCAGATGCAGCGGCGGCATGTGGTAGGCCCACTCGCGAGCCAGGAACGTGTGATCGGCGATCGTGCTGCGAATCTCTTCGCAGATCTTCACACCTTCGTCGACGGTTGTCTCCGGCAGGATCATCACGAACTCGTCTCCGCCGTATCGCGCGACAGTGGCATTGCCGCGCTGCACGACGCGCTTCAGGATGAAGCCGACTTCGCGCAGAACCTGACTTCCGGCGAGATGACCATGCGTGTCGTTGATTTCCTTGAACTGATCGAGGTCCATGAAGATCACCACGAGCTCTTTGCCGCTCGTCCGCGCCTCGGTCAGGCTCTCGTTGACGCGGACGTTGAACCAGCGATCGTTGTAGAGGCCGGTCAGGTCGTCCTTCTTCGCCAGCTCCTGCGCGCGTTTGGCGTCGAGCGCGTTCTGCAGCGTGAACGACGTGTAGCCGGCGAAGATCTCCAGCAGCGTCATGTCGCGTTGGGTGAACGTCTTTCCGTCGAGGCGATTGATCAACTCCAGAACGCCGCATACGTGCTTGCCGATGTAGATGGGCACAGCCACGATCGAATGCGACTTGTGTCCGGTCGCCTCGTCGATCTCGCGATAGAAATGTTTGTCCGTGTCGACGTCAGCCGAGAGATAGGGTGTGCTGAATTGATAAACCTGACCGACGATGCCGTGCTTTGCGGAGAGGCGCTGGCCGACCAGATCGCGCGCCGAATCGCCGAACGCGGCGATGAAGACCAGCTCGTTCTCCTCGCGTGACGCCATCTTCCGGAACGGATCGTCGAGAAGGATCGAGCCTGATTCGGACGGCACGAACTCGAATGCCTTTTTCAAAATCTCGCGCAGGACCAGATCGAGATCCACATCGGTTCCGAGCGACAATCCGGATTTGTGTCGCTCCAGGAAACGTTCGAGCTGCGGGATCTCGAGCGAATGGAACTGGATCATGTCAAGGAATTGAGTCGATTATAGGATTTTCTCCG
>DASYUK010000393.1:0-3732 GCA_036001325.1 Thermoanaerobaculia bacterium
TCGGCTCCGGCATCGTCGCCGAGGTGCAGGAGCAGATTGCCGAAATTGAATCGCGCGACGATCGACTTGGGATGATTGGTCACTTCGGTTTGATACGCGACACGCGCTTCTTGCAATCGGCCTTGCCGTTCACGCAGAAGACCGAGGTGGTAGTGCGCGAGCGGAAACTTCGGATACTGACGCGTGATGTCGTCGAGAATCGTTTCCGCTTCTCCGAGCTGCCCGACGCCGATGAGGGCCGCGGCGAGATTGTTCCTGCTTCGGGTCAGCTTGGGCTGAATCTCCACGACCTTGCGCAGCAGCGGCAGCGCATCGTTGTGATCGTTCCGGGCCATGTATACATCGGCCATGACTTCGTAGGCGTGCGCGTTGCGGTTGTCGACAGCGAGAGCGCGGCGACAGATCGCCATCACGTCCTCGTCGCGCCCCTGCTCCTCGAGAATTTCCGCCATCGTCACGAGCGCTCGTACGTTGCTCGGGTCCTCCTTCAGATATCGATCGAGGATCGTTTTCGCTTGATCGGAGCGTCCGGTTTTTCGGTAAGCGGAGACGAGGAGCAACCGGGCCTGCGGAATCTTCGGATCGTCCTTCAGCACGATCTCGAGCTCCATTGCGGCCTTCTTGTAGTCATTCTGTCCGATGAGGTATGCAGCGTGACCGATCGAATCGAACAAGTGCATCTTGTCCTTCGGATCGGCGAGGTTCTTGTCGTCGCCAGAGGCCGCCGTCGAAGATGATCCGCCGCCGAGATATCCGAGAGAGGCGAGCTTCCGCATGGTTTCCTGATCGATGTTCGCTTCCTGCGTCTTCGGTGCGCGCTTCGCGCTGTCATCGCGAACGACTTTCAATGCGTCGCGAAGCTGCAGCGCAACGCGCCGGTCGTCGTCGAGGCGATTCGCACTCTCGGTCGGGTCCTGCTTGAGGTCATAGAGCTCGCCGCGCGGAGCCTCGATGAGTTTGTAGTCATTCGTGCGAACGCTGTAGAGCGCCGCCCAACCGTACTGAAGCTTCGTCGCCATCGATTCGCCGTACGCGTATCGCGGTTTCTCCTGCTGTCCGCCGATGAGCGGCATCAGCGACTCCCCCTGAACGTCTTTCGGAGTTTCCGCCGCGACGAGATCGAGAATCGTCGGCTCGATATCGATCGTACGCACCTGGGCCGAAACGCGCTCGTTCGATACACCGGGGATGCGCGCGATCAGCGGGACGCGTACGGCGTAGTCGTAGATGTAGTAGCCGTGCTCGCTCTCGCCATGGTCACCGAGTCCTTCGCCGTGATCTCCGACGATCATGACGATCGTGTTGTTCTTCTGTCCCGTCTTATCCAGCCAATCGAGCAGACGCCCGACTTGCGAATCGGCGAACGCGATCTCGCCGTCATAAGGTGAGCTCGCACGTGACCGGAACGGCTCCGGCGACTCGTACGGCGCATGCGCATCGTAGAGATGTACCCACGCGAAGAACGGCTGCGCATTGCGCGCGTCGAGCCACTTCAACGCGGCGTCGACGACCTGATTCGCCGGCCGCTGCACGCGCGCCAGATCGAGTCGCTGGTCCTGGCCGAGGTGAAACGCATCGTCATAGTGCTGAAAACCTTGCGAGAGTCCCCAGCGACCGTCGAGCACGAACGCGCCGACAAACGCACCGGCCCTGTATCCCTTCGCGGCGAGCCGTTCGGCAAGCGTGACGTTGCTGTCGGCGAGCGCGGCGTCACCGTTGATCCGCACGCCATGCGATGGCGGATACAGACCCGTCATGATCGACGAATGCGACGGAAGGGTGTACGCGGTCGGCGTGATGCAGTGCTCGAACAGCACGCCGTCGCGCGCGAGACGGTCGAGCACGGGCGTCTGCGCTGCCGCGTATCCATAGCAGCCGAGGTGATCGGCGCGCGTGGTGTCGAGAGTGATCAGAAGGACGTTTGCGTGCTGGAGTTTCTTGATCGAATGCGAGCGGCCGCCGGAGCAGCTCACGAGTGCGCACGCGATGATCGAGACTGCCGCGAACCTGCGACCGATCACGTTCGCGTTCTACCACAAGAAAGCGGCGGCGAGCCGCCGCACTCCAAAACGGAGGGCCCGTGCGGGCCCTCCGTGGAAATGACTAGAACATCAACTTCACGCCCGCTCGATAGGTTCGCGGCTGCACGATCGAGTAAACCCGGCCGTAGTCACCCTGGCCAAAGCCGATGATGTTCGGCGAGTTCTCGTTGGTCGCGTTGAGCACGTCGAGCGAAATGAAAACCGAAGTGCCGGCGATCGCCTTGATTGTCTTACCGATGCTCACATCAAAGATCGAAGTGGCCGGCATGTAGTCCGGGTGCTTCACGTCGGCAGCAACGATTCGCGAGTTGCCGTTGCCGGTGAGGAAGACGCCGTCGGTGCTCGACATCCAGGTTGCGAACGTCGGGATATTCTGAATCGGCCAGAACGGCCGCCCGTTGTCGTACCGCCACCGCAGACCGAAATCCGCTTCGACCACTGGAATGGTGTAGCTGCCGTTGAGTTTCACCATCAGCTTCGGGGTCATCAGCGACGGACCGTTAAGATTGTTCTGGTAATCGTTGTACGAGGTCCCGAACGGCGTATCCATGATCATCGGGCCGTCGATGTACCAGTTCTGATCGAGCATGCGCGGCGCGATGCCGCTGCTGTGGTTGTAGTTCACGGCCCCCAGTCCCTGCCACCGGCTCGAGTACCGCTTCGTGAAGACGAGCTGCAAGCCCTGGTAGTCGCGGTGCACCGACTGGCCGTCGAACTCGGAGACGTTGACGGCGCGGTACGCGATGTTGTTCATCACGAACTTCGCGTCGGCGATGTCGACTTTGCCGTCGCCGTCGTAGTCCTGCATCACGATCTCCCACCCTTTGGTCTTGAATCCCGTGAACGTCGTGAACGGCTTCGAGGTCCACTCGAAGAACGCACCGGTGGCCTTGTTGTAAGGCCGCAGCGCGATGAAATTCTTGCTCCTCTTGTAAATCGCGGTTCCTTCGACCGAGTAGTCGCGGCCGAGCTGCCGCTGTAGCGAGAGCTCGAACTGATCGGTATACGGACTCTTGGTCCCCGGGTCGACTTCCAGCGACCACGATGGATCGGACGTCCAACTGCTGTACAACTTGTCGGGCGTTCTTCCGGCCATGAGCCGGTACGCGGGCCTGACCTCGTTAAAATCGACCAACCCGTTGTGATTGAGATCGACCTGCGACATCGGCAGCAGGTACATCCACATTTCACGTTTCTCTTTCTCCATGTCAGGCCCGAACCGCCGCAGCGATTCGACGCCCAACGGTGCGAAATACCTCCCCGCGTGTGCTCGTAAAACAGTGCGCCGATCCTCGGTCAGCGTGTAGGCGAGCCCGAGTCGAGGCGAGAACGTCTTGAAGTCGAAGATGTTGCCGGTCCCTTTGCGCGTTCGCAGCAGCGTCGGGTTCGCGATGTCGTCCGGCGTCTGCGGCAACTGATAGATCGCGCCTTCACCGTATTTGGCTGACATGCGGTCATACCGCGCGCCCACGTTGAATGTCAGTCGATCGTTGACGCTCCACGTATCGTCGATAAATCCGCCGCCCTCTTGCGCAATACGTCTCGTCAACCATGGATGCTGGAAATACTTGATGTTGTAGATCGGGAAGACCGGATTTTCCTTCGTCCCCCAATAGCCTGAGTTCCACCACCAGTCTTTTGCTGGGCCGTAATCCCATGGATACGGATAGGCGAAGTTTGCGTAACCCTG
>DASYUK010000394.1:0-6247 GCA_036001325.1 Thermoanaerobaculia bacterium
GACGTAATAGCCGGCCGTCGACTCGACGCTTCGCGCGATCGCGCGCGCCTGCAGAACTGTCTGACGCACCATGGCCCGCCGCACCAGCCACTGATGAATGACGAGGATTCCCGCGGCGATGATCAGCGTCTGCAGCGCGAACGCGGCGATGAATTTCGTCCGCAGCCCCGCGCGGAACATCCCCTGCGCCTGCTGATCCTGGACAAGCATTGGATCAGCGTGAAGTGTAACCGGCCTTAGTCGTTAGTCGTTAGTCCTTGGTCGTTAGTCGCCCTAACGACGAACGACTAACGACTAAGGACTAAGGACTGAGTATCATCCCGCCATGCCGCTGATTCGCTGCCCGCGATGTGGGCAGGCTTACGACATTCCCGGTGTCATCGCGGTGCGGCTGCCGAACTCGATCGCCACGTGCCACTGCGGAGAATGGCTGGCTGGTAGCAAGGCCGCGGTTTTGGCGCGGATGCTCAATCCCGATCAGATCAAAGAGGTCGATCTGCAGCCCTATCGCGTCGATGAGCCGGCGCCATCGGACGCCGCTTCCGTCAAAGCCGCGCCGGCTGAAGCTCCAGCGGCGCCGCGGTCGATTCGGATCGTCGCGCGCGGCGCGCACGAGTCGGTCAACAAGGTCTTCACGATCCGCGAACATCCGCTCTGGATCGGACGCAAAGGTTGTCACGTCGATCTGCCCGACTCCTCACTCGACCTGCGTCACTGTTCGATTTCCGTTCGCGGCAAAGAGCTCGTCGTGCGCGATGCCGATTCGCACATGGGCACCTATCTCGACGGTCAGAAGGTCAAGGAAGCAGTGATCGGCGAGGGCGTTCACCTGCTGCGCGTCGGCTCGGCGCTGGTGAGCATCGAGCCGACCGAGGAGACTGGAGTGCCGGTCGAGCCGACGGAGCTCGATACGAACGAGATCGTCGGAGACGAAACGGCGATCGAAGCGCTGCGCACACGTCCGGTCAAGACGTTATCGGAGCCCAAGCGCATGATGCTCGTCTGCATCGACGGCCCGCTCGTCGGCCAGGAGTTCGAGATTCCGCCGACGGGGCTCGTCGTCGGTCGTGAAGGTCACGTCCGCGTTCCCGACGAGTATCTGTCACGGAAGCACTTCGAAGTCTTCGCCGAAGCCGACGGCACCATCCGCGTCAGGGACCTCGGAAGCCGCAACGGGACGTTCCTCAACACGCTGCCCGCTCACAATACCAAAGTACAGAGCGGAGACGAGATCCGGGCCGGCGTGCACCGCTTTCGCGTCGAGCAGAGAGCCTGAGTTATACTTCGACGCCAATCCGAAAACTTCTATGTCTCATCAGCTCGACGCCGCCGAGCGAATTCTGCGACCATTCGCCAGCCCTGACGGTCCGCTCTCGGAATCCGATCGCCACACCATCGAGGAGATCCTCGGCATGTTGCGGCGCGCGGACATGAGCGATGCGCGTCTCCGCGAGCTCGAGCGTCGCGTGGTCGATCTCTCCAAAGAGAATCTCGACCTGATCGTCAGGAATCGCGCGCTCTCCGAAATCTCGGCGCGCGATGCGCTGACCGGACTCTATAACCGCTGGTATGTGATCGAGAAGATCGAGTCGGAGATCAACCGGTCGCTGCGGCACGGCTCGCCGATGTCGCTTCTGATGCTCGACATCGATCATTTCAAGAACGTCAACGATACCTACGGTCACCCGGCGGGCGATCATGTGCTGAAGATCGTCGGTCGCCTGCTCAAGGAGAGCTGTCGCGTGTACGACGTGCCGGGACGTTATGGCGGTGAGGAGTTCTGTCTGCTGCTGCCGGAGACGGATTTGGAAACCACGCCGACAGTCGCGGAGCGGATCCGGCACCGCCTGGAAACCACGCAGATGGTGATCACCGAAGGCTCGGTGGTCGTGACCGCATCGATCGGCATCGCCGGCGTCGACGCGACGTCACTCGATCCAGTGCTCAGCCCTGGAGCATTGATCGATCGCGCCGATCGCGCGCTGTACTCGGCGAAAAATCATGGTCGCAATTGCGTCGCGATCTGGGATTCAGCCTCACGCGGCGCCCGTCCCCTGGAAATGGAACACTGAGCAAGCAGTGAAAGGAGAATTCATGCGTTTTTCACTCTACAGTCGCATCATAGTTGCCGCGCTTCTCGTGAGCGTCGCCGCGTTCGCCGCCGACAAGCCGTCGGTCGGCGTCGCCGAATTCAGAAACGAGACGAGCGCAGGCTGGTGGTATTCGGATGTCGGTCGCGATCTCGCGGGCATGCTCACGAACGAGCTCGCCGGCACCGGGAAGTTCAAGGTCGTCGAGCGTACGAAACTCTCGCACGTTCTCGATGAACAGGATCTCGCCGCGTCGGGCCGCGTCAACAAATCGAGCGCGGCGAAGACGGGCAAGCTCACCGGTGCGAAGTATCTCGTATTCGCAACTGTGAGCGCGTTCGACACGCACACCGCCGGCACCGGCGGGGGCCTCAGCTTCCGCGGCATCAACCTCGGCGGAAAGAAAGAGGATGCGTACATGGCCATCGATCTCCGCGTCGTCGACACGACGACCGGCGATGTCGAATACACGCGCACCATCGAAGCGCGTTCGACGAGCTACGGAATGCATGGCGGCGTCTATCGCGGAGGTTTCGGCGGACAGCTCGGCAAGTACGAGAACACGCCGACCGGCAAAGCGATCCGCGCCTGCATCATGGAGATCAGCGAATACCTGAGCTGCGCGATGGTCGATCAGGACGACTGCATGAAGGAGTACAACGCCAAGGATCAATCTCGCAAAGAGAAGACGAAGAAGTCGATCAAGTTGGACTGACTCGTCAGCGCGTTAGGCGCATTCGCCCCGGGAGCGCTCGCTCGCTGCCGGGGCCTTTTTTTTGGTTACGCGGTTACGAAGTTACGGGGTTACGCGGTGCTGTGCGGCCTGAATCGCGTTACCGCGTAACCGCGGAACCTCGTAACCTCGTAACCGATCTTCCGCCTACTTACGCTTGACTTTCGCCCTATTACCGCCTATATTGTCCGATGCGAGGTTGAAATGAAGTACCTGACGGAACGACAGCGCGACATTCTGAACTTCATCAGGGAGTTCCAGAACGAGCACGATGTCGCTCCGACGCATCGCGAGATCTGCGATCACTTCGGGTTCTCGTCGTACGGCACGGTCTACAAGCACCTTTCGCTTCTCGAGAAGAAAGGGCTGATCCGCCGCGACTGGAACCAGAAGCGCGGAGTCGAGCTCGTCGAAAAGCAGGAGCGCGAACCTGCTGCCGGCATGCGTGAGCTGCCGCTGTTCGGATACATCGCCGCGGGTCGGCCGCTCGATGTCGACGTATCCGACGAGACGATCGCCGTTCCCGACCATCTGACCACACGCGGAGAGAACTACGTTCTCAAGGTGCGCGGTGACTCGATGGTGGACGATGGGATTCTCGACGGCGACCTCGTGATCATCGCCCGCCGCGAGCAGGCCTACAACGGCGAGATGGTCGTCGCCAACGTCAACGGTGAGGTGACTCTCAAGAGGATCTATCGGGAAGGTGAACGTGTGCGTCTGCAGCCGGCGAATTCTTTGATGAGCCCGATCTACGCTTCTGCCCGCGACGTGGCGGTGCAGGGCGTCGTCGTCGGTTTGATGCGGCGCTTTTGAAAAAGTGAGGAAGCAAATGGATCTGGTGTTGAAACTTCGCGAAATCCGTCGGATGCGCAACCTCAGTCAGAAAGACGTGGCGCGCCTCTCCGGCGTGGGTGAGAAGACGATCAGCTCGTTCGAGACCGGCCAGCGCATCGGCTCGCTGAAGCTGGCCCAGCTCAAACGACTGCTCAAAGTGTACGGACTGAGCGAAGCGGAGTTCTTCGGCAGCTCGGTCGAGCGGCAGATCGCGCCGTGGGAGGTCGACTCCGACGAGCACGCGGCCGCGCGGATCATCGACGATCTTCACGCTCTGCCCAAACCGGTGCAGAAGACGATGATCGCCAAGTTCCAACTGATGCTCGAGACCGCGAACGAGGTCCACCACATCAAGGACAAGCGGCCGAACTACGTTCGCGAAAGTCCCGAGTGGAACATGCTGACGTCGCGGAATTGAGGGTGTGTATGTGTGGAGGCCGATTTCTGAATCGGCCATCGGCCGGTTGAGAAACCGGCCGCCACACTCCTCTTATCTCACCGCTGCCTCCCTTCTCCACTCCGCCGCCCCTCGCGTATCGCCCAACGCCGCTGCGGTCCTCGCTGCAAACAGCATCGTCGCTCTTCCCGGAATCGCACGCACCATCTGCTGCAGCGTCTCGTCTGCGAGCGCCGGCTCGTTCCTCACCATGTACACGAGATAGAGATTCGCGTAAGGCTGCCGGTTCAGCGGATAGAGCGCGATCTCCTGCTTGAACTCGCCGATCGCTTCGTCGTAGCGATTCATTCGCGCCAGGATGTCGCCACGCGCGAAATGGTATGACTCGACGCTACCCAGCTTCTGCTGACCGATCCCTTCGCCTGCTTTCGTGATCGCCGCCATCGCCTCCTGCACCCGCCCCTGCTGCGCGAAGATCTGAGCCAGCAGCACCTCGGCGGCGATGTGGTTGTTCGTATCGCTCGCTCCGAGGCGCGTTTCCTCTTCTGCTTTGGGATAGTTCTTCCGAGCGAGAGCGATTCGAGCGAGCAACAGATGCGTTCCGCCGAGGTTCGACCTTTCGCCGAGACGCGCGTGCCGTTCTGCTTCGTCGTATTGCTCGAGGCGCAGCAGCGCGGAGCCGATCTTCAGTCCGAATTCCCCCGCCAGCTCCGGCGTCGTGGCAATCGCCTTCTTGTAGACGTCGACCGCTTCCGTGTACCGGCCTGCCGCTTCGAGCGCGCTTCCCAACTCGTTCCAGGCATCGGTGAAGCGCGGGTTCTGCGCGACGATGCGCCGGAATGCGTCGATCGCTTCATCGAGCTTTCGCTGATGCAGTAATCGTGTGGCGCCCATCATGGCCGCGATCTCTCCGATCCGGTCCTTTGGATCGGGGAGATCGCCGGTCGCCGATGACGCCGTCGAAGAGAGGTATCCGAGCGCGGCGAGCTTCTTCGCCTCCTCGGGATCGACATGCATCGGCAGTGTCGCTTTGTCCGTGTACTTCGCTAGCTCGTCGCGCATTTGTGCATACGTGCGACGGTCCTCGGAGAGCACGTTTGTCTTCTCCTCCGGGTCGCGCTGCATGTCGTAGAGCTCCGGCTTCGGCGCCTGGATGAAGTGATGCCGCGAGTCCTCGAGCGACCGGAGCTCGCTCCACCCGAGGTGAATGCGCGGATAGAGCGACTCGCTGTAGATGCGGCGTTCGCCTTCCGCACGCATGAACAACGACCGCCCGTTCAGGTTCGCCGGCGCCGCGACTCCGATCAGTTGCGCGATCGTGGGAAACAGATCGATGAGCGCGACCGGCGCATCGATTTTCGTTCCGCGCGACGCATTGCCGGGCAATTTGACGAGCAGCGGCACATGGATCGCTTCGCGGTAGACGAAGATGCCATGCTCCGGCTCACCGTGTTGATTCAATCCTTCGCCGTGATCGGAGAGGAGGAAGATGATCGCGCGATCGTAGATGCCGCGTCGCTTCAGGTTAGCGATGAAGTCACCGACGATCGCGTCCGCCGTGGCGATCTCACCGTCGTACGCATTCGCATATCGCGATCGAAACGGCTCCTCCGGCTCGTAAGGCGCATGCGGCTCGAAGATGTGGAAAAAAAAGAAGAAGGGTTGCGTCGCGTGCGCGTTGATCCATCGCGTCGCGATCTCTTCGGTGATGCGGCCCGATCGCTGCAGCGCACCCGTCGGGACATCCGGCCGGTTCGCAATCGCGTCGTCGTAAAAATCGAACGACTGCGAGAGTCCGGCGCTGCCGCGCAGCACGAACGCGGAGACCGCGCCTCCCGTTTCATAGCCGTGCTGTTTGAGGAACGAGGGAATCGTCGCGATCTTGGGGTCGAGGAGATAGCCGATGTTGTTGCGCACTCCGTTCTGCGGCGGAAGCAGACCGGTAAGGATCGCAGTATGCGAAGGCAGCGTCAGCGGAACTTGTGAATACGCACTGGTGAAAAGAACCGCGTCGTTGCGAAACGCATCAAGGTTCGGCGTTTCCAAGCCGCGATAGCCGAACATCGGCAGATGATCCGCGCGCACGGTGTCGATGGAGATGATGATCACCGGCGCATTCGGATAGGTGCCGACATTTCTCCGGCCGCAGGCCGCTGCGGTCAGCAGCGCGATCAATACGATTCGCTTCAT
>DASYUK010000395.1:0-3076 GCA_036001325.1 Thermoanaerobaculia bacterium
CAATTCCGAGTTTCGCGACGAGATCGCGATAAGTGTCGTAGGCCTCGGCCCGGCGCGATTTCGACAGGACCGAACGCGCGCTCACGACTCGATATCGTCCAGACGACGCGAGCTCGGCCTCTTCTTTCGCAGACAGAAAACTCAAGACCGTCGTTCCTTCTGGAAGAGGAGCGGATGGCGTCCGCCAGCACACCCACAGTCGCGATGTCATCGCGCGACTCCCGGCAGAACACTCGCGGATGCGGCGGCGGCGACGTCGTACGCCGCCTCGATCGTGGTCGGCCGTTTCACAACAACGCCGCCGGCCGCAGACACAATCGCCAGTCCTGCAGCGATGTCCCACAACTTGATATCGCGCTCGTAGTACGCATCGGTGCGGCCGGCGCCGACATAGGCGAGCGACAGAGCGGCGGAGCCGAGGAAACGGATTTTCTTGTAGCCGCGAATGTGCTCGATGTAGCGGCCGAGCGCCTCGGGCGAGAAATCGGTGCTCAAGGGAAAGCCCATACAGAGGACCGCGCTGTCGGATCGCGTCGCAGCGCTGACGTGCATCGGCGCTTCGTTGAACCACGCTCCGTCACCGACGACGCCGGAAAAGATCTCGTCCCGATCGATATCATGAATGACGCCGAGGAGCGGTTCGTCGTCTTGCCACAAAGCGATGGAGACGCAACAGAATGGGATCCGGCGCAGATAGTTCATGCTTCCATCGAGCGGATCGACGATCCAGCGAACCGGCGCTCGCGAATCGCCGCTCCACCCCGATTCCTCCGACAGCACGGGCCAGTCCGAGCCGCTGCGAAGAATCTGCAGAATCGTTCGCTCCGATTCACGATCGGCGGCGAGCTTGACGTCGCGCGCGCTGTCGGAATCGATCACGACCTCTTTGTCGAGAAGGGTCTTCAATCGCAAGACCGCGTCACGCGCCGCGCGCTTCGCCAGCGCGAGCGCGTGCGTTGTATCGACGGTCATCGCCGCTCGACGCCCAGTCCCCGCAGGAGATTGTCGACCGCTTCGTTTTCCATCCGCAAACGGCACTCTGCCGAGGCGGAGCCGACATGCGGCGTAAGAATCAGTTGCGCATATCGCGTCAGAGGGCCTTCGTACGGCTCGGTCTCGAACGTATCGATCCATCCGCCGGCCACTTTTCCTTCATCGAGCGCGCGGCAGAGTAATGCTTCATTGACCAGGCCTCCTCGGCCCGCATTGAGGATGAAGACGCCTCGCTTGAGAAGATCAAATTCCCTGGCGCCGAGGATCTCGTGCTCGCCACTGGCGTGAAGGGTGATGATGTCGGCACGGCGCAGAGCTTCGTCGATCGGCAGAACGCGCACGCCATCGACATCGCCGGAGAGCTGTGGATCGACGGCAAAGAGATTCGCCCCGAACGCGCGCAACAACGCTGCGACGCACCGGCCGATACGGCCGAACCCGACGATCACGACATTCTTCCCTTCCAACTGCAATCCGATCTGTTTGGACCACTTCCCTTCGTGGAGATCACGATCCATCTGCGGGACGCGCCGCAGAAGCGCCAGCATGACGCCGACGGTCAGTTCGGCGACGGCGGAGGTCGGAGCATCGGGTGTGGTGAAGACTTTGATGCCGAGCTCGCGGGCGGCGTCGCAATCGACGTTCGACACGCCCGCGCCGGAGCGTGAGATCACCTGGAGATTCGAACGCTCGAGAACATCGCGCGTCAGCGGCTCGAGGCCGGCGATGAGACCGGTCACGCCGGGCAGCAGCTCGAGCAGCTCACTGCTGGTGAGCTTGCGCCGATACGGATTCGGAACGACTTCGCAGCCGGCGGCGGCGAGACGGCGCAGCGGCGATGGATCGACATCACCGAAAGTCGAAGGCCCGATAAGAATCTTCATGCGGAGTGAAGCTCGGGACTGCGGAAGAGCATGCAGCTCCCGGGCTTCGGATTCGGATAGGTGGGCTCGAGCACGCGCGGAGCGACAGAGACGAGCGTAAACGGCTTCATGTAGTCGGCATACGTCTCAACCGATCGGGCGCGGCTGATGAAGCGCGCGCCATCGGTGACGTTCTCGGTGATATGGAACGGCTCCGTCTTCTCGATCAACAGAACATGACCGTGCGGAGCGAGCGTCCGCAGGACGCCGCAGACGCGTCGCGCGTCATCATCGCTGAGATGCTGCAGGACCGTGCACATCATCGCGAGGTCGTATTCGGCCGAATCGCGGATTTCGGTCAATGCTCCGACGTGCTCGAATTCGATCTCGGGCTGGAGCTTGCGCGCGATGCGCACCAGATCTTCTTCCCGCTCGAAGCCTTTCACCTGCGCGGCGAACTCCTTGAGTACCATGATCACGCGTCCATATCCGCACCCAACCTCGCACGCGCGCTGCAGCGTCGCTGTGTGCGCGAACTGCGAAACAATGTTGCGAATGGTTCGCTGATCGAGGTAATTGCGCACCGCAGCGGTCGGACCGCTCGCGTCGCTCACAGCGTCGAGCGTCCAGACCATCCTCGCACTCGACTCGAGGCGTCTGCCGCCCAGATGCCGCCGCAGCTTCACGTACAGCGACTTGAGAAGCATCTTCACCGGAAGCTGCGTGGCATCCGGCAGCGTGCGCTCGGTGGCGCTGAAGAGTCTGGCCTCGTTTTCGTTCATGGGATGACGCGTTACGCGTCACACGGTGGGCGCATCGGACAGCGTTCGCGCTTCACTGAGACAGTGATGCATGAGGAAGGAGCCGATGAGATGGTCGAGCACCATGTGGATATCTTCGACCGGTCCGTATTCGCCTTTGCTCGTCGGCACATGGACGGCGATTTGGGCCAGCCGTCGCAACTCTCCTCCATCGAAACCGGTCAAGCCGACGGTGATCGCGCCGATCTCGTTTCCCCATTCAATGGCGCGTAAGACGTTCGGCGAATTTCCGGACGCGGAGATCGCCACGATGACGTCACCCGCCGCGGCGAGCGTCTTGAGCTGCAGCACAAAGACCTGCTCGTATCCATAATCATTGGCGATGGCGGTCATGATCGGCACGTTGTCAGTGAGGCTCATGGCCTGGAACGGATTCGACCAGGAGCGGCTGCCGATGGC
>DASYUK010000396.1:0-3821 GCA_036001325.1 Thermoanaerobaculia bacterium
AAGCTGAACCCACAACTGAACTGGCCCGCGATCGTGCTGATGTCGATCGGCGGCGTGATCGTGCTTCGCTGCGTCTTCGACTTCGCCTGGCGCGGCCTCGGCACGCCTGCGCCGTTCGATCCGCCCCGGCGTCTCGTCGTCACCGGTTTGTATCGCTGGGTGCGCAATCCGATGTATGTCGGAATGGGCATCTTCCTCGTCGGCGAAGCGCTACTGCTCCCGTCCATCCGGGGAGAGATGTTGATTATGGTGGCGATCTTGTGGGTGGTCGTCACGCTCTTCATCATCGTTTACGAAGAGCCGACGTTGCGGCGTACGTTTGGCGATGATTACGAGCGTTACCGCCGCAACGTTCATCGCTGGCTACCGCGGCTCACGCCGTTTGACAATCAAACGGCCGCTGCCGTACATTGACCGCTCCTGGACTGATTTGGGGCGGCTTGCAACCAGGTGAAAAAAAGCTAAATAGCCGAAGATCGACCCAGGATTTTCCGCCCCGCCTTGCGGGGTTTTTTGTTTTCCGGAGACTTGATGCCACAGCCCGATCGCACCGCTGAGATTCGCGCGCTTCTCGAGAAGCGGATCCTCATCATCGATGGCGCGATGGGCACAATGATCCAGCGCCATCGTCTTGATGAATCAGCGTTCCGCGGATCGCGCTTTCTCGAGCATCCGCGCGATCTGAAGGGCAACAACGATCTGCTGAGTCTCACGCAGCCGAAAGTCATCGAGGAGATTCACCGTCAATATCTCGAAGCGGGCGCGGACATCATCGAGACGAACACGTTCAACGCGCAGGCGATCTCGATGGCCGACTACGGTTTCGAGCCGTTCGTCTACGAGATGAACGTCGCCGCTGCGAAGCTTGCGCGCCGGGCCGCCGATACCTATTCGACTCCCGAAAGGCCGCGCTTTGTCGCGGGCGCGCTCGGCCCGACGAACCGCACAGCATCGCTTTCGCCCGACGTGAACAATCCCGCATTCCGAGCCGTGACATTCGATCAGCTCGTCGATGCGTACTACGAACAGGCGCGCGGACTCGTCGACGGCGGCGTCGACATCCTGCTCCCCGAGACGACATTCGACACGCTCAATCTGAAAGCGGCGCTCTTCGCGATCCAGAAGCTCTTCGATGACACGAGCATTCGCTTGCCGGTCATGGCGTCGATCACGATTACCGACGCATCCGGACGCACGTTATCGGGACAGACGGTCGAAGCCTGTTGGAACTCGATCTCGCACGCTCCCCTTCTCTCGGTCGGCATCAACTGCGCCCTCGGCGCCAAGGAGATGCGTCCGCACATCGAGGAGCTGGCGCGCATCGCGCCCGTCTTCATCACCTGCTATCCGAACGCCGGTCTGCCCAATGCCCTCGGCGAATACGACGAGACGCCGCAGTCGATGTCGACTCTGCTTCGCGATTTCGCAGAGAACGGCTGGTTGAACGTGGTCGGCGGGTGCTGCGGTACGACGCCCGACCACATCCGCGCGATTGCGAAATCCGTTGCCGATCTGCCGCCGCGCGTACCGTCGAAACCGGAGCGTTATCTGCGCCTCAGCGGTCTCGAGCCGCTCGTGCGCACGGGCGCGTTCGGCGCCGACTTCATCATGGTCGGCGAGCGCACGAACATCACCGGCTCGCCAAAATTCGCGCAACTGATCAAGGGTGGCGATCTGGAAGGCGCGGTCGCGATCGCGAAGCAGCAGATCGACGGCGGCGCCAACATCATCGACGTGAACATGGACGAGGGAATGCTCGACTCGGAACGCGTCATGACCGAGTTCCTGCACCTCGTCGCCTCGGAGCCTGACATCGCGCGCGTGCCGATCATGGTCGACAGCTCGAAGTGGTCGGTCATCGAGTCGGGACTGAAGTGCATTCAGGGCAAAGGGGTCGTCAACTCGATCAGCCTCAAGGAAGGTGAAGACGTCTTTCGCGAGCACGCGCGACTGGTGAAACGCTACGGCGCAGCCGCGGTGGTGATGGCGTTCGACGAGAAAGGGCAGGCCGACACGACCGAGCGCAAGGTCGAAGTCTGTTCGCGCGCGTATCGCATTCTGACCGAGGAGGTCGGGTTCGATCCGACGGACATCATCTTCGATACGAATGTGCTCACCGTCGCGACAGGAATCGAAGAGCACAGCAACTATGGACTCTCATTCATCGAATCGGTCCGCGAGCTGCGACAGAAGTATCCGCTGACGAATGCGTCGGGCGGCATCAGCAACGTGTCGTTCTCGTTCCGCGGAAACAAGATCGTGCGCGAGGCGATGCACGCCGCGTTTCTCTATCACGCGATCCGGGCGGGGCTGACGATGGGAATCGTCAACGCCGGACAGCTCGCGATCTACGAAGAAATTCCGAAGGATCTCCTCGAGCTCGTCGAAGACGTGCTGCTCAATCGGCGGCCCGACGCCACGGAGCGCCTGCTCGCTTTCGCCGATCAAGTGAAGGGACAAACCACGGAGGCTGCTGCGCGCGCGGAAGAAACGTGGCGCAGCGGCAACGTCGAAGAGCGTCTGTCGCACGCGCTGGTGAAGGGGATCATCGAGCACCTCGATGAAGACCTCGAAGAGGCTCGCGCGAAGTATCCGACCGCGCTGCAGATCATCGAAGGGCCGCTGATGGACGGCATGAACATCGTCGGCAATCTCTTCGGATCGGGAAAGATGTTTCTGCCCCAGGTGGTGAAGAGCGCGCGCGTGATGAAGAAGGCGGTCGCCTATCTGCTGCCATACATGGAGGCGGAGAAGGCGGCGGCCGGCGATCGGTCCATGCGCGGCAAAATCGTGATGGCGACGGTGAAGGGCGACGTGCACGACATTGGCAAAAACATCGTCGGCGTCGTCCTCGGATGCAACAACTACGCAGTCGTCGACCTCGGCGTCATGGTGTCGGCGGAGAAGATCCTCGACACCGCGATTGCGGAGAAGGCGGACATCATCGGCCTTTCCGGCCTGATCACGCCCTCGCTCGATGAGATGGTGCATGTGGCACGCGAGATGGAGCGACGCGGGTTCAAGAAGCCGCTTCTGATCGGCGGCGCGACGACGAGCAAGCTGCACACAGCGGTCAAGATCGCGCCGAAGTACTCGTCGCCGACCGTGCATGTCCTCGATGCTTCGCGCGCGGTCGGTGTCGTTAGCTCGCTGCTGAGCGAGGAAAGGCGCCCCGAGCTCGTCCACAACACGAAGGCGGAGTACGACCGCCTTCGCAGCGAACAGGAAGCACGGCAGAGCGATCGCACGCTCGTGTCGATCGAAGAGGCGCGCCGGCGACGTCTGCGTCTCGACTTTGCGAATGCCGAGCGTCCTCCATTTCTCGGAACGCGCATCATCGATGTGCCGCTCGAGCGAATCGAGCCATTCATCGACTGGACGCCTTTCTTTCAGACATGGGAGCTGCGCGGCAGATATCCGGACATTCTGAAAGAGCCTCGCGCGAAGGAGCTCTACGACGATGCCCGGAAGCTTCTCGCGGAGATCATCGAAAAGCGCTTGTTGAAAGCGCGCGCGGCCTTCGGCTTCTGGCGCGCGAATGCCGTCGGCGACGACATCGAACTGGAAGGCGGTGTCAAGATCCACACGCTCCGTCAGCAACAGGAGAAAGCGGGCGGAACACCGCACATGGCTCTCGCGGATTACATCGCGCCAAAGGAGAGCGGCGTGACCGATTACATCGGTGCGTTCGCGGTGACGACGGGAATCGGGGTCGATGAGCTGGTCGGACGATTCAATCGCGATCACGACGACTACAACAGCATCATGACCAAGGCCCTCGCCGATCGCCTGGCCGAGGCGCTCGCGGAGATGTTGCACAG
>DASYUK010000397.1:0-9441 GCA_036001325.1 Thermoanaerobaculia bacterium
TTCATTTCCGTGTTGCCTTCCACTGCTCCTGTAACTGTTTTTTGGTGGCGAAGAGGATCCACTTGGAGTTCCCTTCGCTGATATCGAGAATCGATGCGATCTCGGCGTGACTCAGCCCTTCGATCTCGAAGAGCGTGAAGACCGTGCGCCGCTGCTCCGGCAACTCGGCGAGGAGCTTCTTCAGCGTCATCCGCTTGGCGTCGTCGACGGACGGCGCTGTTCGCTCCGGCGCATCTTCGATCGGCGCATCATCGGTCCGCCGCCGCCGCTTCCGGAGAAGGTCGTAGCAGGTGTTGATCAGGATCCGGAATACCCACGTCGAGAACGACGCCTCACCACTGTAGGTGCCGGCCGCGCGATGAATCTTCAGGAATGTCTCCTGAACCGCGTCTTCGGCGTCGGCCACGCTGCCGAGGTGATGGAAGGCGATGCTCTTCATACGGGTGGCGTATTGCCGGTAGATGAATTCAAAGATCGCAGAGTCTCCGGCCGCGCAGGCTGCGGCGATCCGGCGATCGTCGTACGTTTCGGCGATGTCTGCTCTGGTCACGTTGCGGATCGCAGAGAAGCCGCCGTGCAGCGTCGCTTCCTGCATCGGTCTGGTTGGATAGACGCCTGTGGTTGTCGAAAGTTAGAAAGCGGGTTGCGGAGTTTCGTGGTTGCGCGGTTGCGAGGTCCCACGCCGCCGAAACCGCGCAACTCCGCAACCTCGCAACCCCGTTCACAATTCATCAATCGACTTCGGCCAGTCGCCATGCAGCAGGCGCGACAGCGCGCGGTCGGCGAGAAGTTTCCCTCCGGTCTGGCAGCGCGCGCAGTAGTTGGTCTCGTTCTCGGCGTAGACGATGCGCTGCACCGGCGCGCCGCATTCGGGACACGGCTGGTTGTACTTCCCGTGCACTGCCATTTCCGGTCGGAACGCCGTGACCTTCTCCGGGAATCGTTCACCGGCATCCTCGCGCAGCCGCTCGATCCATTCGGCCAGCACTGCGCGCGTCGATTCATACAGCCGCTCGATCTCTTCGTCGGAAAGGTTTGTCGTCATCTGCACCGGCGAGAGACGCGCGCGATGAAGGATCTCGTCCGAGTACGCATTTCCGATCCCGCTGAAGAGATGAGGATCGGTCAGCGAACGCTTCAGCGTGTGGCGCTCGCGTCGCAGCGCATCGCGAAACTGCTCGAGCGTCGAGTCGAGAATCTCCATCCCGCCGGGATCGAATTGCCGAAGATTCTCTTCTCCGCGGACGAGATGCAGCGACGCTCTCCGTTTCGCGCCCTGCTCGGTCAACAGCAGGGTGCCGCGCGTGAA
Organism: Thermoanaerobaculia bacterium; assembly: GCA_036001325.1. Lineage (GTDB taxonomy): Bacteria > Acidobacteriota > Thermoanaerobaculia > Gp7-AA8 > Gp7-AA8 > DASVHS01. The sequence continues at coordinate 1,310 of DASYUK010000397.1, forward strand.
ATCGAATGCCGCCAGCCCCGCTCTGCCGGGGATCTTTGCTCCCGGCGCGAGCCATTTGAAACGCCCCGCGATCATCAGGTGGATGACGATGAACAGCTCGCCCTCGAGCTCGATCACGATGCGCTTTCCGATTCTCCTAAGGCCTACGACGCGCTTTTCGGCGAGCTCGTCCGGCGCAGGTGTAACAGTCCTAAGGAGAAAGGGGTTGGCGAGGCGGATGCGGATGAGCTCGTCGCCGACGAGGCGTCTCTCGAGCGCCTCCAGGTAGACGGTCACATCGGGAAGTTCCGGCATCGGAAAAGAATTATCTGATGTACATGCGCACGACAGCTTCGTTCCTGATCGGCGCCGTTCTCGGCGCCACTGCGATTCTCCTCTACCTGGGAGAGACGCAGCAGCTCGCGATCGCCGCGACGAATCCGCATGTGGAGGACAGGCGCCCTCGCCTGTCCCGACAGGCGGGGCGCCTGTCCTCCACTCTCATCATTCCCGTCGCTGGCGTTGCACCTGACCGGCTCAAGTCGAATTTCTACGAGAGCCGCGGCGGCTTCCGCGCCCATCGCGCGATCGACATCCTCGCGGCGCGCGGTACGCCCGTGCGCGCGGCAGTCGACGGCACGATCCGCAAACTCTTCACGAGCCGCGCCGGCGGCATCACGATCTACGAGTTCGATCGCGACGAGCAAAAGGTTTACTACTACGCGCATCTCGATCGCTACGCGAACACTCTTCACGAAGGCATGACCGTTTCGCAGGGCGATGTGATCGGCTACGTCGGAACGACCGGCAATGCGCCGGCAAACACACCGCATCTCCACTTCGCGATCTCGATTCTGCCGCCGACGAAGGAGTGGTGGAAGGGCGATCCGATCGATCCGTATCCTCTGCTGACTACGACACGCGCTTCAATGCTTCCGTGACGTCCTTCTGAGACGGATTGATCTTCAGCGAAGTCGTATAGCTCTGCTTCGCTTCAGCCTTGCGCCCCTGTTTCTCGTAGATTTGGCCGAGCCAGTAGTGCGCGCGATACAACGGCGGCTCATCCTCTTTCGGTGTGTACGCCAGATATTTCTTCAGCGCCTCTTCGCCGCGCTCATACTTCCGCGATAACCAGACTGAGAGTTGACCGATGCGGAAGTAGGCCTCCTTATACTCAGGATCGAGCTTCAGGGCGTTCTCGAGCTCAGGCTCGGCGTCCTGGTAATTCTTCTGAATGATCATGGCCAGCCCGTAGAGAAAATGAGCTTTTGCTGAATTCGGTTGCTCGCGGACCGCGGCGATCATCTCCGAACGGGCCTGATCCGGCTTCTTCTGCGCGTTGTAGATGTGCGCATACTCGAAGTAACCGGTGAGTACATCGCGCTTCTTGATCTCCAGCGCCTGCTCCAGCGCTTTTTCGTAACTGCCGCCCATGAATCCCGGCGCCATCACGTAGTAATCGACGAGCGCGGACCGCGCCCTGATGTTGTTCGGATCGAGCTTTACTGCGGTCTCGAACTCCGTCCTCGTTTTCGATGCGAGACCGGGGGCCCTGAACATACTGGCCTGCTGGGCTTGCCGGCCGTACGCGCGGCCGAGAAGCATGTGAGCTTCCGAGCTGTTCGGCGTCATCTTCACCAACTGTTCGAACACCTCGACGGCCTTATCGGGATCGCCTTGCTGCAATGCTGTTCGGCCCGCCGTGATGAGCTGCTCGGGAGCCGCCGCGAAGAGCGAGGCGATCAGTAGGAAGATCATGATTCCTAGTACGCAGTTTGCTGAGGCGAGGTTTCGTACAATCTGCCGCGCGGTATGACCGACCTGCTCACGAATCCGGAAACCGTTCGCACGGCGCTTCCCATCTTCAATGCGGATGAGCTTCGCGCCGCGGCAAAGAATGCTCTCGCTGAGGCGCGCCGTCGATATGAACAGATCGAGTCGGTTCCGCTCGAGGACGCCGGCGCCGCAACAGTTCTCGACCCGTGGGATCGCGCCGCCATTCTTCTCGAAGATGCATTCGGCCCGATCTCTCTGCTCAACAGCGTCCATCCCGATCAATCGGTGCGTGACGCCGCGGATGATGCGCTGCTCGAAGAGTCGAGCTTCATCACGGCATTGTTCCAGAACGAGGCGCTCTTCGAGCGCGTGCGCCGCATCAAGCCGCACTCGAGCGCTGAGAAACAGCTCCAGAAGGATCTGATCGAAGCGTTCGAGGACAGCGGCGTGGCACTGCCCATCGAGCGACGGAAGCGGTTCAAGGAGATCTCCGATCGACTCACCGAGCTGGCGCAGGACTTCGCGAAGAACATCCGCGAGAACACGACGAAGCTCCGGTTCACGCCGGCCGAATGCGAAGGGCTGCCGCAGTCGTGGCTCGATCGCGTTCCGCGCGACGAGCAGGGGAGCATCGTCGTCGGTTTCGACTATCCCGACTACGTCCCGTTCCTGACGAACGCACGAGACGAGGCGGCGCGCAAGCGCTACTACGTCGCCTACACCAATCGCGGCACGCCGACGAATCTCGACATCCTCGACGAGATCGTGGCGCTGCGAAAAGAGATCGCCGATCTCTACGAAGTGCCGACGTTCGCCCACTACGTCACGAAGCGGCGGATGGTCGAGAACCCTGAGACGGTGCTCCGCTTCCTCGACGAAGTCCGCAACGTCGTCACCGAGGCGGAAATCCGCGACCTCGGCGAACTGAGCGCGGTGAAGGCGGAGATGACCGGCATCTCGGTCGAGAAGGCAAACATCAATCGCTGGGACATGTCGTTTTATCGCGAGCGCCTGCGCGAGAAGCGCTACGCGATCGATCAGGAAGCGCTGCGCAAATACTTCCCGACCGCGCCGGCGGTGTCGTGGATGCTCGACATCAGCGAGCGGCTGTACGGCCTCAAGTTCGAGCGCGCCGAGGTGCCGGTGTGGCACGAGGATGTGATGGTTCTCGATGTCCGCGACGCCGCGAGCGGAGTCGCGATCGGCGGCATCTATCTCGATCTCTATCCGCGCGACGGGAAGTACAAGCACGCCGCGGCCTGGCCGGTGCGCGGCGTCTCACTCAAAGCGCAGCGAAAGCCGATCAGCGCGCTCGTGACGAATTTCAATCGCGACGGTCTGACGCACGACGAATTGGAAACGCTGCTCCACGAGTTCGGGCATGTCCTCCACGGGATTCTCTCGAGAACGGAATACAACCAGCACTCCGGCACGAGCGTCGAGCGCGACTTCGTCGAGGCGCCGTCGCAGATGTACGAGGAGTGGGCGAGTCGAATCGAGAGTCTCTCGCTTCTGCGCGAGCATTGTCCCGATTGCCCCGAGATCGACGAATCGCTCGTGAAGCGACTCACCGCGGCGGCGAAGTTCGGCGCCGGCATCGACTATGGGCGGCAGTGGCTCTATGCGGCGTACGACATGGCGCTCTCCGGACCTGCGCCGCGTCGTGCGCTCGACGTCTGGAAAGAGATGGAGGCCGCGACGCCGATGGGCTACGTCGAAGGGACAGCGTTTCCCGGCACATTCGAGCACATCGCCAGCGGCTACGCGGCCGGCTATTACGGATACATGTGGGCGAAGGTGATCGCGCTCGATCTCGTCTCCGTCTTCGGAGCCGATGTGATGAATCAGTCGATCGGTCGCCGCGTGCGCGAGATGATCCTCAGCCGCGGCAGCGAGGAGCCGGCACGCTCTCTCGTCGAACAATTCCTCGGCCGCCCGGTGTCGAGCGAAGCATTCTTCGCGCGGATACGAGGGGAGTAACCTTCTCCCGACGGGAGAAGGTGGCCGAAGGCCGGATGAGGGGCGCCCCTCACCCGGCGCTTCGCGCCACCCTCTCCCAATGGGAGAGGGTTCTCGATAATCCAGAATGACGCGCCCACGGATCGGATTTCTCCCCGCCTTCTTCACAGCGCTCTCGATCGCGTTTGTCATCGCGCTCTGGCTCCGTATTCGCTCGTACGCGAATGAGGAGCGGCCGCCGGAGCAGCGCGCCGTCGCGGCGCGAAGCTCCAATGCAACGGAAACTCCGCGGCTGGCGATGCCGGAGGCGTCGGCAACGGCAACGATCGAGCCCCCGGTGAAAACGACACGCAGGAAGACGATCGTCGACCTGCCGCCGCTTCCGCCGATTTCCAGGACGCCGCCGCCGATGACAAAGGCGAAGCCTGTCGCAACGACGCCGGCGAAACCATCTCTGTTCTCGCGCATCGTGACGCCGATCGTCAATGCCATCACCGGTGGACCGTCGAAGCCGCAGACGTCGAGTGCCGCGAGCAGCACTCAGCCGCAGCAGATGCAGAGCTCGAGCAGTCGCGCGAGCGATCGGGGGAGCGGAGCTCCCGACGCGCAGAAAGATCGCACGTCCGACACGCAGCCGCCGCAACTGATCGCCATCGGCTTCAATCCTCCGCAGGTCCACGACGGTGAAGAAACGGTCCTGACGATTCAGGCGGTCGACGACCTCTCCGGCGTCCGCAGCATCTCCGGCACCATCGTGGGACCGAGCGGCGCCGTGCAAGGCTTCGCCTGCCAGCGCGAAGCCGACACTGATCGCTACAGCGCTCGCATCACGGTCCCGAAAGATGCTGCCGACGGCATCTGGCGGGTGAACTATCTCAGTCTCATCGACAACGCCAGCAATGCGACGACGTTGTCGGGCGCGCAAGGCGCGATGCCGGCGACGGCGAGTTTTCGCGTCGTGTCGTCGAGACCCGATTCACAAGGACCGACGCTCAAGGCGGTCTGGATCGATCGCCGGGCCATGAAGGCTGGTGAGAAAAACACGATCTTCGTCGATGCCGACGACGACAAGTCGGGCGTCAATCTGGTCAGCGGCGTGTTGATCAGTCCCGCCAAACACGCGCGCATCGGTTTCGTCTGCCGGCCCGGCACCGGATCGTGGGAATGCGAGGTGAGCACGCCGGCGTGCATCGACTGCGGTGAGTGGCAGCTCGAACAGGTGCAACTGCAGGACAAGGCGAACAACATGACGACGGTGCGCGTTGACAATCCGCTTCTCGCGAACGTGCGCGTGGACATCACTTCCGATCGATGCGATGCCACCGCGCCGACGATTCAGGCGCTCGTGCTCGATCGCAACAACGTCACGAATGTCGAAGACAGCATCATCAATGTCACGGCCACCGCGAGCGACGATCTCTGCGGAGTCATGAGTATGAGCGGCCAGGCCACCGGCCCCGCGATCTCCGGCGGCGCGCCGCGACTCTATTTCTCATTCACTCCCGCCGATGCGCAGACGTGGGCCGGTCGCATCACCGTGCCGAAGCTCGCCGCGAAAGGCATCTGGCACGTCACCTGGATCCAGGTCCTCGATCAGGCGCACAACCTCAAGACGTACTCGCAAGGGGATCCGGCGCTTGCGAATGCGGTGTTTAATGTGCAGTAGGTCGTGGGTCGTAGGTCGTAGGTACCGGGGGCCTCATCGTTCTTGCGTTGCAGCCCCCGGTACCCACGACCCACGACCTACGACCTGTCACTCCACACCTTCGACAATCGCGCGTGCGGCACATCGGGAACTTCGCGCTCGTAATGTGAAACATCGTTAAACAAGGTGAGGCGTGCGTGCGCGACATCCTTGAAGTCGAGGATGTTCAGCGCGGCGGGACTCTGATCGAGACGATCGCGATATTTCCGAGGATCGAAGCCGAGGAGAGAGGAGAGGAGGAGGCGGATCGTCGCTTTGTGCGAGACGATCACAAAGGGATCGTCTTGATGCTTCTCGACGAGCTGGAGCAGCGCCGGCAGCGCGCGCGCCGTGACCTGCAGTCCGCTTTCGCCGCCGACCGGAGCGAACGAGTACGGATCGTGTTCCCAGCGCTGATATTCCTCGCCGTAATCGCGCTCGACCTCCGCGCGGGTCATCCCCTCCCACCGCCCGTGCGCGATCTCGCGCAGCGCGTCAATCGTCGTCACGGGCAACTCGTGCGGCGCGGCAATCAGCTCAGCGGTCTTGATCGTCCGCGTCATCGGGCTCGAGTAGATCGCGGCGATGCGCTCACGGCTGAGCCGCTCGCCGAGACGTCTCGCCTGGTTGCGGCCGCTATCGGACAGAAGCACGTCGATCGCGCCGGCGAAGCGATCCTCGGCGGTAAGCTCTGTGGCGCCGTGGCGGACGAGAAACACGCGCGTCGTCATTCAGAACGCATCGGGGTTGTGTGAGCAAAAACAAAAAGCCCCGCGGTCTCTGGTCCCGCGGAGCCATTCTCGATCCGTTGACAGCCACCAGAGGGCATCCGAACCGACTGTCTCGATGAGCCGTTGCCTCCCGAGACTTTCCCGCGATCCGTTAACAGCCGCAAGGAGCATCCGAACCGCGCCGCCTCGTGATCTACACAATCTCGAAGCGTTTCCTTCAGCCCGTTGACATCGTGTGTAGCGCATCCGGACCGAAGGTGAGCATCAATCTGGGTTCGCATTTTTCATTCGTCAAGAGGTCGCAAAAATTTTTTTTCGCGGTGCACGATTCAAAAAGATTTGTCGCGAAATCGGAACAGACGTTGCGTAGCAGACCATGAGTGAGATCGAGTAAGATACGCAGCCCATCCGTTCTCACGGACCGAGAAAATATCCACGAAACGAAAGGTAGTCGCGATTCCATGACCCAAACGAGAGAAAACGCCGAGGCGAACAGTTTTGCCGAAGCGTTGGAAGCGAGTCTGAATTTCAAAACTCCCGAGCAGGGCGAAATCTTGCGCGGCCAGATCGTCTCGATCTCCGGCGACGACGCGTTCGTTTCCTACGGCGGCCCATCAGAAGCGGTGATGGCAGCGGCCGAGCTCGAAGGACTCGAGGTCGGCGATACGATCGAAGGCACCGTCGTCAAAACGACTCCCGAGATCCGCATCTCGCGGAAGTTGATGAAAGGCAAAGCTTCGCTCGATCAGCTTCGCAACATGTATGAAAATCGCCTTCCCGTTCAGGGGAAGGTCAGCGGACGAAACAAAGGTGGTTTCGATGTGAACGTCAGCGGCGTGCGAGCATTCTGTCCGCTGTCGCAGATCGCTCTCGGCAAAATTGAGAACCCCGATGCGTTCCTCAATCAGACCTACGACTTCCGCATCACAGAGATGTCGGACGACGGCCGGCGCGTCGTCGTCTCGCGCGCTGCGCTGCTGAAAGAAGAGGCCGCGGCTCGCGCTCAGGAGACGCGCGCGCGAATCGTTCCCGGCGCTGAGCTCTCCGGCCGCGTCAAGACGATCACTCCTTTTGGTGCGTTTGTCGATCTCGGCGGCGTCGACGGCCTGCTGCACGTCTCGGAGATGAGCCGCCGCCGCGTCACCGATCCGAACGAGATGGTATCGGTCGGCCAGGAATTGCGCGTGAAGGTGATCAAAGTGGACAACGACGGCAAGCGAATCTCGCTGTCGATGAAAGATCAGGAGCCCGATCCGTGGTCGGATGCTGCGGACCGTCATCCCGCCGGCTCGCAGTTCACTGGAAAGATCGTCCGCTCGACCGACTTCGGTTACTTCGTCGAGGTGGAGCCCGGCCTCGATGGTCTCGTCCACCTCTCTCAGCTTCCCCTCGGCGTCAAGGCCGGCGATCCTACCATTGCGATCGGATCGACGGTGAGCGGATGGATCCGCGAAGTCGATCCGGCGAAGAAGCGCCTCTCGCTTTCGCTGCGTGAAGTGGCCGTCGCCGATCCGTGGGAGAGCGCCGCGCAGAAATATGCGATCGGAAAGATCGTCGAAGGAACCGTCGATCACGGCGCGGCGCCGGGCGTCTTCGTGCAGCTCGAGCCGGGTCTCACCGGCCTGATCCCGAATTCAGAGATCGTCGTCGCTCCGGGCGCCGATCCCTCGCGAGCATTCACGCCGGGCGAGAAGGTGATCGTGCGCGTGATGAGCATCGATACGAATCGCAAGCGCATCTCGCTCAGCGTTGAGGCCGCGAAGACCGCCGCCGAGCGCGACGAGTATCTGAAGTTCATAGACGATCGCGGCGAGGCCCCCGGCGAAAGCGAGAGCGCGATGGCTCTGGCGTTCAAGCGGGCCCTGGAGAAGAAGCAGTAACGAGAGCGGCCGTCCCGCCCGCAGTCGCCTGGCGTCACGCCAGGCGACTATAGTGCGACCGAGCGAGACGCCCGGCTCTCCTCTGGTTAACGTTCTCGCAATGAATTGATGAGCAATCCTGCA
>DASYUK010000398.1:0-1968 GCA_036001325.1 Thermoanaerobaculia bacterium
GGACGCGATCCGTGGCTCTCGTCGATCGTCGAGTTCCAGCCGATGTTTGGCAACGTCTCGCAGATCGGCACCGATGTCGCGAATCTCACCGGCGGCGCACTGCTCGCGATCCTGCAGTGGCGAAGGCAACGCACGTTCACGATCTTCAGCATCGCTTATCTCGTGCTGGCGATCTCGAGCCGCCGATTTCTCGTACCGGCGATCGCGCTCTTTGCGATCGGCGGCGCGCTGGCCGCCGCGTATGCGCACAGGCGCGCGCTGGCGATTGCGGCGATCATCGTCACTCTGTTGCCGCCGGTCGTCTACGACATCTACGCGATGCGGATCCCCGAGCCATCGAACGATGAATTCCGCGTGATCGGTGAGCGCATGCGCGCATTGCCGCGTGGCCGCGTCCTCGCTCCCTGGTCATTCGGCCACGCGATCGATGTGATCGGCCAGAAGCCGGTGATCATCGACAACTTCGGCTCGATGCCGGACGAGCGCGTGTTCACCCAAGCAATCGAGGCCATGCTCGCGACGCGCGATTCGTCGCTGCTCGGCTACTGTCGTACGCGCGGCGTGCGGTATCTCGTTCTCCCCCACCCCGCCTACATTCCCGCCACGGCGGAGACGATCGGCATCGAATCCGAGATCTATTCGCGCACGCGACTCGCACGTCGCACGGTCTGGGCGCGGCTGTACGGCGGCGAGAGGATCGCTGGTTTTGTGGAGGACAGGCGCCCTCGCCTGTCCATTCGCATATGGAAGATCGAGTGATGTTCGAGGATGTGCTCGTCGACGAACCGCGCGCCGGCTTTCGAATGCGCTGGTTCGGTGAGCCGCAACCGTATCTCCGCGCGCGCTGGATCTTCCTCCGCGCCCTCGGCGCGATCTTCTTCTCCGCGTTCTATTCACTCTACTTTCAGATTCATGGGCTCAACGGACCGAAAGGCATTCTGCCAGCGACGAGTTACCTTCCCGCCGCGCACGACGCACTCGGATGGCGCGCGTACTGGTACATCCCGTCGCTGCTCTGGTTCGGCGCGAGCGATCGTGCGCTCTCCATCATTGTCTGGACCGGTCTCATCGCCTCGCTCGCAATCATCTTCAATCTCTGGCCGAGGGCGGCGATCGCGATGGCGGGGATCTGTTTTCTGTCGTTCGTATCGGCAGCGCAGGAGTTCTCGTCGTATCAATCAGACGGGATGCTGCTCGAAGCGGCGTTCCTGTCGCTCTTCTTCGCCCCGCCCGGTCTGCTGCCGCGTCTCGCGGTCGCGCATCCGCCGACGCGCGCGACGCTCTTCCTCCTCCAGTGGGAATGGTTCCGCATCTACTTCGAATCGGGCGCAGTGAAGATCCTCAGCGGCGAAGAGCAATGGCGCAATCTGACGGCGATGGATAAGTACTACGAGAACGGACCGCTGCCGACATGGCTCGGCTGGTACGTGCAGCACTGGCCGCATGGCTTTCATGTTTTCACGGCTGCGCTGACGTTAGTCGTGGAGCTGTTCGTCGTCTGGTTGCTCTTTCTGCCGAAGCCTGCGCGTCTGGTTTGCTTTTTCATTGCGACGCCGCTGCAGATCGGGATCATCCTGACGGCGAACTATGCGTTTCTCAATTACCTCGTGCTGTTCCTTGGCGTTTTGCTCCTTGATGATCGCGACTTGCATTTGACAGCGCCGGCGGGATCGCCGGCGCCACACCGAGCTCCGATTGCCGTTGTCATCGTGCTGTCGCTTTTCTTCGTCACATCGATCGCCATTTTCTTCGTGCCCCGTGCGGCGAGCATCGTCGAACCGTTTCGCATCGTGAACAACTACGGCCTGTTCGCGATCATGACGCGCGCGCGATACGAGATCGAGTTCCAGGGGTCGTCGGATCTCGTGCATTGGACGCCGTATCCATTTCGCTACAAGCCACAGGACGTTCGCGAGCGCCCCGGCCTCTATGCGCCGTATCAGCCGCGTTTCGATTGGAACCTCTGGT
>DASYUK010000399.1:0-2223 GCA_036001325.1 Thermoanaerobaculia bacterium
TCTTCACGCTCTTCGAGATCGAAGGGCTGAGTCACGCCGAGATCGCATCGATTCTCGATATCAGCGAAGGGAACTCCAAGTGGATCCTCTTCGCCACCAAAAAACAGTTACAGGAGCAGTGGAAGGCAACACGGAAATGAATATCAACTGCAATCAGATCGACAACCTTCTCCTCGAGGGCGATCGCTTCTCGATGGAGGTGGTGGCGGCGCACGCGCGCGATTGCGAAGCGTGCATGGAGAAGCTCGCGGCGTGGAACGAGATCAGCGAGACCGCTCGGTCGCTGCAGGCGAGCTGGCGGAGCGACACGCTCTGGCCGCGTATCCATCGCGCGATCGAGGCGGAGAAAAGAGCTCACTTCGTGAACACGATGTGGCGGACGGCGGCGGCAGTCGTGTTGACGGTCGGCATCGGCGCCGGTACCTGGTACGCCGTAAGAGCCGAGCGCCAGGCCGCGTTCGACCGCGAGATCCTTCGCGTCAGCGCACTCGATGACGTCGAGCGCGCGGAGCGGGTGCACCTCGCCGCGATCGATCAGCTCGAAAGACTGGCCGAGCCGAAGCTCGAAGAGGCGCAGTCGCCGCTCATGGTCAGCTACAAAGAGAAGCTCATGCTGCTCGACGATGCCATCGCCGAGTGCCAGACAAACATCAATCGCAATCGACAGAACGCGCACCTCCGCAAGCAGCTCCTCGCCATCTACACCGAGAAGCAGAGAACGCTCGAGGACGTGCTGCGGGAGGGAAACCATGCCTCGAATCAGTAAATGGTCGTGGGCGGCGCTTCTGATCGCCGTCTGCGCCACGACGCTCCTTGCGGATGAAGACCGCTTCGAGCTGAAGTATGCGAAGAATTTTCCGTATCGCGGCGGCCGCGTGTCGGTCGATCACTCGTTCGGCAGCGTCGATCTCGATGCCGGCTCTTCGGATGTCCAGGTGCGCGCGACCATCCGCGCGTCCGATCCCGAGTTCGGCCGGCGCATCCACATCATCGCGGAAGAGACAGGCGGCGGCGTGTCCGTCCGCACCGAGTATCCGAATCACTATTCGCATCGCGGCAACTTCTCCTTCTCCGTCGACTATCAGATCACCGTGCCGGCGAACGCGCCGGTGACGCTGAAGAATCGTTTCGGCTCGATCGATGCCAGCGGATTGAGAGCACCTTCCGAGTTCGTGAACGCGCAGGGCTCGATCGAGCTCCGCGACACGAAAGGCGCGCAGCGCGTCGAGAACTCGTTCGGTTCGATCGAAGTGACCAGCAGCGGCGGTGACACGACCGTCAAGAACGCGAACGGCTCGATCAAGCTGCGCGACATCAGCGGCAAGGTCGACGTGACGAATCGCTTCGGTTCGGTATCGATCGAGAGCGCCGGCGACGACGTCACGATCCGAAATGCCAACGGCAGCGTCAGCGCGCAGAAGATCAACGGCTCGCTCAACATCGTGAATTCATTCGCCTCCGTCAACGTGTCGAACATCCGGCGCGGAGTCGACATCACGAACGGCAACGGCCGAGTCGAGGTGCGCGACGTCGGCGGCAACGCCTCGCTGAAGACGACGTTCGGGTCGGTGTCGGCAGTCGACATCAAGGGCAACCTGAGCGTCGTCGCCCAGAACTCGAGAGTGGAGGCGCGCACGATCAGCGGCATGGCTTCGATCGGGACCACCTTCGGCAGCGTGGAGGTGCGCGATGTTGGAGGGCCGCTACGCGCGAAGAACGAGAACGGCAGCATCGTGGCCGAGAACATCAACGGCGACTTCACGGCCGACACGCGCTTTGCCAGCGTCCGCGCCGAGCGCATCCGCGGGAGCGCTGATGTCGATGATGCCAACGGCAGCGTGCAGCTCTCCGATGTCTCGCGCGATGCGAAGGTCCGCACCAGCTTCGGATCGGCGTTCGTGAAAGGCGTCGGCGGTGCGGTCGACGTGCAGAACCAGAACGGCGCGATCTCCGTGTCGGGGATCGCCACAGGAAGTTGTCATCCGGTCGCGCTGCGCACGAGCTTCTCGTCCATCAAGGTCGCACTGCCGTCGAGCGCGAGCTACGCGGTCAGCGCGAGAACGTCGTTCGGGCGGATCAACAGCGAGCTCCCGATCACGACCACGACGGCCAGCGATGAGACGCTCATCGGCACGATCGGCGGCGGAACCTGCCGGCTGGAGCTGATCAACTCGAACGGCAGCATCACCATCGAACGGGACTGACGGTGTAGCGGCGGGGGGG
>DASYUK010000400.1:0-39210 GCA_036001325.1 Thermoanaerobaculia bacterium
GGAGCATGAGCGAGAGCGATCGGCTGACGGGCTCGTGATCGAAGTCGGTGATGAACGCGCCGCCCTCCGCGCCACGCTTGGTGACGAGCAATCCCAGCTCTTCGAGCGATCGATACGCTTCACGCACAGAGACGCGGCTCACGTTGAGCCGTCGCGCGAGATCGCGTTCGGCAGGAAGCTTTTCTCCCGGCGCGAGCCTACCGTCCGCGATCTGCTTCTGAATGCGGCGGGTGATCGTCGCCGAGACGCGGTTCTGCTTCACCATCTAGCCTTTCCCGCTCCAGCGCTTGAACAACGAGTGCTCGATGCGGAACTGATCGAGGATCTTTCCAATGGTCTGGTTGATGATGTCGTCGACCGTCTTCGGCTCATGGTAGAACGCCGGCATCGGCGGAAGAATCACCGCACCGATCTCCGCCGCACGCATCATGTTCCGGAGATGCCCGAGGTGCAAAGGCGTTTCGCGCGGGACAAGGACGAGCTTGCGACGCTCTTTCAACGTGACGTCTGCGGCACGGACAAGGAGATCGTCGCTGAACGAGTGCGCGATCGCCGCCAGAGTCTTCATCGAGCACGGCGCCACGATCATGCCGTCGGTGAAAAACGAGCCGCTGCTGATCGCCGCGGCGAGGTCGTGGTTGTCGTAGACTGCCGTGGCCAGCTTCTGAATGTCCTCCACCGTCCGGCGCGCTTCGATCGGAATCGTGCGCTTCGCGCCGTCGCTGACCACCAGGTGCGTCTCCACACCGGCAGCCTTGAGCACCTCGAGCGTCCGGATTCCATAGATCGGGCTGGACGAACCAGCGAGGCCGACCACGATTCGCACTTCGCCTCCCCGCCGCATCAGCGCGGCCATTTCTTTGGTAGGACCAAACAATGACGATCTCCGTGCAGAAAATCAACCTGTGGCGCGCCGAGATGGAGGACCAGCCCGGTACGCTCGCTTCAGTCATCGAGGAGCTCGCTCACAGCGGGGCTGATGTCGAAGTGGTCATGGGCTACTCGTATCCGGCCGAGCGACGGACGGCGGTCATCGAAGTGTTTCCCGTCACAAGTCCGAGAACTGCGTCTGTGGCGCAGCAGGCCGGTCTGTCCCGCTCTTCGAAACCTACGCTGCTCATCCAAGGCGACGATCGAGTCGGCCTGAGCGACGTCTTTTACAGAGCCATCGCCGATGCCGGACTGAATATCGACTTTGTGGTCGCCCAGGCCGTCGGTGCCCACTTCTCCGTCGTCGTCGGCTTTGCGACCGAGAGCGATTCCGACCGCGCTGCAAAACTGATCAAGGAAGTCGCCCGCGAGTGGGAACGAAGCGGCGGCGCGCACGACACGCCCAACTGAAGGAGCTCTTATGCCGGCGTACACAACTGAGACGATCACACAGAAGTATCACGAGGCCCTCCTCGGCTGGCAGAAGAAGAACTTCTCAGAGCTCGACTTTCTCCAGCGCCACTGGCCGAAGTACTTCCCCAATCAGACTCCGTTTCAGCTCTTCGCCAAGATCGGGAAGCTGAACACCGAGACGATCGATCGCGGCAAGTTCGCAGGACAGCCGCGTTTCCAGCGCGCAGGGGACATGGTCGGAAACATGTTCTACGCGGCGCGCGACATCATTCGCGCGCAGTGCTCGACCGAGCTCGGCTCGATCCAGCAGCATCGCCTGACGCTCGAAGAGGCACCGACGGATCAGATGAAGATCTCCGTTCTCCGCGTGATGGCCGAGGAGCTACGGCATGCGTATCAGATGTTCTGGGTCCTCGATCACGACAAGACGTGGCAGAAGCCGGGACATCCTGATATCGCCGCAGAGACGCTCGACGAGCTGTTGTCGATGGAGCTCGGCAATCACGTCCTCGACGCGTTCAACATTCCGTTCAAGAATTTTCTCGACAACGTCATCTTCGCGACGGTGATCGATCTCGTCGGGAAGTATCAGCTCGAGATGCAGAAGGTGTTCGCGTATGCGCCGATGGCGCGTTCGATGAGTCCCATGCTCTCCGAGGAAGGGTTTCACATCGGCTCCGGGCGCATCTTCCTCCGCGAGATCGCAGTGAGTGCGACGACAGGCGAAGGCCGATTCTCGATCGAAGACATTCAGAAGACGATCAATGCCTGGTTCCCGCGCGGACTGGAGATGTTCGGCAATGAGCGCGGCGGCGAGACGAACGTTCAGTTCAGCTTCAAAGACCGCACGAATGGCACGGCCCAGACGCAGTACATCAATGAAGTGCGCGAAGTGATCGAGTTGACGAACGTGGCCATCGTGCAGACGAAAGCGAAAGGGATCACCGCCCCCGACGCGCGAAGCATCGTGCGCGAGGTTCAGGACACATGGGAGGAACGCAACGGCATCCGCGCCGGCGATCTGCTTTTCGTGCCGGATCCGAAGTTCTTCCGCCGCCGCGGAGCGATGGAGATCATCCTGCAGCCGTACGACGTCCATGGAAAGCAATTGACGGACGAAGGAAGGCCGATCAGCGCGCCGGCGTATCTTCAGTATCTGGCGGACGTGCTTCCCGACCGTTACCGCGCCACCGACGAGTTCAAGCAATACACTTCGCAACTCCTCGGCGAAGCTGGCCCGCAGATCGGGCGCTACGGTTGGTAATGTCAGCCCTCGGTCCTCGGTCCTCGGTCCTCGGTTTGGAGGGTCGTGGGTCCGAGGACCGAGGACTCGACAATCCGGCGCGCGCTCTCGACGATCTTCGTTGCGATCATGGCGGGCTCGATCACTTCGAGTGACGTTCCCAGGCCGAGGAGAAACGCGTGCGCGACCTCCTCGGCGTCGAAGTGCATGGCGATGCGGCTCCAGCCGGCGCGTTCGTCGGGTTCAACGCGATCGATGCCGCCGAAGCGCATCATCGCCCTCATCCATGGAATCGCATTTGTCTCTGCGCGAACGATGACTTGGTAGCGCGGCATGAGCTCCTTGAATCGCGCGGCCGAGCTCTCCCAGAATGCGGCGAGATCGAACTCCGGCGGGCGGAGGAATGACTCATCGAGAACATCCGCCGAACGAATGCGCGAAACGCGATAAGTGCGGATGTCGCCATCGATCGCGGCCACCAGATACCATGTACTTCCTTTCGCCACCAGGCCAAGCGGATCGACGACTCGCTCCGATGCAGGGCACTGTTCGCCGCGGTCGTAGAGCATTCGCAGTCTGCGCTCGCGCCACACCGCATCCTGCAGCACAGGGAGCATCGTCACCGGCTCGTTCGATCGACTCCAACCGGTCACGTCGATGTAGATCCGCTGCTGCGCGAGCTCCGCGTTCTTTCGATAGACCGCCGGCATCAACGACAGGAGCTTCACGAGCGCTGCATCGGAAGCTTTGTCGAGCCGAAGATCGGAGAGGATGCGCGACGGCTTCGTCACGAACAGAGCGCTCACTTCCGACTCCGTCAGCGCGGTGAGAGTGGTGCGAAATCCTTCCATCAACTCCCACCCGCCGCCCGCCCCGCGCTCGGCGACCACCGGCACGCCCGCCACGCCGAGTGCCTCCATGTCGCGATGAATCGTGCGCTGCGAGACCTCGAGGCGCTTCGCGAGTTGCTTTCCTGTCATTCGCCCATGAACCTGCAATAAGAGAAGAATCGAGAGCAGACGATCGGCGCGCATTTATGACAAAGCATGTCATGAATCGGAATCGATCGTGTACAGCATGAAAAGACCACTCGAAGCAAGAGTCGCTCTCGTTGCCGGCGCCACGCGCGGCGCCGGCCGCGGCATCGCCTGCGTCCTCGGCGAAGCCGGCGCAATCGTTTACTGCACCGGACGAAGCGTGCGCGGCAAACCGGCGATGACGAATCGTCCCGAGACGATCGAAGAGACCGCGGAGATGGTGACCGCTCGCGGTGGTGAAGGCATCGCGGTGCAGACCGATCACACGATGCCCGAGCAGGTCGAAAGACTGATGAAACGGATCGAACGCGAGCAGAAGCGTCTCGACATCGTCATCAACGACTTGTGGGCCGGCGGCGAAGTCTCGTGGAAGCGCTTCGGGAACATTCCGATCGATGACGGGCTGTGGATGCTCGAGCGCGCGGTTCGCGCGCATGTCATCAACGATCACTACGCCGTGCCGCTGATGATGAAGACGAAGCCCCACGTCATTCCGAGCCGCGTAGACGGCGAGGAATCTGGGCGGCGAAAGCGTGCCCCCCGCCCAGATTCCTCGCGCTCTTCGGCGCTCGGAATGACGTCCGGACTCATCGTCGAGGTCACCGAAGGCGATGGTTTCTACTACCGCGGACATTTCTATTACGACCTCGCGCGCATCGCGGAGCTCCGCATCGCCTGGGATCTCGCGAAAGAGCTGCGGCGACACAAGATCGCGGTTGTCGCACTCACGCCCGGCTTCATGCGCACCGAGATGGTCCTCGACAGCCTGAAAGTGTCCGAAGAGAACTGGCGCGACGCGATCCCGCGTCGCGGAGAGTTCGCCGAATCGGAGACGCCTTACTTCATCGGCCGGGCGATCCTGGCGCTCGCCGCCGATCCGAAGGCGATTAAGAAATCGGGCCGCGTCTTCACATCGATAGGACTCGCGAGGGAATACGGATTCACCGATGTCGATGGCCGGACGCCCGACGTGTGGAGCTACATGACCGCTCACATGCCGAGCCATCGCTACAAATCGTGTGATGATGTGTTCTATTCGTACTGGTAGAGCGATCGCCCTTCTTCTTCTCGTCAGCGCGTCTGCCGCTGCCGATGATCTTGCCTCTCAGGTGCGCGAAGAGATGCGCTTCTCGTGGCGCGCGTACGAGCAGTACGCGTGGGCTCATGACGAGCTGAGACCGATCAGCAAGACGCCGCGCGACTGGTACGGCGAATCGTTGCTGATGACACCGGTCGACGCGCTCGATTCACTGCTGCTGATGGGATTGAACGATGAAGCGGCAAAAGCAAAGGCGCTCATCGTCGAGAAACTCTCATTCGACAAAGACATCTCCGTTCAGAACTTCGAGATCGTCATTCGTCTCCTCGGCGGATTGCTCTCGGGTTATCAGATGACGGGCGATGAGCGCCTGCTGCGAATCGCGGATGATCTCGGGACGAGGCTCCTTCCTGTCTTCAACTCGCCGACGGGCATGCCCTATCGATTCGTGAATCTGCGCACGGGAAAGACGACCGGCGCGAAATCGAATCCGGCGGAGATCGGCACCCTGATCCTCGAATTCGGAACGCTGTCGAAGCTCACGCGCAAGCCGGTGTACTACGAGAAAGCGAAGAACGCACTCGTTCAGCTTTACAAACGACGGTCGAAGATCGGTCTCGTCGGCGAGGAGATCGACGTCGAGACCGGGGAGTGGGTCAGCCGCACGAGTCACGTCGGCGGTGGCATCGATTCGTATTACGAGTACCTGTTGAAGTGCGCGCGCCTGTTCGGTGACAAGGACTGCCGGACGATGTGGAGCACGAGCGTTCGGGCGATCAACAAGTATCTGGAGGACGACGGATGGTACGGCGAAGCTGACATGACGACCGGCAAGCGGACAGCGACGCAGTTCGGTGCGCTACACGCGTTTCTGCCGGCGGTGCTGGCGCTGGGCGGCGACGCTCGTCGCGCGGCTCGACTTCAGTCCTCCTGTTTCAGGATGTGGCAACTTCACGGGATCGAACCTGAGGTGATCGACTACGCGACGATGAAGGTCGTTCATCCCGGATATCCGCTGCGACCGGAGATCATCGAGTCGGCGTATTACCTTCATAACGCGGCGATGGGAAAGACCTTCTTCGATGCGCTGATCAAGTATTGCCGCACTGACGCCGGTTACACGACCCTGAAGAGCGTCGTCACGAAAGAGAAGGATGATCTGATGCCGAGTTACTTCCTCGCTGAGACGCTCAAGTATCTCTATCTGATTTTCGCCACCGATGCGAAGATCGATCTCGATCGCGTGGTCTTCAATACCGAGGCGCATCCGCTGCGCCGGACCTGGTAGCACTCACGGCTCCGGACGAACAGAACCTACCGTCTTCCTACCCGCATTCGTGGAAAGCGGCGCACATTGCTTCCACACACGGTCCTCGTTGCGAGAGGGGGCGAGGTGATGCGGCGGCGGGCGAGGCTGGCGCCCGCCGCGCGTCAAACCCGAGAGCCGAGCGGCGCGGTCGGTCGTGCCGAACCGGGGGCGATTTGGAACCGAATGGCTGTCCGGGCGATTCGGATCTCGTCGCCGGTACGGAGCGACCGCGCCGCCTCGAGCTTTTCTCCGTTGAGCCACGTTCCGTTGCGGCTGCCCAGATCCTGCACGACCGCTTCTTCTCCGTGGATGTTGATCGCGGCGTGCCGGCGCGAAACCGCGGCGAGATCGAGACGGATGTGCGCGGTCGGCTCGCGACCGATGACGTTCCGCCCTTCGCGGAGCGCGTACGCCACGCCGTTGATCACCACTGAAAATCGCGATCGTGCGAGCGTCACCTCTTCGCGCGCATCGGCCGTGAACGCATATCCGGCGCCGCGATGCGTGCGAATGACATCTTCGCCGATTGCCGATCGCAGCTCGGCAACGAGATTCTTGATGTTCGCTTCCTGCACAAAGACGTTTGGCCACAACGCGTCATAGATCTCTTTCTTCGCGATGACCTTCGGCCGCTCGGCGATGAGGAGAGCGAGAAGCTGAAACGCCTTGCCGGTCAGATGAACGGGAGTATCGCCGCGCAGTAGCTGGCGCTCCCCCAAGTCAAGGATGAACTCGCCGAACGAGACACGCACGGCCTCATCGTAAACCCTTGCCCGCGCGCCAGATCAGGAGTAGCGTTCGCCCTATCACGACTTTCTTCAGCAACCGGAGGCATGCATGAGACGTCTGTTTTGCTTGTTTGCCATTGGTTTTCTACTTCCCTGCGCCCTTATGGCGCAATCGATCCCGACCGCAACGATCACAGGAAAGGTGACAACCGGCAGCGCCGGACTTCCCGGCGTCACAGTGTCGGTGCGCTCGCCGAATCTTCAAGGAATACGAACGGCAGTTTCCACCGGTGCGGGCGACTACATCGTTCCGCTCTTGCCACCGGGCGACTACACGGTGACCTTCGAGCTCGAAGGGATGCAAAAGGTCTCGCGACGCGTGACTCTCACCGCCGCGCGCACCGATCGCATCGACGTCGAGCTGCGACCGTCCGCGATCGCGGAATCGATCACCGTCACGGCGGCCGCTCCGTCAGTCATCGAATCCCCTCAGGTCAGCACGAATTTCAAGCAGGAGTTGGTCGACCAACTGCCCATGCCCCGCACACTGTACGCCGTCACGCTGCTCGCCCCGGGCGTCAATGACAACGGCCCCAAAATCGCCGGTGATCCACTGCGCAGCGGCATCATGATCGGCGGCGCGATGTCGTACGACAGCCTCTATCTCGTCAACGGCGCCATCATCAACGAGAACCTGCGCGGCCAGGCCCACACGCTCTTCATCGAAGACGCGATCCAGGAGACGACGGTTCAGACTGGCGGCATCTCCGCCGAGTACGGTCACTTCACCGGTGGTGTGGTCACGATGATCACCAAGTCGGGCGGGAACGACTTCAAAGGGAGCGTCCGCGGCAGTCTCTCCAACGATAGCTGGAGCGCCAAGACACCGCTGACGATTGATCAGGAGGACAAGATCAATCCAGTCTACGAAGCGACGCTGGGAGGACCGATCCTGCGCGATCGCTTGTGGTTCTTCGGAGCGGGGCGATCGGCGAACCTCAGCGACGTCCGCCAGACCGAGCCCGGCGTAGCGCGGGGGGGTGATCGCGACGCCAATGGCAATCCGATTCCTGCCGGCACGCTACTGACGCCGATTGCGTATCCACACGGCACGAAAGAGAGACGACTGGAAGGAAAGCTGACCGGCTCGATCACCAGCCGGCACACGCTGGTTGCGTCGTATCTCGATGTCGCTGCCAGTGAGACGAATCAGACCGCTCAGACGATCATGGACACCGACAGTCTCGTCCCGTACCGCGAGACACCGAATTCGATTGCCGTCCTCAACTACAACGGCGTTCTCACCAATCGCTTCTTCGTGGAGGGGCAGTACTCGAAGAAGAAATTCAAATTCGTCGGTTCGGGATCGACGTTTTACGACATCATCAAAGGAACGCTGATCACCGATCGAGGGCGCGGTACGCGCTATTGGTCGCCGACATTCCGCAACACACCGCAGGGCGAGCGCAGAGACATCACCGACTACACGCTCAAAGGGACCTACTTCTGGTCCACTCCGCGGCTCGGCAGCCAGGACATCCGCCTTGGTTACGAAGACTTCAACGAGGTGCGCGCGGTCAACAACTACCAGAATGGAAGTGACTATCGCATCAGCGTGCCGGAGACGATCGTCCGCGGAAGCACGGTCTATCCGCGCATGCCGGGCGGCTCCAGCGGGACGCAGACCCGTATCAGCTGGTTGCCGATTTTCGTCCTGAGCGAAGGCTCCGATTACACGACTCGCTCTACATACATCAACGATCGATGGACTCTCAATCCGCATTGGACATTCAACCTCGGCGTTCGCTATGACAAGAACGATGCGCTCAGCGGAGCGCACACCTTCACGATCTCCAATGACGGGCGATTCAGCCCGCGCCTCGGTGCGCATTACGACATCCTCGGGAATGGTCGAATCGTCCTGAACGCGAGTTACAGCGAATACCTCGGCCGGCTCGCCGAAGGCGCCGCCAACGATGCCGATCCGGCCGGACGCAATGCGTCGCTTCAGTGGAACTACCGCGGACCGAGCATCAACAACGACGTCAACACGCCGACAAGTCAGCTCATCCCGACGGACAAGGCCATCCAGATGATCTTCGACTGGTTCTCCGCCAATGGCGGCACGAACCTGCGGCCTTTCCGGAGCACTTCGGTTCCGGGTGTCGACAGCATCATCGATCCAAACGGATTGAAATCTCCGGCGGTCGACGAGTGGGCTTTTGGAGCGGCCACATCGCTCGGCCGGCATGGCTTTGCGCGCGCCGACTTCATCTACCGGAAATGGGACGGCTTCTATACGTCATTCCGCGACACCACGACGGGGACAGCGACCGATCAATACGGAACAAAGTACGACCGAGCGATCATCCGAACCAACAACGACGCCTACAATCGCGACTACCGCGCCGTCCAGACGCAGGCCGGTTATCAGTTCTTCGATCGTCTCAACCTCGGTGCGAACTACACATGGTCGCGGCTGGTCGGGAACGTGATTGCCGAAAATTCCGGCAGTGGCCCGCTGGTCGGTACTGACGGCGGCTACCCGGAGTATCCCGAATATCGCGGGCTGAGCTGGAACGCGCCGACCGGATATCTGCCCGGTGATTCGAGACATCGTCTGCGAGCGTGGGCGTCTTACGACATACCGCGCACGCCGATCGGGTCATTCAATATCAGCTTGCTGCAATCATTCGATTCAGGTACCGCGACCTCGCTCGATGGTTCCATCGACTCGCGGCCCTACGTCACGAATCCCGGCTATCTGACGCCCCCAAGTACAGTGACTTACTACTTCGGTGGGCGAGGTAATCTGAAAACCGACAACATCACCCACACCGATCTGGCCATCAACTACAAAGTGAAAGTCTTCGGGAACGTGGAGTTCTTCGTTCAGCCGGAGATCATCAACATCTTCAATGAGCAAGGCGCGGTGGCGTTCAACGAAGAGGTGCTGACGAACGTCGACTGCCCCGGCGGCTCATCGCAGGGCACAGCGTGCCCGGCCGGCGGACTCAAGGCTTTCAATCCCTTCACCGAGACGCCGGTCGAAGGAGTGCATTACATGAGGGGTCCTGGTTTCGGCAAACCGGAAAGCGAAAACGACTTCCAGACTCCGCGCACATACCGTGTCTCTCTCGGCGTCCGCTTCTGATTGCTCTTTTCCGCTCTGATCCTCGCAAACCTGATTCTTTTCAACGGGAGAATCTGGACCGGGGATCAGAGCAAACCCTTCGTTGATGCGGTTGCCGTCGAAGGCAACCGCATCGTCGCGGTCGGGACGACGGCCGACATCACCGCCAGGGCGCCGCGCGACGCGCAGCGCATCGATCTCAATGGCCGTCTCGCCGTTCCCGGTTTCATCGACGATCACGTGCATTTCATCGACGGCGGCTTCGAGCTGTCGCGCGTGCAGCTCCGCGATGCCGCATCGCCGCAGGAGTTCGCGCGGCGCATCGGCGAATTCGCGAAGAGCGCCGGCAAAGGTGCGTGGATCATCGGCGGGCAGTGGGATGAACAGTTGTGGAAACCGTACATGCTGCCAACGCGGCAAATGATCGACGCGTTGACCGCCGACAATCCGGTATTCGTCTCGCGTCTCGACGGGCACATGGCGCTTGCGAACAGCGTCGCGCTCAAACTCGCCGGGATTACACGCGAGACTCCCGATCCGCCGGGGGGCACGATCGTCCGCGACGCGCAGGGCGAGCCGACCGGTTTGCTCAAGGATGCGGCGATGGGTCCGGTGTACGCGGTCATTCCTTCGCCGTCGATCGACGAGCGGGTCAGCGCGGCGCGCGCCGCGCTCGCCGAAGCGGCGAAGTTCGGCGTCACCGCGTTCTGCGACATGTCCGGCGGCGACGCGTACGACGATCTGCGCGCCTACCAGCGACTCGAGAAAGCAGGGCAGTTGACGGCGCGCGTCTATCTATTCACGCCGATCAGTCAGTACGAACGACTGGTCCGCGCGAGTGTCGAGAAGGCTTTCGGAAGCGATCGCCTGCGCATCGGCGGACTGAAAGGCTTCGCCGATGGTTCTCTCGGATCATCGACGGCCTGGTTCTTCGAGCCCTTTATCAATGAGCCGAACAACCGCGGTCTGGCTATGGAGGAGATGACGAATGGCGCGATGAAGCGCTGGGTCACCGACGCGAATGCGCATGATCTCCAAATCGCGATTCACGCGATCGGCGATCGCGCGAATGACGAAGTGCTGAAGATTTACGAAGCGCAGCCGCGCGACCGCCGCTTCCGAATCGAGCACGCGCAACATCTCAACGCCGATGAGATCAAACGCTTCGCGCAGACTCGCGTCATCGCGTCGATGCAGCCGTATCACGCCATCGATGACGGGCGGTGGGCGGAGACGAAGATCGGACACGAGCGCGCGAAGACGACGTACGCGTTCCGCTCGCTGATCGATGCCGGCGCGACGCTTACGTTAGGCTCCGACTGGACCGTCGCTCCCCTCAATCCCATTCTCGGCATCTACGCGGCGGTGACGCGCCGTACCATCGACGGGAAAAATCCGAATGGCTGGATCCCCGAACAGAAGATCACCGTCGACGAAGCGCTGCGCTGCTACACGGTGAATAACGCGTATGCGATGTTTCGTGAGAACGAGATCGGGAAGATCGCACCGGGCTTGCGCGCCGACATCGCCATTCTTTCGGATGACCTGTTCAAGATCGCTCCCGAGAAGATCGACGCGGTCACGGTCGACATGACGATCTTCGACGGTCAAGTGTCATTCCGAGCGCCGTAGAGCGCGAGGAATCTGGGCGGCAGTGATCCGCCACCACCCAGATTCCTCGCCGTCTGCGCGGCTCGGAATGACGTGGTAGGATTTTGCCGGCGGTGATTCGCGCCTAACCTCGGTGGTCTTCCCCCAGCGAAGATCCTCGTCGAGGCAAAGGGGGGCATACTCCCGAATCGGTATGACGAACCTTCGTCTGGCGCGGCGGCGCTGCTGGGGAGCTCCGCTTGCGGCGTGAACGAGGGAGATCGTGATGCCGAAACAGAAAGACCTCAAGCGGATCGTCCGCTCCCGCATGCAGAAGACCGGCGAGTCGTACACCGCCGCCCGCCTCCAGCTCGTCCGCAAGAAAGAACCCGTCCCCAATTACGCCGATGCCGCCGGCATGAGTGACGCCGCGGTCAGGAAACAGACCGGCCGCGACTGGGCCGAATGGGTCAACGTGCTCGACGCGGTTCAGGCCGCGGAGAAACCGCACCGCGAGATCGCTCGCTACGTTTCATCGATCGGTACCCCTGACTGGTGGAGTCAGACGGTGACGGTCGGATACGAGCGCATTCGCGGACTGCGCGAGCGGGGACAACGCCGCGGCGGAGGATACGAGACCAACAAAAGTCGCACCTTTGCGGTGCCGATCGCAAAGCTGTACGGCGCATTCGCGAACGCTCGCCTTCGCAAGCGCTGGTGGCCCGACAAACTCGACGTTCGATCGGCGAATCCAAACAAAAGGATGCGGATCAGCATGAAAGATGACACGGTTGTCGAGATCGGCTTCATGTCGAAAGGCGACGCCAAGAGCGCGGTGGCGATCCAGCATTCGAAGCTTCCTGACAGATCCACCGCGGCGAAGATGAAGCAGTGGTGGACGGAGCGATTCGACGCGCTTTCGGAGGTCCTGAAGTAGCCTACGCCTTTCGATCCAACGTCGTCCGCAGTCCCTCGAGAATGTCGATCGGGACCGGGAAGATGATCGTCGTGTTCTTCTCGACGCCGATCTCGGTGAGCGTCTGCAGATAGCGCAATTGCAGCGCCCCGGTCTCGGTCGCCAACACTTTCGCCGCGTCCGACAGCCGCTGCGACGCCGCGAACTCGCCCTCGGCGTGAATCAACTTCGCGCGTTTCTCGCGCTCAGCCTCCGCTTGCTTGGCCATCGCCCGCAGCATCGTCTCGGGAAGATCGACCTGTTTCACTTCGACGTTGTTGACCTTCACTCCCCACGGCTCGGTATGCTGATCGAGGATCGTTTGAATGCGCGCGTTCAACTGATCGCGATGGGCGAGCAGATCATCGAGCTCCACTTCGCCCAGGACGGACCGCAGCGTCGTCTGCGCGAATTGCGAAGTCTGATAGCGGTAATCGAACACTTCGACGACCGCGTGCCGCGGCTCGATCACGCGTAGAAACACGACCGCATTCACCTTCAGCGTGACGTTGTCGCGCGTGATGATGTCCTGCGGCGGAACCTCGAACGCTTCCTGCCGGAGCGAGACGCGCACCATCCGATCGATCGGTGCGAAGACGAGAAAGATGCCCGGACCCTTCGGTCTTCCGAGGAGACGGCCGAGGCGGAAGATGACGCCGCGCTCGTACTCGGGAAGGATCTTGATGGAGCTGAGCAGATAGATGGCCAGGATGACGATGAAGATGACTGCCGGGACGCTCATGTTTGCCTCACTCTTCGCTGCGACTGCGTCGCTTGCGAAATTGCGGTTCCGCCGATTGCGACTCGCGAATGTACTCCGCAATCGGCGCGGGGACGTTGCGCTGGAGAGAATCGACCGGCTTGAATGTAATCCCGCCGTCAAATCGCCATTCGTGCTTCGGCCGGTAGACGCCGATGTCATGCACGCGTGCGCCGACGACGAAGCGCAGCACGCCGCGACGATAATCGAACGCCCGGCCGTTGAGCGTGTGCACGGCCGCGTCGACGCGATAGGAGCCGGCCACGAGATCGAGTGACGGCATCACGAAGCGGACGCGCCCGTTCGCGTCGAGGCGATCGGGCAGGAGTCCTTCGAGATCGGTGTTTGTGCCGTACACACACGTTCCATCGGCGTGATAGATGCCGATGCCGAAAACGAAATCATCCTGCGGCACGCGGACTTCAACGTCCATCTCGATCGAGACGGAAACGCCCGCTCCTAGAGCGATGAGCTCATGGCCTTTCTGATCGACGAGGGCCACGTGCCTGAGGATCACCTCGCCGGAGCCCCAGCGCTCCTCCTCGGTGAGGTCGTTGTCCTCTTGTGTGGCGCCGCCGATCTCGGCGGCGCTCGCCGGCGTGATCGCCGGCGCCACACCACTGACCTCCTGTAAATACCCATCCACCACGCGCATCGGATCGCCGATCGCTTTCGGCTCTCCGCGATCGAGCCACAGCGCGCGATCGCAGAGCTTCCGTACCTGATCGAGCTGATGCGTGACGAACAGCAATGTCACGCCCCGATACTTCATCTCCTGAATCTTGGCCACGCACTTCGCCGAAAACTCTTCGTCGCCGACGGAGAGAACCTCGTCGATCAGCAGGATTTCCGGATCGACGTGCACGGCCACAGCGAAGCCGAGGCGCACGTACATGCCCGACGAGTAAGTCTTCACCGGCTGATCGAGAAAATCGCCGATCCCCGAGAAGTCGACGATCGATGCGAATCGCTGATCGATCTCCTTGCGCGAAAGACCAAGCATGATGCCGTTGATGTAGATGTTCTCGCGTCCGGTGATCTCCGGGTGAAATCCTGCGCCGAGCTCGATGAGCGCGGCGATGCGTCCATTCACGCTCAAGTATCCCGACGTCGGCTTCAGGATTCCGGAAATGATTTTCAGCAGCGTCGATTTACCGGAGCCGTTTCGTCCGATGACTCCGAACGCTTCGCCCTTGTGCACGGCGAACGACACGTTCTTCAGCGCTTCGACCGATGACTCGGGCGAAGGTTTGAGATCGCGTTTGAGCAATGCGCTCTTCAGCGTGGCGAACTGAGAGCGGCGTCCCCAGAGCCGATAGCTCTTGAAGACATTCTGCAATGCGACGGAGTACCGCGGCTCGCTGCTCAAATCGCCTCCGCCAGCGTGTCGCGCAACCGATCAAACACAGTGAAACCGAAACCGGCCCCGACGAGCGCATACGCGATCATCAGGAACGTATCTGATATGCCAGGCAACTTACCGTAGAAGATGATGTCCTGATACGCGACGACGAACGGCGTCATTGGATTGAGTCGCAGCAATGCGCGCAGCGGCCGCCATCCGATGTTCTCCATCGGATAGATGATCGGCGTGATGAAGAAACCGAGCTGCATCAGATTGGTGATGATGTCACGCAGATCGCGAAAGAGTACGGCCGCCGACGAAACCGTCACCGCGACGCCGGCGACGAAGATCGCCTGCAAGAACATGAGAACCGGCAGGAGCAGGACCGTCATACGGACCTGCGCCGCGCCCGTCAGCGTATAACCGACGAGCGCGGCCAGCAGAATCGGTGTCGCCAGCACGAAATGCACGAGATGCGACATCACCACGACCAGCGGCAGCGCCTCGGCCGGGAACATCACCTTCTTGATCAACCCGGAGTTCGATGAGATCGATGTCGTCGACTCGAGCACCGCGGCGGAGAAGAACGTCCACGGCAGGATGCCGCAGAAGAGAAATAGCGGATAGGCACGTACGGTCTGGCTCGGGAAAAAGACCGTGAAGACGAGCGTGTAGACGCCGAGCAGCAGCAGTGGATTGGCGAGCGACCAGAAGAATCCGAGGATCGAGCCGCGGTAACGCGCCTTCAGATCGCGAGCGGTGAGGGCCGCGATTAGTTGGCGGTGGCGATAGAGCGTTCTGAGTTCGTGCAAATGTCAGACATCTTCTGTAACGATCAGCATGATGGTCGATGATCCAATCTGAAACTCGCCCTTGTCGGTCAATTCCTTCGGCTCGGTGATCCGTTCTCCCTCCATGATCGTACCGTTGGTCGATCCGAGGTCGTTGACGGTGTAGATCGTGTCGCGAATCTCGACGGCGGCATGCTGGCGCGACGCTTCTGTGTCGTTCAGATTGAGATCGGCGCCCGCGCGGCCGATCGTCACACGCGGTTTCTCGATTCTGAATACATTTCCTGCGTCCGGGCCGTCGATGACAGCAAGCGACAGGCGCTTTCCCGGCGGAAGCTGCAATCCGGCCTGCTTGCCGGTTGCCGGCTGCGGCGCAGAAGCTTCGGTCGTGGTCTGCTTCGGCTTTGGCTCCTCGCGCTTCGCGTGCGTCATGTCCGCGCGCGGCGGCGTGGTGCTCTTCTGCTCCTGCTGCGAAAACGACGGATTGAAGATCTCGAAGACCGTCGCGCACTTCGCGCATTTGATTTTCTTCGACGGTTTCTTCTCGAACCTCTCTTCGTTGTACTGATACTTCGAGTGACAGTTCGGGCATTCGATGATCACGGGCTGATTGTAAACAAACCTCGCATAAAATCTCGCTCCGCCATGCGAAAGCTGCTGCTCCTCCTGTCGCTCTTTTCCCTCGCCTGCCAGACTACGACGACCAATACCATGTCCAAACCGCCCGCCACGACCACTCCCGAGACGGCTCCTGTTGCCACCGAAGCGAAATTGGCTGTCGCACCCGACGTTGCCGCACGCGTCACCCAACTACCGCGAACGACGATCGACTACGACCGCTCGCTCCTGAGTGACAACGAGCGAAAGGTCGTCGAGAAGCTCATCGAGGCGTCGAAATCCATCGATGAGATTTTTTGGCGCCAGGCATCGGAGCAGAACCCGGAGTTGCGGACACGGCTGCAGCGGCAGTCGAGTGCGTCGCCGACCGATCGCGCCGCATACGACTACTTCATCATCAATAAAGGGCGGTGGGACCGCTTGAAGGAAAACGAGCCGTTCATCGAGCCCTTCGGCGCGGCCGGCGCCAAGCCGCAGGGGGCGGCGTTCTATCCGTCCGACATGACCAAGGACGAGTTCGAGCGCTACGTCACCGCGCATCCCGATCAGAAAGAAGCGCTGCAAGGACTGTTCACGGTTGTGCACCGCGAAGGCGATCGCCTCGTGGCGATCCCGTTCTCGCGCCAATACCGCGAGCTCCTCGAGCCGGCCGCGATGCGCATCCGCGAAGCTGCGGCGCTGACGGACAACGCGCCGCTGAAAACCTATCTGACGAAGCTCGCCGACGCAATCATGAAAGATGACTATCGCGACAGCGACATGGCCTGGATGGATCTCGGGGGGCCGATCGAAGTCGTCATCGGGCCGTACGAGGTCTATGAAGACGAGATGTTCAACTACAAGGCGTCGTTCGAATCGTTCGTGACGGTCGTCGATCGGCCGGAGAGCGAGAAGCTCGCAGCCTACGCGCATGCGTTGCCGGACATGGAGCGCAATCTTCCCGAGCCGGAGCAGTATCGCAATCCGAATCGCGGCAGCGAGTCGCCGATTCGTGTCGTGCAGGAGATCTACACCGCCGGCGACGCGCGCCGCGGCGTGCAGACGGCCGCGTTCAACCTTCCCAATGATGAATACGTTCGCGAGAAGAAAGGATCGAAGAAGGTCCTGCTCAAAAATGTCATCAACGCGAAGTACAACCAGAGCGGCAAACCGATCGCGCTGCGCGTGCTCGACGAGTCACAACTGCCGCTGCTCAGTTTCGACGCCTTCTTCAATCAGATTCTCTTCCACGAGCTATCGCACGGCCTCGGACCCGGCTACATCACGCAGCCGGGCGGCGCGCGCGTCGAGGTGCGCATCCCGCTGAAGAACCTCTATTCGACCATTGAAGAAACGAAAGCCGACGTCCTCGGACTCTGGAACATCGTGTACGCCCGCAATCACAATCTGCTCTCGTTGTTCGACGAGCGGCAGCTCTATGCGACGTACGCCGGTCTGATGTTTCGCTCGATGCGCTTCGGCATCGGCGAGGCTCACGGCCGAGGAACAGCACTCCAGTGGAACTGGCTGCGGGAAGCCGGCGCGATCGTACCGACCGGGAACGGACGCTTCCGCGTCGACTTCACGAAATTCGCGGACGGCGTGAAGGCGCTGGCGACCGAGTTGCTGACGATCGAAGCGACCGGCGATTTCGATCGCGCGCAACGTCTGCTCGCCAAGTACGGCGTCGTCAACGACGAGATCAATTCGGTCATCGCTAGGCTCGCCGATGTCCCGATCGACATCACTCCCGTCTTCCCTGCCGCGGGAGAGCAGTAGTCGTGGAAGGGCGCGTGAACATCGTCTGCGCCGAATGCGGCCGCACACGTGAAGTGTCGGGCGAGATTCCGGAGGAATACACCGACTGCTTCATCAAGATCGTCCGCGAGGATGGCTACGTGCCGCGGCCCGGCGTCGAGCTCGCGCTCATCTGCGGGGCGTGTCTCCGCAGATACGAAGGCCACGAGACCGTGGACGATGAAGAGAAGGTGCGTGGTTGTTAGGTCGTTAGTCGCTGGTCGTTAGTCGTTAGACACCAACGACCAAGGACCAAGGACTAACGACCAACGACTACTTCCCGATCATCTCCATATCCAAGCTGATATCCGAGCTGCCGCCGAGGTCCTGATGGATCTCGACGGCGATCACGTTAGTCCCCGGCACGAGCACGGACGAGCTCACCGTGTTCTCGAAGATCTTCGATTCATCGCTGCCGGCGATACCGGTGGCCGAGAGCGTCTTGTATCCGATCGTGCCGGCCGGCATGTTGCTTCGCCACACTTCCGTGCCGTTGATGTAGACGACCGCGCCGTCATCGCGGATCAGACGAAGCAGCAGTGACTGAAACGCCGCCGGATCGGCGACCGAGAACGTCTGTCGGAAATACGTGGTGATGTACTTGCTCGAGCTGCTCGGCCCGTACGAGACGACCGTCTTCTCGTCGCCGTCGCCGTAGCCGAGCTGCGCAGCGCCGGACTTCCACGCTGTGTCGGCGAACGACGACGACCGCCACGCCGTCCCCTGATCGCTGCCGTTGTCGAGGTACTTCCAGACGGAGCCGAAGGAGATCAGCGTTGCGGTCGTCGAGGGCGGTGGCGGCGGCGGTGTCAGCGTCGTGGCCGCGGCACTTGGCGCGTACGCGGAATTGCCGTCAGCGCTGGATGACCGGACGCGGAATGTGTACGTCGTGCTCGCGGTCAGACTCGTCGCCGTGTAGCTGGTCGCGTTCGAGGCGACCTGTGCGATCTGACTGAAGCCCGCCGGGGACGCATCACATGTCGCCTGCGCGCCGGTGCAGCGCTCGATGAGAAATCCGGTTTCGTTCGCCGAGTTGTCGGTCCAGGTCAGATTGACGCTTGACTGCGACGCTGCGACCGCCTGCAGGCCGGAAGGCGCCGCCGGAGGCGGAAGCGTTCCGGTCAGCTCGAAATCGAAGCTGATGTCGGAGCTCGAAGGATCTGCCTGATGAATCTCGACGGCGACGACGTTGCGGCCGGCGACGAGAAGATTGCGATCGACAGGTGCCGAATAGAAGTGCGTCGTCTCGTCCGAGCCGTTGATCGTGGTCGCGGCGACCGTGGCGTAGGTGATGACTCCCGACGCCATATTGCTCCGATACGCTTCCACGCCATTGAGATAAACGACCGCGCCGTCGTCGCGGAGCAGACGGAGGTTGAGCGAGCCGAATGCCGAAGGATCGGCGAGGTCGAACGAGTAGCGGAAGTAGGTGGTGATGTACTTTGCCGAGCTGCTCGTCCCGTATGAGACGACGGTCTTTTCATCGCCGTCGCCGTAGCCGAGCTGCGCCAGGCCTGACTTCCAGGCCGCATCGTTGAAAATCGTCGAACGCCACGCGGTTCCCTGATCCGAACCGTTATCGAGATAGCGCCACGGTGCGCCGGCGGGAATCAGAGTGCGTCCGGAGACGGCGTTCGCCGGAGGAAGCGACAAAGCCGCGGTCGTGCTCGAGGAGCTGTTCGAGTACGCCGAGTTGCCGGCCGTGTTGTATGCGCGCACGCGATATGTGTAAGCGGTGCTCGGGTTCAGCGAGCCGTCGCTGTACGACGTCGTGCCGGCGCCGAGTTGCGAGACCTGCGCGAAGCCGGCCGGCGCCGCATCGCAAGTCGCCTCAGCTCCAGCGCAGCGCTCGACGCGGAAGCCATCTTCGTCGGTCGAATTGTCGGCCCACGCCAGCGTGATTGCCGACGCAGAGATCGCAGTCGCCGTCAACGCGGTCGGATCGGCCGGTACGATCGTGGCCTGCGGCGGCGGTGGCGTCGCCGGAGCGACGAGCGTCTGGATGCGCGTCCAGACCGCGGGATCTTCCGAGCCGATGTACCAGTAGCAGAAGCCGGCGACGCCGGGATACTTCTGCAGGACGAGATCGATCTGCTTGTCATGGCCAAAGGCATCGAGGAAGAACGCCGTGTGCGTGCCGTACTTGAATGTAGCCTCGCCGTTGATGTCGTATGTAATCGTCGCGCCGTTCTTTTGCGCGGTGCTGATTGCCGTCGGATGGGTCAGATCCGCCGCGGCTCCTTTCGATGGCCAGTCGTAGCCGTACCACGGCAGGCCGACCATGATCTTCGCCACCGGCATCTGAGACGCTGCGAAGCCGACACATTGATCGAGCCACGTCAGCGGCGTGAGCGGGCCGGGAGGGCTCGTGCTGTACGAGTAGTCGTAAACCATCAGCTTGACCCAGTCGGCGGCTGCGCCGATCGCGGCGTAGTCCTCTCCGCCCGCGCCATCCCACGTCTCCGAGTCGCTTGTCTTCGCGTAGACCGTCACGGAGAGCTTCTTGCCATCGGCGTGAAGCTTCGACGCGAGAAGTTGAATGAATGCCGTGAAGTTCGCGCGCGCGGAGAGCGGAAGGCGTTCGTAATCGATGTCGATGCCCGCGTAAGCCTGCGTGGCCACGAGCTGGCGAATCCCTTCAGCGTGCGCCTCACGATTCGCAGCGGTGCTGAGCACGTTCAAGGCAGCGGTCTGATTCCAGCCGCTCGAGGTCGTGTTCTGCAACGTCGGCATGAGCGCGGTGCCCGTCATCGCCGCGCGCCACGTCGGATCCTCCGCAGCGGTTTTCTTCGCCAGCGTACCGTCGGAGTTGATCTGATACCACGTCGGATTCGACTCACTCATCAGACCGGCGTGCGTCTGCGTCGAGGTGAGCGCGTTGGGGTCCCAGCCCGGAATCCAGGCGGCGATTCGATACGCGAATGAAGGATGTGCAGTCACGACGACTGCGAACGCGAAGATCGCGACGCGGCGTAAAGCCATGGGGCCCCTCCGGGCTATTGGTTGCTTTGGACGACTACTGGACGATGCGCCGAAAACGGGCGCCGGAGGGGGCGAATTTCCTGATGAGTCTGGACTATGCCAGCTTCGCGATGGCTTCTTCGATCTGCTCGACGGTCGGAACGACCGGCTGTACGAGGTGTCCCTGCAGCCAGTCGTACTCGCCCTTCATCAACGACTGCACGACGCGATATTCCTTCTCGTCGTAGTTGTCGAAGAGCGTGCGGAAGTTGTTCTCGATGCGCTTGCGCGCCTCGTGGCAGAAGACGTCGGCGAGATCGAGCGCGTTCTTCTGCCCCTTCTTCGCCAGCATCGTCGCGTAGCTGATCGTGGCGGACATCGCGAAGAGATCGGTACCGATGTCGACGATGCGGAAGAGCACCCTCTGCTTGCGCTCGAGCTTCGCCTGATAACGCATCATCGAGTGGAAGATCGATCGCGATAGATGTCGGGAGCTGCGCTCGACGAAGGCCATGTGCTTCGACAGCTTCCCGAACTGCGAATACTTTGGCTTGCGGCTCCATCCGAGGTAGCGCGTCGGGTACCAGGTCGCATAGAACGCGCCGGCTTTCGCCGCCGCGGAGATCTTCTCGCCTGCCGGCGTCTCCGGCAGCAGGATCTTGTAGCCGCGCTTCATGTGCGGATCGACCGCTTCGCGTGCGATGAAGAGATGCTGAATCTCGCTCGTCCCTTCGAAGATGCGGTTGATGCGCATGTCGCGCAGGATGCGCTCGACTGGATAGCCCTTTTCGCCGCGGGCACGGAGCGACTGGGCGGTCTCGTAGCCGCGTCCACCGCGGATCTGCACGAGATGATCCGCGCACTGCCACGCCGTCTCGGTGTTGAAGAGCTTCGCCATCGCCGCTTCGAGTCGCAGATCGACTTTGCCCCGATCGGAAAGACCCGATGTCAGCCAGACGATCGCTTCCATCGCCAGCGTGTGCGACGCCATCCAGGCCAGCTTCGCGGCGATCGCTTCGTGTTTGCCGATCGGCGCGCCCCACTGCACACGCTCGTTGACCCACTCTTTCGCGATCTCCGTCATCCGCCGCCCACCCGCCGCACACCCGGCCGGAATCGTCAGACGTCCCGTGTTGAGCGTGATCAGCGCGAGCTTGAGACCGCGGCCCTCTTCCCAAAGGAGATTCTCTTTCGGGATGAAGACATCTTTGAAGTTGAGGACGACGTTGCCGATCCCGCGCAGCCCCATGAACTGACAGCGATGCGCGATCTCGACACCGGGCGTGTTCATCTCCAGGATGAATGCGGAGATCTGCTTCTTCTCTTTTCCGTTGACGACCTTCGGCGGCGTCTGCGCCATCACGACGATGACTTCCGCCTTCAGCCCGTTCGTGCACCAGAGCTTTTCGCCGTTGAGGATCCACCCTTTGCCATCCGGCGACGGCACCGCCCTCGTCTCCATCTTCGCGGGATCGGAGCCGACGCCGGGTTCAGTCAGCGCGAATGCGGAGATCGCGCCCTTCGCCAGACGCGGCAGATATTTTTTCTTCTGCTCTTCCGTGCCGAAGAGTTTCAACGGCTGCGGCACACCGATCGACTGGTGGGCGGAGAGCCATGCCACGGTCGATCCGCACCACGTCGCCACCAGACCGATGGCGCGGTTGTAATTCGTCGCGCTGAATCCAAGTCCGCCATACTCCTTCGGAATCTTCATACCCCATGCGCCGAGTTGCTTGAATCGCTCGAACAGCGAGTAGTCGTACTCTCCCTGTTCGTCGATTTTGTCCGCGTCGACGTTCTCGGCGAGAAAGCGCTCGAGTTTCTCCAGAAACTCATCCGCTTCGGCCTTGTCTGCTTCCGGCTGTTCAGGAAACGGATGGATCAGATCGAGATCGAGATTGCCGAGGAAAAGCTGTCCGACGAACGATGGTTTTTCCCACTCGGTTTCGCGAGACGCTTCGGCAACTTCCATCGCCTCTACGGCACCGTCGGTTTTCAATTCGGCCATGGTCTGTGGACTCCTTGCCGGGACACTTGGTTACACGTTATCTGTCAGTATGAATGAACGCTCATTCATGTGTCAAATATGAACTCTAAGCGCAAGTTATGCAAGGTCGACGCTGTAAACTTGCGCGTCATGAAAAACAGCCCCGTCACCGATCTCATCCTGCAGAACGAGACCGAGACCCTCATCACGGATCGCGGCCTGCTCGTCTATCCGCGGCCCGATGTCGATCGCGACAAGCTCGAGCACCATCTGCGGGAAGCGCTTCGCCTGCTGCATGTCGACCTCGATAACGAGAACGTTCGCGACACGCCGCGACGCTGGGCCGAGTCGCTCGTCACGATGACGAGCGGCTACGACTTCACCGATCTCAAGAGGCTGACGACGCTGTTTCGCAAAGCCTGCTCGGCCGCCGACAAGAACTGCCAGAACCTGGTGATCATCGGCGGGACGTACAAGACGCTCTGCGCGCATCACATCCTGCCGTTCTTCGGACAGTTCATCGTCGGATACATTCCCGAGAAGATGATCATCGGCGCATCGAAGATCCCGCGCGTCGTTGAAGTGCACATGCGCCGCCTGCAGTCGCAGGAGCATCTCGCGCACGATGTCGCCGACACGATCGAGAAGATTCTCGAGCCGCGCGGTCTCGCCGTCTGGATGGGCGGCGTGCACATGTGCATGGTGATGCGCGGAGTGGAGCAGGAGTCGTCATTCATGGAGACGAACGTCCTGCGCGGCGAGTTCCTCGATGATGAGCGGACACGACAGGAGTTCATGTCGATCGTCAACCGTCGCGGACAACGGGAGTAGACTGAACTTCCGCGCCTGCTCTTCGTAGTTCAGAAGCGAGATGACTCCCCGCCGCCGGCTCGTCAGCGCCGTGGTCATGACCGCGCTCGCATTCGCGGTGATGCTCGCGTTCATCGGATTTCGCCTGCATCACTGGAGCGAGATCGGGTGGGCGGGCGTCAATTACTTCCCGGTCGTAAAGACCAAGCCGGGCAAGCCGAAGGTCCGCGTCAGCACGACACCCTCATCACGGATGCCTTTCATAATGGAGCCTGGTCGCGTCATCGTTGCGTTTCCAGGCGGTCCCGCGGCGCGGGCGGGGATGGACGGCAACGACGCGATTCAGGCGATCAACGGCTTCTCGCTCCTGGACGCGAAGCAGTTGGAGCAACTCGATCGCAAGGTGCGCGTCGGCGATGTGGTCAGGTATCACGTCCGGCGCGGCAAGGTCGAGCGCGATGTGCCCGTCCGTTTCGTTTCGCCCGTCACGCTGCCACGGATGCTCATCTCCATGATCATCTCGGTGGTCCTGGCGCTGAGCTTCGCATTCATCGGTCTGATCGTCTTCGTTCGCAAGCCCGACGATCGCCGCGCCATCGTCTTCTACGTGATGAGCATCGTCGGCGCACTATCATTTCTCGCGGGCGTAGCGATCTCGTTCGACGGCTCGAATCTGCGCGGCATTGTCTCGACGCCTAACGCGTCGCTTTTCGTGGTCATGGTTTACCTGATTGTGACCTTCGCGTTTGGTGTGCTTACGCTCCACCTGTCACTGATTTTCCCCCGCGACCGGCCGGTCGTGACGGCAAGGCCTTACGTCATCCGCTGGATCTACGTCGTCCCGCTCGTGGCCGGCATCATCATCGTCGCTGGAACGACGCTGCCTCTCATGGTCGAGAGTCGGGCAATCAAGTCCGTCGAGTACGCGTTCGGGCAAGGCTTCCGCTTCCTCGCCGGCGCGCTGGCGATCGCGGGTGCCGGTGTGGCGCTGCGAGTCGCCCGGAAGGCGCGGCAGGAAGGAGTGAAGACAGCCTTTCTGTCGCGTCCGGTGCAGACCATCCTCGCCGCTTACGCGATTCTGGCCGCGATCACTCTCTTCGTCGACGTCCTCGGCGCGCATGGCGCTGCGCGCGTGATCTTCTTCATCGTCGGAGCATCGCCGGCGTTGGGGATCGTTGCGTATCCGGTCATCACGTTCATCGCCCTTTATCGGAGTTACCGCGACTCCGGAGTCGAGGAGAAGCGTCAGGTGAAGTGGCCGTTGTGGGGAACGATGATCTCGATCGGGACGAAGATCCTGCTGGGGATGTCGGGATTCATCGTCGGGCTTCTGGTTTC
Organism: Thermoanaerobaculia bacterium; assembly: GCA_036001325.1. Taxonomy (GTDB): domain Bacteria; phylum Acidobacteriota; class Thermoanaerobaculia; order Gp7-AA8; family Gp7-AA8; genus DASVHS01. The sequence continues at coordinate 24,765 of DASYUK010000400.1, forward strand.
GTTCCGCGTGGTAGAAGCGGCGACGTGGGTCGGTATTGCCCACAGTCTGGAGCTCATTCCGCGCATCCTCTACATCCTCATTCCGATCTCATTCGCCGTGGCGATCCTGAAGTACCGGCTGATGAACATCGATGTGATCATCAAGAAGACCGTCGCCTACGGAATCCTCAGCGGCCTGATCATCGCCATCTACCTCGTGCTCGTCGGCGGTCTCGGAACAATCCTGGTGAGGGTCGTCGGCGTGCGGAATCAGACGATGGTGATCGCCTCCACGCTGGTGGTCGCGCTCATCTTCGTTCCGCTGCGCAATCGGCTGCAGAGTCTCGTCGATCGCAACCTCTTCCGGCAGAAGTACGACTATCCGCAGGCGCTGCGCGCGATCGCCGCGGAGACGCTCGCGGCGAGCGACCTTCGTGCGTTTTTCGTCTTCGCGGCGGAGACGCTGCAGCAGGCGGTCCAGAATCGCTCGGTCGTGATTTTCGAGCGCCGCGAAGACGATCTCGTGGCGACTGCGAAAGTCGGCTTGCCCGATTCCGTTCTCGGTTCGGCGCGGATGAGTGCCGCGGCCGCGGAGGCGATCGACCGTCCACTCGATCCGCGGCGTCGCGCGCTGCCGGAGGGCGCAGCAGCAACGATACGACGCGTCGAAGCCGCGCTGGCGGTTCCTATCCGCTCGCAAGGTGTGCTTCACGGTATCGTGGCGCTGGGCAGCAAGCTCTCCGACCGCGAGTTCGATCTCGAGGATCTCGAGTTCCTCAGCTCCGCTGTCGATCAGATCGCCATCACGATCGATCGTGTGCGCCTGCAACGCGATGAAGAAGACTTCGAGCAAGCGCGCGTGATGCAGCAGTCGCTGTTGCCCACCGCGGCACCACACATCGAGGGCGTCGATGTGAGTGGCACGTGGAAGCCCGCGCGCGCGGTCGGCGGCGACTACTACGATCTGTTGCGCCTCTCCGACACGCAGCTCGCCGTCTGCATCGGCGATGTCGCCGGCAAAGGGATGCCCGCGGCGCTGCTGATGTCGGCGCTGCAGGCTGCTGTTCGCGCCTCCGCTGCGCCGGACCTTCCCGCGGCCGAGCTGTGCGAGCGCGTGAGGCGTGTCATCGTGCAGAGTCTCTCCGGCGGACGCTTCGTCACCTTCTTTTACGGTCTGATCGACACCTCCGCCCGGCGCATCCGCTACTGCAACGCGGGACACAATCCGCCGGTGCTCGTGCGCGCCGACGGCCAGTCGATCCGCCTGGACAAAGGCGGTCCGGCGCTGTCGCGTCTCTTCAGCAGTATGGCGTTCCAGCACGGCGAGGAAGAGTTGCGCGAAGGCGATCGCATCGTGCTCTTCACCGACGGTGTCTCAGAGGCGCGTGATTCGGCGGGGAATGACTTCGGCGAAGCACGGCTCGAACAGATCATCGCCGCGAACCGGCAATCGCTTGCGCAGGATCTGATCGCCACGATCCTCGATTCCGTCTCCTCGTTCAGCGGCGGACGAGTCGATGATGATTTGACACTTGTGGCAGTGGCCGTCGTGTAGCGGCGTGCTTCAGCACGCCGGCGCGCTGAAGCGCGCCGCTACACTTCACGCAACCGGCGTAAATCTCCCTGAGGCCGAAGCACGCAGCTCTTCGATATCCTCGCGGCGCGAAACCGACAGCGGCACCGTGGATGACACGGCGTGAAGCAACGAAGCTGTCGACAGCGGCTCCTTGCCGCGCAGACACCGATAGAGCGCGGCGATCACCGCCTGCTCGATCTCCGCTCCGCTGTAGCCTTCCGTCGCCGCTGTGAGCGCATCGAGATCGAACTGTTTCGGGTCCTGTTTGCGCAGCGACAGGTGAATACCGAAGATGCTCTTCCGTTCATCACGCGTTGGCAGATCGACGAAGAAGACCTCGTCGAAGCGACCCTTGCGCAGAAGCTCCGGAGGGAGACGATCGAGATCGTTGGCCGCGCCGACCACAAACACCTCGCGCCGCTTCTCCTGCATCCACGTCAGGACGGATGCAAACAGGCGCTGCGACAGACCGCCGTCGGCGTCGTTGCTGCCGCCCTGAGCGAAGGCCTTCTCGATCTCATCGATCCAGAGCACCACCGGCGCCATCGCTTCCGCCAGCGACGTCGCCTTGCGAAAATTCTTTTCCGACTCGCCGACGTACTTGTCGTAGAGCCGGCCGGCGTCGAGTTTGAGCAGTGGCATCCGCCACTGCCGCGCGATGAATTTCGCCGCGAGCGATTTCCCACATCCCTGCACACCGACAAACAGCACGCCTTTCGGCGGCGTCAGGTTCAACGCGCGCGCTTCCGGCGTGAAGCCGACACTCGCGTTCTCGAGCCACGCTTTCAGCCGAGAGAAACCACCGAGCTCGAACTGATTCCCTTCGAGCGGGTAGAACTCCAGAAGTCCCCCTCGCTCGATGATCTCGCCCTTCCACCGCACCACCTCATCGATGTCGGCGGCGGTCAGCGCATTGTCGCCCACGATCACCTTCGCGATCGCCTGCCGCACCTGACTCAATGTCAGGCCCGACAACGCTCGCACCAGTCGTTGCGCGTCGTCCTTCGACAGATCGACGCGGATTCGCTTCCGCGCGCTCATCGACTCCACCACGTTGCGGACCATCTCGCGGATCTCTGATGGATCGGGGAGTTGGAGGTCGAAGTGGACAGCCATGGCGTCGAGATCGCGCGGGAGCTCGATCGGGTCGCCGGTGATGACGATGACCGATGGCGACGCCATCAGCCGCGTCGCCAGCTCTCGCAGCAGGCGGCAGATCGCCGGCTGTGTCAGATGCGGAGCAAAATCCTTGAACAGGTAGATGGCGTCGCTGTCGTGAATATCGGAGATCTTGCGCAGCATCAACTGCGGATCGGTCGTCCCTTCCAACGTTACGCCGAACGAGCGGGTCAAACCGTGGGTGATCGACCAGTCATAGATCGGAAGAGTGAGATTGCGCGCGACCTCGCCGACGATCGACCGGACCCGCTCCTCCTCGACCGTTTCGATGGCGATGAGCGAGTGGTACGAGAGGACGAGCGTCTGAAGCTCGTGGACGGCGCTCCGTTTGCTCATGCCTGGCGAAGTGTAAACAGAAATTCACCGGGGGCCGCGTGAGTTTCACCGGATGCGACCGTATAGCCACACTGTGATCAACAAGAAAAAAGTCCTCGAAGAGCTGCGCATCTTCATGGTGATGCTGCTCGTGGTCAGCTCTCTCCGGTCGGCGCTCGCCGACTGGAACGACGTTCCCACCGGCTCGATGAAACCGACCATCGAGATCGGCGACCGCGTCGTCGTCAACAAGCTCGCCTACGATCTGAAGATCCCTTTCACCACAATCGAGCTGATGAAATGGGCCGATCCGCAGCGTGGCGACATCGTCGTCCTCTTCTCGCCGATCGACGGCACCCGCCTCGTCAAGCGAGTCATCGCCGTTCCGGGCGATACGGTCTCGATGGCCGACAACCAGCTTCTCGTCAATAGCAAGGCCGCAAAGTGGTCGCCCATGACGCCGGCCGAGGATGCCGAGCAGGGGATGACGCTGATCACGCGCGAGACGATGTTTGGCCGCACGCACACGATGATGCTCACGCCGCACGTTCCGGCGGTGCGCTCCTTCGGTCCGATCACCGTCCCGCACGCCCAATACTTCGTCCTCGGCGATAATCGCGACAACAGCAACGATAGCCGCTTCATCGGTTTCATTTCCCGGCAACGGATCGTCGGAAAAGCGACCGCGGTGGCGTTCTCGCTCGATCGGGAGCATTATTTCGCTCCTCGCTTCGAGCGGTTTTTCATGAGACTGGAGTAATGGGAGGTTTACTGATGCGTAGAGTCGCTGCCGTAGCGATCTTCGCCGCGCTCGTCGCCACTGTGGCCGGCGCGCAGAAGGTCATGGTGCCGGCGCAGTCATCGAATCCGAACATCAGGATCACGCCGGCGCAGCAGGATCAGAAGCTCGACAAGGCCCGCCGCATCCCGCGCGAAGAGGCCATGAAACTGGTCAAAGAGAAGAAGGCCGTGTTCGTCGACGTCCGCTCGAAGGAGTCGTACGACGCCGGTCACATCAAAGGTGCGATCAGCATCCCGGAGAGTCAGATCGTGACGCGTCTTCGCCAGATCCCTCTGAAGACGATGATCATCACTTACTGTGCCTGACAGAACGAGCAGACGAGCGCCCGTGCGGTGCTTGACCTCAATGCTCATGGCGTGAAGAACGCGGCCGCGCTGCTGGGCGGCTGGAATCAGTGGTCGGCGCTGGGACTGCCGACTGAATCGACGTGGACCAAGAAATAGTGACGGTCGTAGGTCGTGGGTACCGGGGGCCTTCTTGCGCTGAGGCCCACGGTACCTACGACCCACGACCCACGACCTGCCATATCATCCCGCCGCATGTTCAAGATCGTCGAGATCTTTGCGCGCGAGATCCTCGATTCGCGCGGCAACCCCACTGTCGAAGTCGACTGCTTGCTCGACTCCGGCGCGCTCGGACGCGCAGCGGTTCCTTCGGGCGCATCGACCGGCTCGCGCGAAGCGCTCGAGCTCCGCGATGGCGACAAGCGCCGCTTCCTCGGCAATGGCGTGACGCAGGCGGTCGAGAACGTGAACACGCAAATCGCGAATGCAGTCGAGGGAATGGACGCGCGCGAGCAGGTCATGATCGATCTGGTCATGAAGCAGCTCGACGGAACCGACAACAAATCGAAGCTCGGCGCCAACGCGATGCTCGGCGTTTCCATGGCCGCGGCTCGCGCGGCCGCAGAAGCGGCGAGCCTTCCTCTCTTCCTCTACCTCGGCGGAACGGGTGCACGCACGCTTCCCGTGCCGATGATGAACGTGGTCAACGGTGGTGCGCACGCCGACAACAATCTCGACGTGCAGGAGTTCATGATCGTCCCCGCCGGATTCGACACCTTCTCCGACGCCTTGCGCGCCGGCGTCGAGACGTTTCACGCGCTCAAGAAAACGCTTCACGACCAGAAACTCACGACGTCGGTCGGCGATGAGGGGGGATTCGCGCCCGATCTGAAATCGAATCGGGAGGCGCTCGATCTCATCCTCACCGCGATCGAAAAGGCCGGCTACAAAGCGGGCGAGCAGATCTTCCTCGGCGTCGATGTCGCCGCATCCGAGTTTTACGAAAGCGGCGCATACACCTTCGAAGAGAAAAAGCGCTCGAGCGCGGAGATGATCGGGTACTACGACGAGTTGCAGCGGAAATATCCAATCGTCTCGATCGAAGACGGACTCGCCGAGGGCGATTGGGATGGCTGGGTGGCGATGACGAAGGATCTGGGCGCGAAGACACAGATCGTCGGCGACGACATCTTCGTGACGAATACCGAGATCTTCGCGAAGGGCATCGCCCGCGGAATCGCCAATGCGATTCTGATCAAGGTCAACCAGATCGGCACGATTACCGAAACACTCGACTGCGTCGAGATGGCGAAGCGAGCCGGTTATCGCTGTGTCATTTCACACCGTTCCGGCGAGACGGAGGATTCGACGATCGCCGATCTGGCAGTGGCGACGAACGTCGGTCAGATCAAGACCGGTTCGGCGTCGCGCAGCGATCGAATCGCCAAGTACAACCAGCTCCTGCGCATCGAAGAGGAGCTGGGCGATGCCGCTGTCTTCGCCGGCCTCAACGCCTTCTCCCGCCGGGAAAAGGTGCCGCGGAGCGGCGGATGAAGGGCGAGAGGCTAGCCCCTCACCCGGCCTTCGGCCACCCTCTCCCACAGGGAGAGGGCTACATATGTCAACATATTGACCATGGCCGAGGAGCGCGACCTGGTCGCTGGGATCATCCAGCTCGGTAATCTCTTCACGCGACGGCTCGCGCCGGTATTCGAGAAGGCCAACGTCACGCCGCAGCAGTGGGCGGTTCTGGTGACGATTGCGGACGAGCCGATGAGTCTCGCCGGTGTCGCGCGAAGACTCGCAGTATCCAAACAGAACATGACGGGGATGATCGCGCGCCTGGAGTCGCTCGGGCTGGTCGAGCGCGGCGAAAATCCCGACGACTTGCGCTCGGCGCGCGTGCAGCTCACTCGCCGTGGACGCGGACTCGTGGAGAAGCTCGGCCCGATGTACGAGGAATGGCGGAAGTCGCTCGGCCGCGATCTTCCCGAGCGCGAGCTACAGGCGCTCACGCGCGCCGTCAACCGGCTGATTGCGCAGCTCGAGGACTCGAGATGACCACGCGATTGCGCCCCAGCCGCTTGGCTTCGTACAGACGTTCGTCGGCGGTATGGAAGAGTGCCTCGGCGGATGAGCCATCGCCGGCGTAGATCGCCGCGCCGATGCTGATCGTGATCGGCGCACTGTTAGCCGGCGCCGGCAACGCCTCGACGTTCGCTCGAATGCGTTCCGCGATGCGAGCCAGCGCACCGCTGTCGGCCATGGGCACGATCACGGCGAACTCCTCCCCGCCATATCGAGCAGGAAAGTCGACGGCGCGCACCGTCGTCCGGATCACACGCGCAACGCGTTGCAACGCATCGTTCCCCGCGAGGTGTCCGAAGCGATCGTTGTAGTCCTTGAAGTGATCGAGGTCGAGGACGAGGATGCCGAAGCGTTCGCCGTAACGAGCGGCTCTTTGCATCTCGATGTCGATCCGCTCGCGGAACGCGCGGAAGTTCGGCAGGTCAGTCAGATCATCGGTGCGTGCGCGCGCCTTCAGCTCGTCGGCCATGTTGTTGAAGGCGATGCCGAGCTTCACGACTTCGCGATCGCCGCCGATCGGAGCCTGGGCACTGACGTCGCCCTGCGCGATGCGGTCGGCCGCCTCGGAGAGATTCTCGATCGGCCGCACGACGCGGCGATACGTGGTCATGGCCACGGCGAAGCTGATCAGAACCACGATCCAGGAGATGGCCAGGCCACTCAACATCGTGCCGCGCGCTTCGCGCTCCAGAGCGGGGAGCTGTCGCGCGATCTCGGCCTTGTGCGCGTCGATGAGCCGCTGTGCCTCATCGACGATGCGAATCGATTCCGCGTTCAGCTCTCTGTAGCGCGCGCGTTCATTCAGCAGGGTATGAAATGAATGAACGCGAACGCGCAGAGCCGACGTATCGATCGCTTTCAGCGCTGTCGTCTCGAGGAGTTGTTCGACTGCGCCATACCGCTCGACGCGCGGTTGCGCCCGGAACGCGTTCTGCGCGCGAATGAATTCTTCCAGCCGATTGATCGCCTGCGTCTCGACGGATAGCAGGCGCGACCACTTTTCCTGCGACTGCTTGGCGCGCCAGGTCAGTCCGAAGGTGATCGAGAAGAGCGCGAGCGCGAATGCTCCCGTCAGGAGCAGGACCCGCGTGCGCAGCCGGATTCTGGACACTTGAATTAAGGATAATCGCCAGGTGATCGATTTGGAATCGATCTATCGCCAGACACTCGAGAAATGCGCGCCCGAGGTGCTCGTGCGGCCGTTCGTCGGGGCGGCGATGCCGAAGAACGTGGTGGCGATCGGCAAGTGTGCCGGCGCACTGCTCGACGGGGTGGCTGCGGTGCACGACATCGAGCGCGCGTTCTGCGCGATCCCCCGCGGATATCCCTCTCCCAGCGGGAGAGGGTGGCGCGAAGCGCCGGGTGAAGGGCTGCCCCTCATCCGGCCTGCGGCCACCTTCTCCCGTGGGGAGAAGGGTCTCATCGTCGCGCGCGGCGGTCACCCCGACATCGACGACGACAGCTTTCGCGCCGGTCAGCAGCTTCTCGATTTCGTCGATCAGTCTGAGGACGTCCTCTTCCTGATCTCCGGTGGCGGATCCGCTTGTGTCGAGCTGCCGCTTCCACCATTCACACGTAACGAATTGAGCGACATCAACGCGCGCCTCGTCGCTTCCGATCTTCCGATCGGTGCGATCAACACGGTTCGCAAACATCTCTCCGCGATCAAAGGCGGCCGCCTCGGCGCACGCGTACACGGCCGTTCCGTCACGCTCGTCTACTCCGATGTGTCGACCGGCGCGATCAGCGACGTCGCGTCCGGTCCGACAGTCGCTGACAACACGACGAACACCGATGCCGCACGCATCCTCGAACGCCTCGGCGGCTGCGACCATCTGATCGCGAAGCTCACATCCGAGACCGTAAAGCGACTCGACAACGCCACCGCGAAAGTGATCGCCGACAACACGACACTCACGAAGACAGCCGCCGAGCTGACCCCTGGCGCAGTGCTCTGGCCCGATCAGATCGAGATGCAGGTCGAGGAGGCCGCGCGCGCATTGGCAGATTGCACGGTTGACGGCAGCGTGCTCGTCGCCGGCGGTGAACCGACGGTCGCGCGCCGGGGGCACGGGAAGGGTGGGCGCTGCTGCGAGCTCGCCGTGCGGTTCGCGCTGCGCAGCAACAGGGCCGCACTCTTCGGTACTTCCGACGGCGTCGACGGCAGCAGCGGCATCTCCGCCATCGCGCTCAGTGGAGCGCCGGTGTCCTCACCGGCGCGTCTCTTCGACCTCCTGGACCGCTCCGAATCGCTCGAAGCGGCGAAGTTGATCGGACGACCGATTATCATGCCGCCGGCGGGCAACAATCTCCGCGATCTCTTTCTCGTGGCAATGGATAACGCCACGATGGCTCACCATTAGCAAGCGCCGCCGACGATCCGGCAGCAATGGACGAGAACGAACAGAGCAGCCAGACGCTGTTCCCGCACGAAACGGGGCATCGGCATCATCGCTCGGCGCGTGAGCGCCAGCGGCAAGGCCCGATGTTTGGCTGCCTCAAAGCGATTTTCTTCATCTTCGCCGGCGGTCTTCTTCTTCTCTTTCTGACCATCGGCGGCGGCTGGTGGTACATCGGCTCGAAGAGCTTCGCCGATCTCGTCGCCAGGCGCGTTGCCGAGACGCTGAAAGCGCGCCTCGGCCGCGAGGTCAGCATCGGTCTCGTCGTCTTCGATCGCGCTCACCTGCGCCAGGTCGTGCTGAAAGATCTCCGCATCGCCAACGCACCCGGCGCGGTCAACCCGTATTTCACGACGGTGAAACAGGTCGTGATCACCGGCGGCGTCGAATCGTTCTGGACGCGCAGCATCAAAGTGGGGCGCATCGATGTGCTCGAGCCGCGGATGTACTTCGAGATTTATCCGGCGGGCGCAGCACTCACCCATAACTTCCCGCGCTGGAACTCCGGACCGCCGAGCAAATACGAGATCGTGCACCTCGAGCTCGGGACGATGTATGTCAAAGGCGGCGGATTCACCTTCCTCGATCGCCGCCATCAGATCACCGCCGTCGCGACCGATGTGACGTCCGAGGTCAACATCACCAGCGCGAAGAATCTCTATGCCGGGGTGATGTCCAGCCCGCGTCTGAATCTGCACATTCAGGATTACCTGCCGGTCGATCTCGACATGCGCGGTGGCTTCCGGTACACGCCCGGCGTCCTCGCACTCAATTCGATCGCGCTGAAAGGCCGCGGCCTCGAAGTCTTCGTCTCCGGCAAGCTCGATCCACTCACTGAAGCCGCGTATGACTTGCGATTGACGTCGCAGGCGGATCTGGAGCGGGTACGCGAAGTCTTCCGCGTGAACAAGACGATGCAGGGCATCATCTCGATGGACACGCGGCTGCGCGGAAAGGCGGGCACGTTTACTCTCGACGGCGGCTGGGTGTCGTCACAACTCGTCGCCGACACGTACGAGTTGACTGACGCCAAAGGCACCATGAACGTGACCGGCGATCGCACGATCATCGACGTGACATCGGCGCGCTACGGCGGCGGCATGATCGGCGCGCACTACACGCTGGCGAAATACGCCGAGCCGTATCCGATGAACGTGGAGCTGCGCTACAGCGGCATCTCCGTCGAGCGCCTGTTCAACGATTGGAACATTCAGAACACCGGACTGCGTGGTGCCGCGACCGGACATCTCACCTATCGTTGGAACAAGGACAAGGTTCTCGAGGGCGCAGGCAGCGGCACCGCACAACTGTCGAAGAGTACGACCGCGTTCTCCGGCGCGAAGTATCCGATTCCCACCGGTGGATCGACCGACTTCGATCTCGATCGCGGAGTCGTCACGTTCCGTCGCGCCGAGCTCGACACCGCCGCGTCGCACGTCAGCCTCACCGGCACGCTGCGCATCTCCGATGTTTTCACCAATCTGCAGGTGCGCATCCACAGCACCGACTTCAGCGAGCTCGATCGGGTCGGCTACAACTTCGCGCACTCCGCAGGTAAGAAAACGTACACACTTCTCGGGCTCGGCGGCGCCGGCGATATCACCGGCACGGTTCGCGGCCGTCTCAAAACGCCGGAAGTTGTCGCGCGCGTCACCGGCAGCGGCACGAAGTACAACAACGTCGTCCTCGGCGCTGCTGATATCGAGCTGCGTTACGACGGCGCGAAGAGTCTGCTGACTTTTGATCGTGCGATTTTCAACGAAGCCGGCGGCCGCCTGTCGCTGACCGGCACGGTCGCCTTTCCCGATCGCGGTCCCAGCCCACGCTTCGACATCGCTGCCGACGCGCTGAACTATCCGATCGATCGCGCCATGGCCGCTGTGAATCTGAAGCTGAAAGTCGGCGGCGGCACGGGCACGGGGAAGATGATCGTCAGCGGAACGCCCGACGAAGGAAAAGTCACCTTCGCGAACATGGTCGTTCAGCAGGGGACGTCGCAACTTCGCCTCGGCGGTGACATGGCGTGGGCACCGGGAAAAGGAAATGTTCGATTCAATCTCGACCTTGCCGCGCGCGAGTTTCCGGTGGCGAGTATCGTCACGTTTCTCGATCTCGGCACGTTCCCGGTCGCCGGGCAGCTCACCGGAACACTGCATCTGGAAGGTCCGAAGAGCGCGCTGGAAGGCGCCGGCTCCGTCACGGTGCGCAACGGATCGATCTACGGCGAGCCGGTCGACATCGTCACTGCCGACATCACGTTCACGCAGGGCAAAGCGCGCGCGACGAACATTTCCGTCTCGGGACCTGCCGGCAAGCTCACCGGCGAAGCGGAGCTGAATCTAACGACGAATCAGTTCAGCTACAACATCGCGTCGAGCTCGATCGACCTTTCGCGCATCAAGTTGCTCTCCGCACTCAAAGGGCTTCTCGGCGGCAATGTGAAACTGACCTCGAGCGGCGCCGGCACCTTCGAGAATCCGGAGCTCGTCGTCGAAGCAACGTTGAATGAAGCGACGCTGCGTGGGCTCGCGCTACCTCCCGATGCTCCTCCTCCATCGCTCTACATCGCGATCCGCGGCGGAAAACTGATCATCCGCGGCTCCGCGGCGAATGTGTTGACGATCGAAGGCGACGGCACGGTCGGGCAGGATCTCGCCGTCGACGGTCAGGTGCGCATCACGATCACCGACATTCAGAAACTGCTGGCGATGTCGCCGAACACCGCGACGATCCCCGCATCGGGCAACGCCGTCATCGATCTCAAGCTCCTCGGCAAACTGACGAGCCTCGAGGCGCTGACGATTGAAGGCACCGTTCCCACTCTCAATCTGAAAGTCTCCGAGCACGAGTTCACTCCGCGCAGTCCTCTCCGATTCGGACTGCGACAGGGGCGAATCGTCTTCGACTCGTTCGAGCTGCAACGAACGGACTCAGTGTTCTCGGTCAGTGGCTTCGCGGAGCTCACGGGTGCCAAACGCTTGGGCATCGATATGAAAGGCGAGCTCGAAGCGGCGCTGCTGCAATTGTTCGTGAAAGACCTTCGCGCCGACGGCCACGTCGCGCTTTCTCTCTCCATCGGCGGAACGATGACGGCGCCTGCGCTCAACGGGACAGCGGAGCTGCAAGACGCGCAGGTGCGCTTCGCTGGCTTTCCTCAGCTCATCGACAACATCAACGGGACGCTCGTGTTCAAAGGCGATCGCGTCGACATCGACTCGCTGCGCGCGATGCTCGGCGGCGGCACGGTGGTCGCCGGCGGATTCGTCACGGTCAAGGGACTGACGCCGAATCAATTCCGAGTGTCGTTGCAGGGGACGGATGTCGCCGTTCGTTACTTCGAAGGGCTGACGCTCGAGGGCACCTTCGATCTCTTGCTGAACGGCGACCTCGAGCGGGCGACGTTGCAGGGCGATGCCACCATTTCGCGCGCGCTCTATTTCAAGGACTTCAACTTTCAGCAGTCGCTGCTCAACGTCGTGCTGTCGCGACGCGGCGTGACGCCGATCGTGGCCGCGTCATGGCAGGATCGCGTCAGCCTGCGGTTGCATCTCGTCGCGGACAACACATTGGCGGTGAAGAACAATGTCGCCGACGTCACCGGCAGTGCCGATATGGACGTCACCGGCACGCTCGCCAATCCCGTCATCCTCGGGACTGTCACGCTGAACGAAGGCGGCACGGTCACGTTCCAGAAGGTCGACTACCACCTCGTGCGCGGCACGATCAATTTCCAGAATCCATTTCGCATCGATCCCTATTTCGACGTCACCATCGAGGGACGCGTCTCAGGCGGCATCTCCGAGATCGAGAGTGGCCCGCTCGATGTCACGATCAACATCACCGGCACACTCGATCGCATCACGCCGACGATCACGAGCGAACCACCGGCCAGCGATATCACGCTCTTCTCGATCCTCGGCTTCGGCTCGCTGACGCGCGCCACCGGCACCACCACGCCGACGAACATTCCTGGCATGGGGCAGTCGCTCCTGATTCAGAGTCTCGCCTCGGCGCTCGGCTCGCGCATCTTCCCGTTCGCCGACTCGTTCACGTACGACCCGGGTCAACTCGACACATCGCTTGGTGCAGGAAGGAAAGTGAGTTTCGAGAAACGCGTGTCGAACACCATGCGCATCGTCGTCGTCTACAACCTCGACAACGCGAAGAGTCGCGAAGTGATCGAGTGGGCGGCGACACGCGACTGGACGCTGCAGATGACGTACGACGAGTCGGCGAACCAGATCCGCCTCGACGCGCGGTTCCGACGGCTCTACGAAGGCCGCTGGTCGCTGCACGGTCACGGGAAGGGGAAGGAGATTTTCCCGGTCGCTTCGATCACCGGCGTGCTCTCGCCGACGACGTCGTTGCCGCCGCCTCCACCGACGACGCAAGTGGCTGCGATTCCCGCCGGCCAGCCGGTGACCGATGTCCAATTCCGGTTCGATCGCCCGCTCGCGACGAATACGCTCACGCAGTACGTCACCGTGAAGCCCGGTCAGCCGCTGTCGATTCGCGACGTGCAGAACACGATCAAATCGCTCTTCGCGACCGGCAACTTCCGCGACGTGCGCGTCGACGCCACGACATCGGCGAATGGCGTTCAGGTCGTGTTCTCGCTCTTTCTGAATTACCGCATCGGCAAGATCATTTTCGACGGGATCAAAGGCGGCGATCGCACACGTGCGCAGCGTGAAGTGCGCATCCATTCCGGTGACATCCTCTCGCTCAACGGTGTGGACAACAGCGCAGTGGCGATCACGGAAATGCTCAAGCGGTATGGTTTTCTGGAGGCGACTGTCGATCCCGAAACGACGTTCGTGCGCGAGCGGAACATCGCCGATGTCACGTTCCATGTCACGCCCGGACCGCTTGCGAAAGTCGCCGTCGTCCAGCTCGAAGGCGACCTCGCACCGTTCTCCCAACAAGAGCTGATCGGTCGCATGAAGGAGAAACCGGGCAAGGCCTTTCGACTCGCCGAGGCGCGCTCCGATGCGGATCGCATCAAGAACTACCTGGTGCGACGCAACTACAAACGCGCCGACGTTCGCTTCCTGGGCAACGATTACGACGCCGCCTCAAAGACGGTCACGCTGCGCTATCGCACCACTGTCGGCCCGATCGTCAAGGTGGAAGTCACCGGCGTCTCGCGCAGCGCGGTACGCAAGGTTCTTCCGTTCGCGCGCAACCAGGAGTACAGCGAAGACACGATCGATCGCGCCGCCGACAACATCATCAAGCTCTATCAGGAGCGCGGTTATCTCAACGCGGCGGTCGACACCGAGAGTCATCTCTCGGGGAACACCTGGACGACGACGTTCAACGTTCGCCCCGGACAGCGGTACAGACTCTCCGAAATCGTGTTCACCGGCAACACGAAGATCTCCGACAAGACGCTCGCGGGGCTGGTGCAGACTTCCCCGAGCGGCGGCTTCCGCCGGCTGCTTTCCACGATCTTCCGCCGTCCTACGGGCATCACGCGCGCACAACTCAGTGCGGATCGCGACACGATCGAGTCGTACTACCGGCTGCATGGATTTTCTGAAGCGACTGTCGCTACGCCGGTGCCGACGCCGCATCCCGATGGAACACTGACCGTCGATTTTCCGATCACAGAAGGTCCGCAGACGCTGATCAGCGGCGTGATGATCGAAGGCACGCAGCAGGTCGATCCGCGCAAGCTTCCGCGCATGCGACTGCGACCCGGCGATCCGCTCAACCCGCAGCTCGAACGAGAAGACGTTCTGGCGCTGCAGACGTTCTACGCGAATCGGGGCAACGCGGAAGTGCAGATCACGCCGCGGGTGGAGATCAGCGAAGACAAGAC
>DASYUK010000401.1:0-4781 GCA_036001325.1 Thermoanaerobaculia bacterium
AACGATCCGGCCTGCACCGGATTGAACTTCACCTCATCCGGATTCGTATATGAGACATTCTCGTAAATCCGCTCATACGACCCCTCGTAGAGCGGGACCGTGAAATCGAAGACGTCGATCGCGATGGTCCGCGCGGGTTGCAGCGTCTGCCGGTCGAGCTCGTCGATGAGCGTGATGATGCGGCCCGTCGGCTCGTCGATGAATCCTTCACGATGGAACCTGATCGGATTCGCTCGATCGATGCCCTCCGCGAACGGCAGGACGTAGACCTGAAAGCGCGTCAATGCGCCGCTCAGCGCCACGTTGAAGATGTCGATCGTCGCATCGTTTCCAACGGCGAGCAGCGTCGAGCCATTGCTGACGAGGAACTTCCCAGGCAGCGTCTGCGTTCCGAAAGACGCCGGCGCGGCGGGATTGCTGATGTTGAAGCCGAAGGTGCCGCCTTCACCGGTCGCGTAGAGGAAGCCTTGATTGAACGCGATGTCGTTGAAGCCCAGGAACGAGCGCGACGACAACGAAGAGATCGAACCGACGCGAAATGGCGTGGCCTTATTCGTCACGTCGAACAGATCGATCGTGTTGAAACAGAACGTCGTGCCGCTCGGGTAGCACGGCATGTCCGTCGAGGGAAAGAGTCCCGCCAGCGTGTTGCCGCTCACGGCTAACCGGCGGTAGTGCAGGCCGGCCGAGCGCGATACGAGAGTCGGCGCGCTTCCACCCGCGCGCACGTTGCGCAGGTCGAAGATCTCGAGACCGGCCTCGCTGCTCACGTACAGGAAGCCGTTGCTGAAGGTAACGCCGCCGGTTGTCTCTCGTGCGCCGAGGGAACCGATGAAATCCTCGCGGACGATCTGGAGGTCGCCGAGGTCGGTCACGTTGTAGGTCGATAGCGTTTGACCGCGCAGAACGAAGATCTGCGATCCGGACCGGAAGGCGCCATGTGGTGACAGGCTGAAATCGCTGGAGGCCGGATTATTGCCGACCAACGTCAGCGGACAATCTGCCTGCAGATGATCAGCGTGCAGTGGAAAAGCGGAAAAACCGAAGGCGACGAGGACGATCAGAGCGACCCGTGACAAAACGCGCATGCAAGCCTCCCAAAACCACACCCTAACGCCCGCCCGTCTCGCGCGCGGCGAGCCTGTTCGAGATTCGTCTTGGCGCTAACTATGTCCTAAATCAGCGGTTTTTGCAATATGATGGCGCGCACGCACGCCGATGGAAACAGGATCGTGTTGCCGTCTGTTTGAGGGTTGGTAACTATGATCGACGGCCACGTTCTGGTACTCAATCGAGTCTTTCAGGCGGTCCAAATCTGCTCCGTCCGCCGTGCCTTCACTCTGTTCTACAAAGGCCACGTCCGCGCCGTCGACTCCGAATACCGCACCTACGATTTCGAGAACTGGATGGACATCCCCGTCCAGCCGCACGACCACTACGTCGTCACGCCGAGCCGCAACATCCTGATCCCGCATGTCGTCCAACTCCTCACATTCGATCGACTGCCACGGCAGGAGGTGAAGTTCTCGCGCGGCAACATCTACCTGCGCGACCAGAACCGCTGCCAGTACTGCGGGAAGAAGTTCTCTTCGTCCGAGCTATCGCTGGATCACGTCGTCCCGATCTCGCGCGGCGGAAAGTCGAGTTGGGAAAACGTCGTCTGCGCCTGTCTGCCGTGCAACGTGCGCAAGGGGAACAAACCTCTGCACGAGTCGAGCATGCAGCTCATCCGGCATCCGTCGCGTCCGAAGTGGCATCCGCTCCATCGTCTGCAGGGCCGCACGTTCCCCGACATCTGGAAGAACTTTCTGGATGAGGCGTACTGGAACGTCGAGCTGAAAGGGTAGTTGCGGCGGAGTTGCGGCCAGGTTACGGCGGAGTTCCGCAGTAACGCAGCAGCACCGCGTAACCTCGCCGCAACCGCGCCGCAACCTCGCAACCTACTGATCGCCGGTCACCGCGACATCCGGCAACTCTTCCCCTTCGTTGACGAATCGGTTGATCGCGATGCCGTACTGTTTCTCGTATAGCGCGCGATAGCGGCCTCCGAGAACCATGAGTTGCTCGTGCGTGCCGCGCTCGATGATGCGGCCGTCTTCGAGAACGAGAATCTGATTCGCCTTCCGGATCGTCGAGAGCCGGTGCGCGATGACGAACGTCGTGCGGCCCTTCATCAATTGATTGAGGCCGTCCTGAATGAGTGCCTCGCTCTCGCTGTCGAGGGATGACGTCGCCTCGTCGAGGATGAGAATCTCCGGATCGGCGACGATTGCACGGGCGATCGCCACGCGCTGCTTCTGGCCACCCGACAGCTTCACGCCGCGCTCACCGACAATCGTCTCGTAGCCATCGGCGAACTTCTCCGCAAACTCGTCGACGTGCGCGATCTTCGCGGCGCGCGAAATCTCCTCGGTCGTCGCGCGCGGATTGCCGAGGCGGATGTTCGAGGCGATCGTGTCGGCGAAGAGAAAGGAGTCCTGTGGGACAAGACCGATGTGCCCGCGGTAGTCGTCGAGGCGGATGTCGTCCAGATCGAGTCCGTCGACGACGACGCTGCCGCTCGTCGGACGATGAAACGCCGCGACGAGCGAGATCAACGTGCTCTTCCCCGATCCGGAAGGTCCGACCAGTGCGACAGAGCTTCCCGCCGGCACGACGAAGTTGATGTCCTTGAGGACGGGGACACCCGACGTGTACTCGAAGGACACATCGCGAAACTCGACGTTGCCGGCGATGCGCGGAACGTGACGGCGCTGCGGATCGTCGGCATCTTCCGTTTTCTCGCCGAGGATCTCGCGCATCCTCTCCAATCCCGCGAACGCCTCGGACAATTGCGTTCCGATCGAGACGATCTGCACGATGGGCCCGACGACAAGTCCAAGGTACAGCGTGAACGAGATCAGTCCGCCGATCGTCATCCGGCCGGCGAGAACTTCACGCCCGCCGATGACCATGACCACGATGCCGACGATGCCGACGAGGAACGTCGACAGCGCGCCGACGCCCGAAACAATTCGCATGGTGCCAAGGACCAGGCGAAGCAGCTCATGCGCACCTTCCGCAAACGCGCGCGCTTCATGCTTCTCTGCCTTGTACGCTTTCACGATTCGGATTCCGGAGATTCCTTCGGACAGGCGGCCGGTCACGTTCGCTGAAACCTCGCTGCGCTTCTTGAACATCGGTCGCGCGTTCTTGAAGGCCCAGTAGAGAACGCCGCCGAAGATCACCACGGCGCCGAGGATCATCAGAGCGAGCTGCGAGCTCAGATAGAAAAGGATGCAGATCGCGATCACCGCCGTGACGAGTCCGCCGACGAGCTGAATCAACCCGGTCCCCACGAGATTGCGAATCCCCTCGGCGTCATTCATCACGCGCGTGACGACGATGCCGGTCTTCGTGCTGTCGAAATAGGAGACGGGAAGACGCTGAACGTGCTGTTGAATCTTCTTGCGCAGATCGGTGATCGACTTCTGCGCAGCGAGGCCGAGGATCTGCGCGAGCGCGTAGTCCGTGACGGCGCCGATGGTGGTGGCGATGCCCGCGACCGTGACAATCTTCCAGAGCAGATCGAGGCGTTGATGAACGATCACGCCGTCGATGAGGTACTTGGTCGTGCCGGGGAGAACGATGCCGGCGAGCCTGTTGATCAACATCAGAGGCAGGCCGAGAGCCAGGCGGCGGCGCGCGCTCCAGACGATCTCGCGCGCATCGCGCAGCAGCGAGATCGTGCGCTGGCGATCGAGCTTGCGTTTCGGTTTGTCCAACATTTACCTGGCCACTCTACACGGGCGCCTCAGGCTACAGCCTGTCCGAAAGAACAGCATCCGATCAGTCTGGATCGAAACTTGCTACAGATAAGCAACGGTTCACTGTGTCCAGATGAAGGAGTTGCTGTCATGACTTTGGTGAATTCTCTGTGCGCGGAGATCAGCATCTATCAGGGGGTAGGTGAGACGACGGGAGTGGTCGTCGAGCGCAGCGCAATCCGCGGAAAAAAAGGGTTGTGCAAGAGCATGCGTGATCTCGCCATCAAGTCGCGCGTTCTGGGCGACGGCTATTACTACATCCCCATCGATCTCTGGCCGAAGGCGAAGGAACCGGTCGTCGTGCACAAACACGACTGGACCGTGATCGGATCGATCCCGCGCACCTCGCGCTCGAGCAAGAAGCAGGCGAAAGCCGCCGCGCGTTGATCCGGTATGCCGCGTGCAGTCGGGCGCTGACATGAAACACTGCCTTTCTGTCCTCTTCGTCACTCTCATCGCTCTTTCAGCCTTCGCTCAGGAGGAAGGTCCGGCCACCGCAAAAGGTGTGTCGGTCGACACGACAGGGAAGGGCTATTCGGCCGCGTTCGTGATCGAGCCGGTCACGCGGCGTGTGTTGTTCGAAGAGAATGCGAACGTTCCGCTGGCGACGGCGTCGATGGCCAAGATGATGACCTGCCTCATCGTCATGGAAGAGATTCGCGACGGCCGGCTGACGCTCGACGCGCCGGTGACGATCTCCGCTCGCGCGAGCAAGATGGGCGGCTCGCAGATCTACGCGAAAGAAGGTCAGGTTTTTCCGGTGCAGACGCTGCTGGCGGCGGCGATGATTCAGTCGGCAAACGATGCCGCCGAAGCGTTGGCGGAAAAGGTGGCCGGATCGGCGGAGAACTTCGCCGACATCATGAATCAGCGCGCCAAGCAGCTCGGCCTGACGCAATCGACGTTCTACGATCCGCACGGTCTGCCGAACGCGGCGAACCCGAAGCAGGTCGACGTGATGAGCGCGCACGATCT
>DASYUK010000402.1:0-2396 GCA_036001325.1 Thermoanaerobaculia bacterium
GCCCTGGAGCTGGCGTACTTCGACGGACTCTCGCAATCCGAGATCGCCACCCGAACCGGCGAACCCCTCGGCACCATCAAGACGAGAATGCAACTGGGCATGAAACGACTTCGAGAGCGCTTACGCGCCTTCAGAGAACGATGACGCACGAAGAGATTGAACAGCTCGCCGCGCTCCATGCGATCAGCGCAGCCTCAGCGGAGGAAGTGGAAGAACTGCGCCAGCATCTGAAAGACTGCGACGATTGCCGCCGCGCGGCCGATGAGCTCAACGAGACCGCCGCGCTGATGGCTCTCAGCGTCGACGCTGTTCCGCCGCCGCTCGAAGTGCGCAAGGCGTTGCTCCGCGAGGTCAGTCGCATCGATCGCCTGCCGACGCTGGAGAGACCGGCTCCGCCGCCGTCGTCGCCGTGGTGGCTCAGCATCGCCGCCATTCTTCTGCTGGCGCTGTGGGGTCTGACCGCCATTCAACTCCGCAATACGCAACGTGCGCTCGAGCGCGAACGAACCGATCGCGCGAAGCTGTCGGAGACGATCGCGGCACTCAGCAGATCAGGAACGCGCACGATTCAGCTCTCCGGCCAGGCGGTCGCTCCCACGGCATCGGCGCGTGTCTTCCTCGATCCGGCGCAGCGCCGCGCGTTCGTCTTTTTCAACGGCCTGCCGGCGAATCCGAACGACAAGAGCTATCAACTCTGGATCATCCGCGCCGATCAGGTCGCGCCGCAGAGCGCGGGCGTGTTCAACGTCGACAAGAGCGGCAACGCATCGCTCGTCGTACAGAATCTTCCGGTGGAAACGAACATCAAGGCGCTCGCCGTCACGCTCGAGCCGAAAGGCGGCGTGCCTTCTCCGACGGGCGAGAAATACCTCGTCGGCATGTGAGCGGCCGCGTCGCATGGGATCGGATTCAGTTACTGCGTGAAGTCGGAGACGTGGACACGAAAGATCCGGCCGTCGACTCCCACTTTCGCGGATACGACGGTCAGGTCGCGCCGCGAGGTCTCGAGGATCGTTCCTTCTGAGCGTTGGGCGAAAGTGTGCAGTGCCGCGATTGCGTCTTCTGCGGCGATTCGGATCGGAATGACCGGTGCACTGGAGAAGATCTCGCCGTCACGTCCCGAGACCATGCTGAAGCCGACGATGAATTCACGTGCCATGCATCCATAGTCGGCACGCGACGGGAGAGAGTCGTTCGCAGGCGCGTCAAGACATCGTCAAATCGTCAGACGATCAGATGTAGATCACCGAACTCGTGCCAGAGATACTCATGTTCGAGCGCGGCTGCGTACGCTTTCTCGATCGTCTCCTTCCCGGCGATCGCCTCCAGCATCGCCAGATGCGTGGCCCTCGGCTCGTGAAGACCGGTGAGCAATCCATCGACGATGCGAACGCCGCGATCGGGCGTGATCACGAGATCGGTCCAGCCGCGCGAACCGACCAGCTCGCCATTCGCGTCTACGCTGCTCTCGAGAGCCCGAACGACGGTCGTTCCAACCGCGATCACGCGTCCGCCGCGTGTCTTCGCCTCGCGCACGCGCTCCGCCGTGCGAAGTGGCACTTCGTACCATTCTTCATACGGCGCCTCATGCGATTCGAGGCTCGCCACTCCGGTGTGGAGCACGAGGCGGGCGATGCCGACGCCGCGTGCACGCAGACACGCCAGCATGGTCTTTGTGAACGCACGGCCTGCGGACGGCATCTCCGCCGATCCATCGAGCTGCGCGTAGACCGTCTGATAAGCGCTGAGAGGAAAGCGCTTCGCAATGTACGGATACCGGATCGGTCTTCCCCATCGCCGCAGGTAATCGATGATCGGGACACCGATGTCGAGTTGTGCGATCCACAGACGGCGCGAGTTGCGGTACGGTGCGAGCAGTGTTCCCTTCGCGCCGCCCGGTAACGTCAGCACTTCGCCCCCGCGGCCTTCAACCTTCCGCGGCTCGACGACCGAGAGGCCGCCCGGCAACGACGTCGACCAGTGCATCGCAATCTCTTCACCGTTTTCGCGCAACGCCGTCAGCGCGGCCGGCAAGGTTCCCGACGTGTTGAGAACGAGGAGATCGCCAGGGTGCAGAAAATTCGGAAGCTCGCGAAAATGCGTGTCGAAGACTTCGCCGGTCGCGCGATCGGAGACGATCATGCGCACATCATCGCGGCCTGTTCCTCGCAGCTCGGCCGGCTCGTGCGCTTCGAGCTGCGGCGGGAGCGAGAACTCGAGCGCGCTCACGACGTGACTACCTCCAGCTTCTCCGACTCGATGCGCTCGATGATCTTCGGCGCGACGGCATCGGGCGACGGAAGGTGCGACAGATCGACGCCCGGTTCGGCGAGCGCGTGCATCTCTGTGTTCATGTCGCCGGGATCGATCACCACGACGCGTGCATCAGGCAATTC
>DASYUK010000403.1:0-14119 GCA_036001325.1 Thermoanaerobaculia bacterium
TAGGCGCTGAGGCCCCCGGTACCTACGACCCACGACCCACGACCATATACTCACGGCGCGATGTGCGGCATCAACGCCATCTTCGCCTACGCCCCATCAGCGCCGCCGGTGGATCCGCGTGAGTTGCTCGTCTGCCGCGAGGCGATGCGTTCGCGCGGACCCGACGCCGCCGACTCCTGGCTCTCCGACGACGGCCGCGTCGGCCTCGGCCACCGCCGTCTCTCGATCATCGATCTCTCTCCCGGCGGCGCACAGCCGATGCAGCGTGCGAGCAACGTGATCATCTTCAACGGCGAGATCTACAACTACGAGGAGCTGCGCCGCGATCTGCAGCAGCGCGGCGTCGAGTTCACGTCGCACTCCGACACGGAAGTGATCCTTCGGATGTTCGAGCGCGAGCGCGAGGCGATGCTGCCGAAGCTGCGCGGCATGTTCACGTTCGCGATCTGGGACAGCGAGAAGAGGAAGATGTTCCTCGCGCGCGATCCGTACGGCATCAAGCCTCTCTATTACGCCGACGATGGCAAGACGTGTCGCATTGCCTCGCAGGTGAAGGCGCTCATCGCCGGCGGACGCGTGGCGAAGCAGTTCGATCCTGCGGGTGCTGTTGCATTCTTTCTGCGCGGAACGCTGCAGGAGCCGTTCACGATGTATCGGTCAATCCGCGCGCTGCCGGCAGGCTCGTACTGCTGGATCGACGAGCGCGGGGCATCGCAACCCGTGCAGTACTTCTCGATCGCGGCGACGCTGCGGGACGCCGTCGAGCGCGAAGATCATTTCAATGATGAGCAGCGTCGCGAGATCGTGCACGATGCCGTTTTCGAATCGGTCCGCTATCACATGGTCGCGGATGTGCCGGTCGGAGCCTTTCTGTCATCGGGCATCGACTCGAGTGCCGTCGTCGCGTTCGCGCGCGAGAGTGGCGCGAGCGATCTGCAGACGATGACGCTTCGCTTCGACGAGTATCGCGGCCGCGACAATGACGAGGCGCCGCTGGCGCATGTCGTCGCCGAGCAGTATGGCGTGCGGCACACGATTCAGGAGTTGTCACGAGAAGAGTTTCTCGATTGCGTGCCGCGCGTGTTCGAGGCGATGGACCAGCCGAGCGTCGATGGTCTCAACAGCTACTTCATCAGCAAGGCCGCTCATGAGATGGGACTGAAAGTGGCGATGTCGGGGGCGGGCGGCGATGAGCTGTTCGGCGGCTACACGTCGTTTCGCGACATCCCGCGCTGGATGCCGATCACCTCCGTCCTTTCCCGCGTTCCTCGGCTCGGCGACGCGGTGCATTCGATCAACACAGCGCTCGCGCGAACCAGTCCTCACGTCAGTCCGAAGATGGGCGAGATCGTCCGCTACGGTGCGTCTTACGCCGGCGCCTACTTCGTGAAGCGCGGACGATTCCTCACCTCAGAGCTCGATGAAATCCTCGGTCGTGAGATCGCTGACGAAGGTTTGCGACGGTTGAACATGCTGCGGCTCATCGAGTGCACGATCACGCCCGATCCCGGCAATCCATTCGCGCGCGTGGCCGCGCTGGAGTCGTCGCTCTATCTGCGCAATCAAATCCTGCGCGACATGGATTGGGCGAGCATGGCCCACTCGCTCGAGGTGCGCGTTCCGCTCGTCGATGCGCATCTGCTCAAACGCATCGCGCCGGCGCTCGTCACGCGCCACGAGCGAGGCAAGAAGATCCTCGCGGAAGCGCCGCACCCGCCGCTTCCCGAAGCCGTGCGCATTCGGAGGAAGACAGGATTCACGCTTCCATTGAAAGAGTGGTTGAAGCCGTCGCAGCACGGGAAGCGATCTTGGGCGAGGAAAGTGTACGAGGAGATCTTCTCGACGGCGAACGGCTACTACTGAACCTTCACGGTTCGCGTCATCCCCTTGCCTCTATGTCCGTCGACGGGACAGTAGAACGTGTAGTTTCCGGGCGTCAGCGCGAGATCGAGCGGTACGCTGTCGCCGCGCGTGATCTGTTGCGACAGTTGGCCCTTCCGGCCATTTCCTTCGATCACGAGACTGTGATTGACCTTTCCGCTGTTCACGACGAGAAGAGACTGACGGCCGGCTGAAAGAGTGTCCGGCATTCGAATCTCATATTCGAGGAGCTCGACGCGAAGCTGCGCCGGCGTCGCTGCGGCAGCGCGATTCGAAGGAAGCTCCTTCTGCGGCGGAGTGACGGGGTTCATCCTCGCCCGGTTGTCGCCCGTATTCTCCGGGCGATTGCACGCGATGACCAGCAGCAACAAAACAACACGGCGCATCTACTGACCTTTCTTCGTCGTCCGTGTCACAACGGTGGCTGTGGTCTCAGTCGGAGTCGTCATCGATGCGGTGGTCGTGGTCG
The DNA here is from genome assembly GCA_036001325.1 of Thermoanaerobaculia bacterium. Taxonomy (GTDB): domain Bacteria; phylum Acidobacteriota; class Thermoanaerobaculia; order Gp7-AA8; family Gp7-AA8; genus DASVHS01. The sequence goes on from DASYUK010000403.1 coordinate 2,351, forward strand.
GTGTCACGATCGTGGAAGTCGCCGAGCCGCTGGCATGAACGACCTCAGTTCCCGTTGCGGCGATCGGTGCGGTTGATGACGTTCCAGTTGTGGCCGACAACTCGGTCGGCGGCGGCGGACCACCCGTGCCGCCGGTGACTTTCTCCGTGCGTGTGCGACTGCAGGAAACGACGAGCACAAGAGCGAGAAGTGTAGCTATTTTTCGCATGTCAGAACGACAGGCAAAAGGCACGCCGGGCTATTCAGGACAAAATTCCTCACGCATCGAGAGGCGCTGTCCCGGTCTGAGATAGCGAACCTCGGCCAACTCGGTGACCGGGAAGCGTTTCATGACGCCCGCCGGCTTGACTGCATCGCGCGGCGAACACTGACCGGTCACGATCCAGGCAGGTCCCACGAGATCCTCATCTAACTGCCAGTATCGACTGAACGAAACCTTCTCGACAGCCGGCAAGCGACTCCAGTAGTAACCGAAGTTGCGTATCACCCAATTATTCGTTGCGATCACGCGGTCACCGGGTTTCACGCGATTGTGGACATACGTCGCGATACTCAGCCAGTCTGATCTCTGACCGCGATAGTACTCAGGCAATTTGATCGCCGCGTATCCGACATAGAGTACGAGCGCAGCGACTGCGATCGGTCTCGCCAGCCGATAGCGGCTCAGAAACGCGATCGCCGCGCCGCCGAGCACGAATGCGGCCGGCCACGAGGGAAGCAGATAACGAACACTCGAATAGTACGGGTGGATCTGGAGAAGCGCGATCTCCATCGCCGTTCCCACGATGAACATGAACGCGGCAACACGGAGAAGACGGAAGCGAGCGCTGATGATTGTGCCGATCGCCACGCAAAACCAGAATGTCCATGAGCCCAGATCGATCGGCTCGATGACGATCTCATTTCCGACGCCCAGGCTTTGCAGCCGCGACATCCACCACCATTTGCCAAGCTTCTCCGAGGGTCCGGGCGAGGGACTCGTCGCGACGTGTCGCACGACTGTCAGCCATGGCGCGTAGAGAATCGTCCAGATCAACACGATCAGCGGAAGCCGGCGCCAGAGCCACCGGAGACGATCGTGCCGATCGATGAAGATTCGAAAAATGCCGGCGGCCGCCGCGATCATCCCGGCGAAGTAGAGAGTGGAACCGGCGAGGAACACGAGTCCACACCACGCGCCCGCCCAGACTCGCCTCTGGCTGATGGCATCAATCTCCAGCGCCACCAGGCTGGCGCAGATCCAGAAGAGACCGAGCGCATACGGTCTCACTTCCTGTGAGTACCAGACGTGCGTCGGCGCAACAGCCATGAGGAGTCCCGCAGCGAGCCCGGCAGATGTGCTGAGCCAAAAACGACCGAGCAGCATGACCGCGGCAACAGTGCCGACACCAGCGATCACGCTCGGCAGACGACGCACCCATTCCGGACCGATGCGCCCAACGATGAACTGCACGAGGTAATCAGCGGGCGGATGCACAGCGTCGCGCCGCACCTCCTTCATCATGTCGGAGAAAGACATCGACGACCACGACGCTTCCACGATCTCGTCGTTGTTGAGCGACCAACTCGATAGATGGCCAAGACGAAGACCGGTGGCAAGAAGTAGCACGGCTACAGTGGCGGCGCTGAGCATCCAAGCGGATTCGCGGTGGGCCATGACAAACGTACGGACTTGTCGCGCTCGTCGTCGCGCGAGCCGCACGCGTCAGAACTATACTCACGCCGCTCTCCGCTCGGACCGAAACTGTTTCGATCATCGTCGGCCGTGCGCGTCGTGAGCCGACCGATCGGCCCGATGCGATGCCAGCAGAATGTATGCTCTGCGAGTGTCGTGGACGCGTTTATTGAGCAGCGCGGCGCGTGGAACGCCGACAGCGATCGCTGTTCTGTGCGTTCTTACGCTCTACGCTTATTTCGGAGGTGGAGGATCGTTCGACTTCCGGCGGCTTCATGGCGTAGAAGGCTCTCTGTACGCCGATCTTGCCGAAGGATTCTCTCGCGGACATCTTTCCATGGCGAGTACACCGGATCCTCGCTTAGCGCGACTCTCCAACCCATACGATCCTGCTGCTCGCGGTGGGATCAATTACATTTGGGACGCGAGCTACCTCAACGGCAGGTACTACCTATATTTTTCGCCGCTTCCGGCGCTGATCTTTTACATGCCGTATCGCATCCTACGGGGTGGTTATCCTCCCGATAGTCTTGCAGGTGTGGTGTTCAGTTCCTGGGCTTTCCTCGCTGCTGTTGCATTCACCTACCTCGCCCTCGCCTTGTCTATTGCTCACAATGCGAGGCCGCGACAGATTCCATTCGCGCTCTGGGTGGTGTTCATCGGTTGCGGCGGTGTCGGCGTCTTCGTTCTCGCGGAGGTTCGGATCTACGAGGTCTCGATCATGGCAGGGATGGCGATGACGGCGACATGGGCATATGCGCTCGTTCGATTTGTCCAATCGCCGACTTCCGCTAAAGCCGCTTGGATGGGCTGGTGGCTGGCGCTCGCGATAGCCGCGCGCCCGAACCTTGGAATTCTTATCTTAGTAACGGCCGGAGTTGTCATCAGGAGCGTCAAAGGCCCGTCGACATTGCTTAAGAAGTTGGCTGCCACCTGCGTGCCTCTAACCGTAATTGCGGCGGCGATGCTCTGGTACAACACCGTGCGCTTCGGGAAACCGGGTGAGTTCGGACATGCGTACCAACTTACGGGCATTTCTATGCAAGGTCGCGCTGTATGCCGTTTGCGCAGTTTCCCCGAGCTCTTCAGATTCGGCAACAATTCCATGCACTACGTGTTTTGGCCGCTCATCGTTCACGCTGACTTCCCTTTCGTGAACTTGGCCAATTCGAAACTCGATCCCGCCGTGTCGTTCCCTGGCTCGGAGGAGGTGGTGGGTGTGGCTCCGCTGGTGCCCCTAACGATCCTCGGTGCTTTTTTGGCTTTGTTGTTCGCGCTTCGCGTTGAGCTTCCGGACGAGGGCACACGCGCAGCCGTCTACCTGATGGCTGGTGCGTGGCTAATCATGGCCGGTCTGTCAACCTGCTGGTACGTCGTTGTGCGTTACGAACTCGATTTCATGCTGCTCATGACCGCCGCGACCGTTATCTGCATCGAAAAGGGTTTCGACCTCTTAGCCAACTTACACATTCGGATGATTCCACTCCGCGTCGCTGTCGCGGTCCTGGCTTGCTACTCCTGGCTCGTCGGGCTGCTGCTCGGATTCGTTGGCCGGGAACACGCGTTTGAACGGTACCACCCCGAGTTGTTTCACAGGATCGCCCATTGGATCAGGATAGCCGGAATCTGAGGCGCTCGCCGATCTCTAACTTCGCGGAGCAGTCTGCCGATGTACCCGCTGTTCGCGATCGTTGCGGCATTCGCCGCAACGACGATCTGGCGCCGGAGCTCCGATCCGTTTGCGACGCACGATGCTTGCCGCGCTGATCGCATGGTTCATGATCGGCTCGATTGCCGCGCATTCCGACTCCTCGCCTGGTTCAACGAAGCAGCCGGAGAGCATCCCGAACAGATCGTCGTCGACAGCAATCTCGATTGGGGACAGGACATCCTGCGCCTGCGCCGCGCTGTGCGCGATCTTCACATCCAGAAGCTGAACGTTCTCATCGCGACCAACGCGTGGATCTACGCGCACGACATCGTCGTCGACCACAGTCTGGTTCCCTATCGCAAGGACACTGGATGGGCAGCCGTGAGCGAGACCGCGCTCGCTCTGGACGGACGGCACGGCGAGTATCGATGGCTCGACCTTTACCGGCCGGTGCGACGGGTCGGGAAGACGATCCGGCTGTATTACATCCCTTAGTGCACGCTCATGGGCTCGGGCTCGAGCGCCAGATCGAGCTTCCCGTTCGTCATGTTCACGAACACCGTGTCGCCCGGCTTGAACTTGCCTTCGAGCAGACTCATGGCCAGCGGGTCGATGATCTCGCGCTGCAGCGTCCGTTTCAGCGGGCGCGCTCCGAACGCCGGATCGTAGCCCTCGCGGGCCAGATGGTCCTTCGCAGACTCGCTGATCTCCAGAGTGAGTCCTCGTTCGCCGATCATCTTCGCCAGTCGCTTGAGCTGGATCTCGATGATCTTCTTGATGTGCACGAGATCGAGCGCGTGGAAGACGATCACGTCGTCGATGCGGTTGAGAAACTCCGGCCGGAAATGGCGATGGAGCTCTTCCTCAACTTTCCGCTGCATCTCCTCTTCCTGCGCCGGCGATTTCATCGACTGCTGATACTCGTGAATGTATTGCGAGCCGACGTTCGAGGTCATGATGATGACCGAGTTCTTGAAATCGACGACGCGTCCCTTCGAGTCCGTCAAACGGCCGTCGTCAAGGATCTGCAGGAAGATGTTGAACACCTCCGGATGCGCCTTCTCGATCTCATCGAAGAGAACCACCGCATACGGCCGGCGCCGAATCGCCTCGGTCAACTGACCACCTTCTTCGTAGCCGACGTATCCGGGCGGCGCACCGATCAACCGCGCCACCGCGTGACGCTCCATGTACTCCGACATGTCGATGCGGACCATGGCGTGCTCATCGTCGAACAGATACTCGGCGAGAGCGCGAGCCAGCTCGGTCTTTCCGACACCCGTCGGCCCCATGAAGACGAACGAGCCGATCGGACGGTTGGGATCTTTGAGGCCGGCGCGCGAGCGGCGCACAGCATTCGATACCGCGCGAACCGCTTCTTCCTGGCCGACGACGCGGAGTCTGAGGTTGTCCTCCATCCGCACGAGCTTCTGCACTTCCGACTCGAGCATCTTCGTGACCGGCACGCCCGTCCACTTCGAAACGATCTCGGCGATGTCTTCGTCGGTCACCTCTTCGCGCAGCAGAGCTCCCCCCTTCTGCATCTCCGCAAGGCGCGCGTTCGCAGCATCGAGGTCTCTCTGGATCTGCGGGACGTCGCCATAACGCAACTGCGCTGCGCGATTCAGGTCGCCGTCGCGCTCGGCGCGGTTGGCGGCCTCGCGCGTTTCCTCGAGCCTCTTCTTGAGATCGTTGATCTGCGTGATGACCGCCTTCTCGCTCTCCCACTGCGCTTTGAGACCGGCGATCTTCTCGTTGAGCTCCGCCATCTCCGATTCAATTACGGAGAGCCGCTGCTTCGAGAAGTCGTTCTTCTCCTTCGCCAACGCTTTCTGCTCGATCTCGAGCTGCGTGCGGCGACGAGTCAGCTCGTCGATCTCCTGCGGCATCGATGTGAGCTCGATCCGTAGACGCGACGCAGCTTCATCGACCAGATCGATGGCCTTGTCGGGCAGAAAACGATCGGTGATGTACCGGTGCGACAGCGTCGCGGCGGCGACGATCGCCGAGTCCTGGATCTTCACTCCGTGATGAACTTCGTAGCGCTCCTTCAAGCCGCGAAGAATGGCGATCGTGTCCTCGACCGTCGGCTCACCGACGTACACCGGCTGGAAGCGGCGTTCGAGCGCCGCATCTTTTTCGATGTGCTTCTGATATTCGTTGAGCGTCGTCGCGCCGATCGCGCGCAGCTCACCACGCGCGAGCGCGGGCTTGAGCATGTTCGACGCGTCCATCGCGCCTTCCGCGGCACCGGCGCCGACGAGCGTATGCAGCTCGTCGATGAAGAGCATGACATTGCCTTCGCTCTCTTCGACTTCCTTGATGACCGCTTTCAGGCGATCTTCGAACTCGCCGCGATACTTGGTGCCCGCGATCATGGCACCGAGGTCCAGCGCGACCAAGCGCCGGTTCTTGAGACCTTCGGGGATGTCACCTTCGACGATGCGTCGTGCCAGCCCTTCGACGATCGCGGTCTTACCGACGCCCGGCTCGCCGATGAGAACGGGATTGTTCTTCGTGCGGCGCGAGAGAACCTGAATCACGCGGCGAATCTCTTCATCGCGGCCGATCACAGGGTCGAGCTTGCCGCGGCGGGCGAGCGCCGTCAGGTCGCGCGCGTAGCGCTCCAGCGCCTGGTACTTGTCTTCAGGATTCTGATCGGTCACGCGCTGCGTGCCGCGCACCGACTGCAGCGCCTTGAGCAGCGCATCGGGAACGGCACCGTGTCGCGCGAGAATGCGCGCGGCGGTCGTCTCCTTCGTCTGCGCGATGGCGAGCAGGAAATGCTCGGTCGACACGTATTCATCGTTGAACTGCGTCGCCGACTCGAACGCCTTGTCGAAGACTTTGCGCAGCGCCGACGAGGTCATCGGCTCCGCCGATGCGCCGCCGACTTTCGAGTACCTCGCAACTTCGCCGGCGATCTCCGCCTCGATGGTCGCGGGATTGAGTCCGAGCTTGTTCAGGATCGGCGCAACGATGCCGCCTTCTTGTCGCAACAGCGCGAGCAGAAGGTGCTCGGGCGTAAGCTCGGGATTCCCCGCCCCACGCGCGAGGTTCTGCGCTTCGGCGACCGCCTCCTGCGCCTTGACCGTAAGTTTATTAAAATTCATTTGGTTGCCTCACATTGAGTCTGCTAGACTCAAGTCTCATAACAGGCAAATTTTACCTCTCATTCCTCTTGCAAGTCGCGTGATCGATGATCCTCGCCCTTCTCTTACTGGCCATCGATCCTTCAACTTATGTCGGAAATGTCTATGGGACAGTCACGGATGCCGCGGGCCGTCCGGTCGCGGACGCGCTCGTCACTGTCGGCGATCGCTATGCGCGAACGGGTCGGCGCGGCGAGTTCCTGATCAACTCCATTCCGACGCCGTACGATGGACGCGATTACCCGATCACGGTCGACGGTTCGGCAATCGCTACGGTCCACATCCTTCCCGGCGCGGCAATGGCGCTCGAGTTGACGGTACGCCTCGGCGGGAAGACCGAGTGGCATTATCGGCACGAGCTCCGTGGAGCGCCGCCGCCCTCGGCGGCGAAGTACACACGCTCGATCTTCGCGACGCGCGAAGGTCTCGTCGGCGGCACCACGGCGAACGGTCACGTCATCGTGCCGAACGATCGATTCGCTGCGCTGCCGTCGCGGCGCGCGCTCTCGACGAACTTCGGCAACGAACGTCAGGTGGGCGTCACGTATCTCGGTCGCACCGTCATCGTTCCTGTGTGGGACATCGGGCCGTGGAACATTCGTGATGACTACTGGAACCCATCGATCATCCGCGAAACATTCAAGGATCTTCCGCGCGGCAAGCCGGAGGCGCAGGCGGCTTTTTTCGAGGGCTACAACGGCGGCCTCGATGAGCGCGGACGCGTCGTACGCACGCCTGCCGGCATCGATCTCGCCGACGGCACCTTTCTGATCGATCTCGGTCTGACGAACAACGATTACGTCGACGTCGAGTATCTCTGGCTCGACAGCGTCGGACCGCAGACGAGCGCGCTGACCATCTCTCCAAATCCAGCGACGACTGCGATCACGATCAACATCGATGCAACCGTTGCGGACGAATCGCCGATCGCCGGCGCGGAATTCTTCGTCGACACGATCGGGTCCGACGGCACCGGCAGTGCGGCGGCAGCCGTCGACGGCGCGTTCGACTCCTCGGTCGAAACGGTTCGCGGCACATACGTCACCAACGACTGGATCGCCGGCGCGGGGCACACGATCTACTTCCATGCGCGCGACGCGTATGACAACTGGGGACCGGTGACGAGCGCCAGCATCTTTGTCGCGCAGTTGCCGAAGCGCCGCGCGGTGAGAAGGTAGTAGAGTTTCGCGTGATGCGAATTGAACGCGACACTCTCGGCGAAGTTCAGGTTCCCGATGAAGCGCTCTACGGCGCACAGACGCAGCGCGCGGTCGAGAACTATCCGATCAGCGGCTTGCGCGAGCATCCCGCTTTCATCCGCGCTTTCGTTCTTCTGAAAAAAGCGGCAGCGCTCGCGAACCACGAGCTCGGATCGATGGACCAGAAGATGTCCGCCGCGATTGCCGCCGCGTGCGATGACATTCTCTCGAACGAAGAGGCGTATCGCAAAGACTTCGTCGTCGACGTCTTTCAGGCCGGCGCCGGCACTTCGTTCAACATGAACGTCAACGAAGTCATCGCCAATCTCGCCAACGTGAAGCTCGGCGGGCGCATCGGCGAGTACAAGCCGATCAATCCGAACGATCACGTGAACATGGCGCAGTCGACGAACGACACGGTGCCGACCGCGATCCGAATCGCCGCGCTGCTTCTTCTCAATCAACTCTTTCCGGCGCTAGATCAGTTGACTGCGGCGTTCGACGAACGGGGCGATGCGTTTCGCGACGTGATCAAGTCGGGACGAACGCATCTGCAGGACGCGGTGCCCGTCACGCTCGGCCAGGAGTTCAAGGCTTATGCGGCGACGATGCACCGCTCCACGCAACTTCTCCGCGACGCCGCGCGCGAGCTGCAGATCCTCGGCATCGGCGGAACGGCCACCGGAACGGGAATCAACACGCCGATCGGCTACCGCTTCGTCGTCGTTCGATACCTGCGCGACTTCACCGGCCTCGATCTCGAAGCGGCCGACGACCTTCGCGAGGCGATGCAATCGATGCTTCCCGTCGTCGCTGCCTCGGGTGCGCTGCGCAATCTCGCCCTCGAGCTGACGCGCATCACGAACGACTTGCGACTTCTCTCCAGCGGACCGCAGACCGGACTCGCCGAGATCTTCCTGCCGTCGGTGCAGCCCGGCTCCTCGATCATGCCGGGCAAGGTGAACCCTTCGCTGCTCGAGTGCATGAACCAGGTGCTCTTCCACATCATCGGCGCCGACACGGCGATCGCGTACGCATCGCAGGCCGGACAGCTCGAGTTGAATGTGATGATGCCGCTGATGGCGTTCGAGATCACCTTCTCGATCGAGATCCTGAAAAACTTTCTACCCGTATTCGTGGAGAAGTGCATCCGCGGCATCGAAGCGAATCGCGAACGCTGCGAGGCGTATTACATCAGCTCGCCTTCACTGGCCACGGCTCTCAACCCGATCATCGGTTACGCCGCTGCGGCAGAGATCGCCAAGGAGTCGGCCAAGAGCGGAACGCCGATCCCCGAGCTTCTCCGCAAGCGAAAGCTGCTCCCCGAGGAGAAGATCCGCGAGATCTTCACGCCCGAATTTCTCGCCGGCCAGGCGGATCGCAAGGCATAATTCGCGTCGGTCCAAAATTCGATGCGCCTCTTCATCGCGGCCTCCTTTCCGGAGTCGGTCACGCGCGAGATCAATGAGCGTGTCGCCAGCGTCCGATCGAAGCTGCCGCCGGCGTCGTGGGCGCGACCGGAGACGCAACATCTCACCTTCGCGTTTCTCGGCGAGCAGGACGAATCGCTGATCGACAAGATCGCTCCGGAGCTGGAGAAGCGGATGCACGGCGTCGAAAGGTTCACCGCCGTTCTGCACGGCTGCGGGTTCTTTCCGAACTCACGGCGAGCGCGCGTCGGATGGATCGGGCTCGATCCGCATCAGCCATTCGCCGACATTGCTCACGCGGTCCGCGAGGTCGTCGTGCACAACGGCATCGAGCTCGATCGTGCCGATTTTCATCCTCACCTGACGCTGATGCGCATGCGCGACGGATGGCCGCCCGCGTCGATCGAGCTCTTCGAGCGCTCGTTGCGCGACTACCGGTCAACGCCGTTCGTCGTCGACGCGGTGACGCTCTACTCGAGCCGCCTCAGTCCGACCGGCGCGGTCCACACGGCGGTTCGCCAGTTCGCGCTCGCGTGACGCGCGACTGCGCGCCTCCGTCTTCCCGCGCAACTGCCCGCAGGCCGCGGCGATCTCGCGGCCCTTCGATCGACGCACGGTCACGCGAGCCCCGGCGCCCACCAGCGCATCGACGAAGCGATCGATCGCCGCGTCGGTAGGTCGCTTCATCCACGCCGGAAGATTCGGATCGGCGTTAAACGGAATCGCGTTGACTTTCGCGTGCAGGGCGCGGATCAGCTTCGCCAGTGCGCGCGCATCATCCGGCGAATCGTTGTATCCGGCGAGGAGAACGTACTCGATTGTCATCTCCCGCCCCTTCTCCAGCGGAAAGCGGCGCAGCGCCGCCATCAGCTCGTGGAGCGGATATTTCTTCGTGATGGGCATGATCTCTTCGCGGCGCTTGCGATCGGGAGCGTTGATCGAGATCGCCAGGTTCGGCCGGCGATCGAGCTTCGCCAGATCTTCGATTCCCGGAATGATCCCCGACGTCGAGACCGTGATTCGCTTCGGCGCGATGTTGCGATAGAGCGCTTCCAGTGTCGTGACGAGATTTTCGAAATTCAGAAGCGGCTCGCCCATGCCCATGAAGACGACGTTCATCATCTCCGTCGCGATCGCGTGCTCGCGTTGCACGATGAAGAACTGACCGAGCATCTCCGACGGCGTGAGATTTCGGCCGGCGCCGAAAAAACCGGTCACGCAAAACGTGCAGCCGACCGCGCATCCGGCCTGCGACGAAAGGCAGATGCTCGCCCGATCGCGCATCGGCATGTAGACCGACTCGATGCGATTGCCATCGTCGAGGATGAAGAGATACTTCTGACTTCCGTCAGCGGCGGGCTCGGTGCGCTCGACGACTTTCGGGAGCGCCAGCGTGAAAGACGCAGCGAGACGCGCGCGAACGTCTTTCGGGATGTTCGACATCGCCTCGAAGGAGTCGACACCGCGCACATGCAGCCACTCCGCGATCTGCCTTACGCGGAACGGAGGGGAAACGATCTCGCCGAGGGTTCGCTCGAGCTCTCGGGGAGCGAGATCGTACAGGTTGATCGAAGTCTCATTCGTCACTGTTCTGCGCCAGCGGCTCGACGCGGCGCGCGCCCCTGACCTTGCGCGTCGGATCGATGCCCAGTCCGCGGAGCAGCGAGAGATCGCTGACGTTGATGCGGAACTGCACGTCCTTGTTCTCGTCGCGGACGATCAGCTCCGCCGTCGCCGGCGGCTGCTCCTGGTCGTCTTCGCCCTGCTTGTTCAATCCGATCGTCGCGTCGAGGACGACGTAGAGGTTGTAACCCTCATCGCGGATTTTCTGTATGTGCCGATTCACATCCTCGGATGAAGAGATCGACTCATTGATCGCCGATCCGAGGTCCCGGAGAAGTTGCTTGATCTTGTCGTCCACGCGAGCTCACTATCCGCGCGTCCCTCGCTTCCGGTCAAGAATACCGGCGGAGAGCGGAGCGGAGTACACTATTTCGCCCTCTTCAGCGCGGCTGCAAACGCTCGGCCACTGCTTTCCACAGCTCCGACCAGTAGGCCAGATACTTCCACCGCCCCCACTTTGCGTAGCGTCGCAACATCGTTTTGTCGGCTACGCGCCGTCCGCGGTGATACGTGTCGCGGACGAAGCGGCGGAACTCTGTGTCGACGGCAATGAAGTCATGCCGTCCGTCCATGGCCAGCAGGTGCGCGGCACCATAAGGACCGATGCCGGGTAACGTCTTGTAGGACGAAAACAATCCTTCGGTGGACTGCGACGGATCGGAGATTGTTTGCAGGTTGATGGCACCCGATACGATCCCGGTGGCAAGAGCGTGGATCGATTTCGCGCGGTAGCCGAGGCGACACTCCTTCTGCAGCTCGTCGACACTGAATCGCGCGACGTCTTCAGGCGAGGGAAATGGGCCGCGCCTTCCGCATTTCGCCACGATCAGCTCGACCATGCGTTTGGTCTGGCTCCACGTCGTGTTTGTCGTCGTGATGATCTTGACGACATCCTCGAAGAGCGTGGTGCCGCAGAGGAGGCGTCCGAAGCGCGCCTCGACAACCCAACTGTGCGCGTCGGATGCGCCGGCCAGTGCGATGAAGTCGCAAGTATCGATGTTGAGTTGAAACATGCGCGTGATGCGCTTTCGCAACTCAT